>NZ_DASVWK010000379.1:0-14637 GCF_036389735.1 Archangium sp. | reverse complement strand
GAGCGCGTTGAGCGTGTCATAGGCGCCCACCCAGCCGTCCTTGGGCGTGCCCTCCTTCTTCTCGAAGCCCAGCTCCAGGGGCTGCTTGGGCGCGCCAGTCTTGTCGAGCCGCGAGAAGTTCGCCTCCGCATCCACCGCCTTGAAGAGGTCTCCGTCGTCGGAGAGGCCGTGGCGCTCCATCAGGTGCTCGTCCACGTGGTCCGCCACGGTGAAGAGGCCCCAGAAGCGCCCGTTCACCATGAGGACCGCGCTGTAGGTCTTCACCTGGATGTGGTCCGGCGACATCCGGTTCCACAGGTCGAAGGCGAGCCTCGGCCTCAGGTATGAGTTGTCATTGAAGCTGGTGATGAGCACCACGCGGCGCCGGCCGGTGAAGCCTCCAGCTTGCTCCGGCTCGTTGAACGGGTCCTCCTCGGCGAATTTGAAGACGTAGTTGCGCTTGGGGAAGATGCTGGAGGTGGCCCCGCGGTACTTGGCCTCGATGGTGTAGCGGTGCCCCCGGTAGACGAGCTGCGCCGGGCGGTAGCCACCGGCCGTCAGCGTTCCCTCGAAGGAGAGGTGGAACACCGGCAGCCCGTACTCCTCGGTGTACGTGAGCGGATCCACCTCGCGGATGTTGCCTTGGGCCTGGAAGTTGTCGGCCACGCCCACCTTGAGCACACCCGTCTCGCCCGTGCTCTGCTCCGTGACGGTGAGCCGCCACACGGCCGCCTGGGCCTTGCCCGGCGTCCACCGCAAGGTGCCACTCGCCTCGTCCACGGTGGCCCCGGCCGGCAGCGGCGACACGGTGAAGCGCACCCCCGCCGCCGAGTACCCCGTGCCGCAGCGCAGCGTGACCGTCAACGGCTCGCCCTCCTGGAGCCAGTACGGACCGGCGCCCGTGGGCGCGCACACCGTGGGCTTCGGAGGTGGAGGGCTCGTGTCGGGAGCGGGGCCCTCCGCGACAGGGGGCGGCGCATCGACCACGGGTGCCGGTGACTCCGGCGTCGTGGGCACCGGCGCCGGAAGGTCCACTCCCGGCCCGGGCGTGTCTCCCTTCTGCCCCGAGGGACCACAACCCCATGCCGCGAGACACACCACCAATGCCAGGACGCCCTGGACACTCCAGCCCCTGCCCGCCATCGCCCCCACCCCCGCCCGTACGCCAACGGAAGGAATAACCATTCCGTGACGCGGAGGACAGGGGCACGTCCTGGGGTCCGAGAGCGTGAAGTGCCCGACGGAACCGCCCTCCCTCAGGGCACGTCGACCAACTCGGACACCGTGTCCACCTGGCGCACGCCCGGCATGCTCTGCTTCTCGGAGGAGACGTTCAGGGTGATGAGCGCCTTGCCCCCGTTGACGTTGCCGATCGTGGCCGCCGTGCCCGCGGGCTCGTAGATGGCAGGGCTCCGGGCAGGCTCGCGGGAGGTGAAGACGTCGAGTGTCTCACCCACGGCGATCTGCGTGCGCGCCGCCCCACCGGACTGGAGGGCCACCTGGGCCGGGCTCACGAGCCCCAGCCCGGTTCCCGGAACCAGCCCGTCGGCCCCGAAGTAGGTCACCGTGAAGCTCGCGTCCTTCAGGTTCACCACCGCGTCGCCCACCGAGCTCTGGAGCGCCATCTTCACCTGGGCGCCTTTCACCACATCGGGGCGCGAGGCCTCGGCGGAGACCAGCCGCAGGTTGCCCGTCGAGACGACGGCCTTCACATAGCCGGGGATGTCCAGGGTGGCCACGCCCGTCTGGGTGCGACACCCCTCGTACTTCCAATTGAGGGTGATGCGGCCGGTATGGGGTTTGGCCTCGGGGAGCCGGAGCTCCGCGAGGTTCTTCGCCCGCCAGGCGAAACGCAGCTGCCCCTTGTCCGTCACGACGCCGCCCGCGTCCAGCTTCTGGCCATTGTGCTGCTGGGCGAGCAGCTCGATGCTCCGCGGCGAGCCATCCACCAGCTCCTCGAAGCGCAGGCTGGTGACATCCACGCTGCTCGCGTTCGTCATCTTGAGCCTGGCACGCTCGTCACCGTGCGCATCCGGCACGTTGATGCCGAGCAGCGACAGCTTGCCGCTCGCGAGCACGGGCAGCGACCGCACATCCTCCGAGGCGGGCTCCAGGGTGACGGTGATGTCCGGCTCCGGATCGCAGTCACCAAACGAGAAGCACCCCGTCATCAGGGTGGCAGAAGCGGACAGCAGCAGCAGGCGGGTCTTCATCGGGTCATTCCTTGAAGGGAAAACAGAGCCCCCGCCACTCCCGTCGTATGGGAGCGAGCAGGGGCCCGGGGTGCTTCAGTCACGAGAGCGCGAAGGGCCGACTCACTGGCCCATCTGGAAGGAGCCCTCGGCCACCAGCAACACCTCCACCGCGGGCGTCGCCCTGGCACCGAAGGCCGACAGCACGGAGGCCTGCGCCCGCACCGCCGTCGAGTACGCGTGGTAGGCCTCGGCCGTCTTCGTGGCCAGCAGCGTGACGTCCGCGCCGCCCGACGTCACCGTCGTCGAGGCCGCCGCGTCCAGGGACGCATCCAGCGTCGCCGCCGCCGTCACCGTCGCCTGCACCGCCGCGCTCACCGCGAGCTGGTTCGCCACGCTCACCCCGAGGTACTGCCCCAGCACGGTGGTCTTCACGTCCGCCCCCGTGGCCACGCTCGCGCCGAAGTTGGCGAAGGCCTGCGCCGCCGCCGCCGCCGTGGTCGACGCACGCACCTGGCTACGCAGCGAGGTGCTCGCCGTCGCCGCCTGCTGCTTCGCCGCGTCCGCCGCGCCGGCCGCCTCCAGGACGGCCTTCAGCGTCGCCTCCGAGGTGCGCGCCTCCAGCCCCGCCGAGGCCCGCAGTGCCGCGTCCGCCAGCGGCTTCGCGTCCTCGGACGACAGCCGCGCCTTCACCGTGGCGCGGAAGGAGGCGCTCGCCGCGCGCTCACCCTGCGCCTGCTCCTGCGCCTTCGCGCCCACCCGCTCGGCCGCCGCGCGCAGGTCCGCGTGGAACTTCTCGTAGGCCTGCTCCACGCCGGTGCCCGCGTCCAGCGCGACGTTGAGCGCCGCCGCCGCGGCGACCTCCTGCGTGAAGAGGGCCTCCTGACTCGTCTGCACGCCCGCCTTCGCGTACATCTCCAGCTCGGCCTTCTGCGCCGAGCGCACCGCGTCGGCCAGCGCCTTCACCCGCGCCTGGAAGGCGTCGTTCGTGGAGGCGCCCTGCCGAGCCGCCGCCGCCATGTTGGCGTTGATGCGGGCGCGCACGTCCACCATGTCCACCGTCTCCGCCTGGGCCCGGTCCGCCATCATCTGCGCGTAGATCTCGGCCTCCAGCGAGCTCTCCCCATCCATGGGCGGCGCCACCGCGTCCGAGCCCTCGCTAGTGGCCTCCAGCAGTGCCGACGCCACCACCTGGCCCGAGGCATCCACCGCCTGGAGCACCAGGCGCTCCTCACCGGCGGGCACGTCGAGCGTGTACTGGCCCTGGGCCTCCAGCTTGCCCTCGGCCACCATCGTCAGCTTTCCATCCTGGCCCACCGTGCTGGCGCGCACCTGCGTCGCCGCCGACACCGTGCCCGAGCCCCCCAGTGGAATCGCTCCCGACACGAGGCCCTGCGACTGCGTGCCCTCCCCGTCCGTCACCCGCCCCTTCACCTGCACCGTGTTGCCACACCCCGTGCCCAGGCCCAGCACCACCACCGCGGCCCAGAGGTTCCGAAGCGTCGTCGTCTTCAAGGTTGTCTCCTCACCTACATAGGCGCCACGTCCGGCTTCCGGCCAGTCCCCGGAGCGGGCGCTCGCAGTTGTTTGAACGAAAGGCCGGCCATTGGATCACCGGCCTCGATGTAGGGGAAGCACCTCCAGAGCAGGGGCTCGCTCGTCCTCTCGTCCATCAGGAGGGAGAGCGGGGCCGGTCGTCTCATGCACGGTCAGAGCGCGGTGCAGTCGAGGCGTACCGGCTTGTGCTCCAGGGCTTGCCGGATGCCGCTGTAGACCACACCGCTATAGGCCAGCCCGATGTGATCGACGACGATGGACGGGCATTGCTCCTTGTCCTGCACGAGCACGTTGCACTTCAGCTCCTGACCGGCCGAGTTCTTGCGAGTACAATTGTCCATGAACGCAGCCGTGTACGGCGTCACGAAGAAATCGGGAGTGGTCACGATGCTCGTGTAATAGATGGGATCGTCCGGGGGCCGCTGGTTGATCTCGTTGATGAGGGTGGAGCCCTTGATCAGCTGGGGACAGACCTCGGACTGCCTGTCGCTCCCGTCACACTTGAACAGCAGCGAAGCCACCAGCTCCAACGCGGAGCCATGCTCCACGGTGACGCCTTGATGGGGTGAACTCAGGGTGATGAGGCTCTCGACGGAGCCGGGGCCGAAGTCATGGACATAGGTCCGTGAGGTGATGCCGCCCTGGCTGTGGCCGATCAGGTTGACCTTCTCCGCACCCGTCCGAAGCAGCACATCCGCCACCTTGTACTTGAGCTGCTGCGCGCTCTTGTGGATGTCGATCAATCCCAGCTCGGGGAGCTCGAAGAACTCGACGGTGTAACCGTCCGCCCGGAGACGGGCCTCCAGGACCCAGTAGAAGATCTCGCTCGCCATGGTTCCGCCCACGATGATGACCGGATACTTCGGGGTCACCGTCGGTGCCGGTACCGGTGCCGGAGCCGGGGCCGGGAGTGGGGCCGGCACGGGGGGCATGGTGATGTCGCACGACACCACGCTGGCCTGTGCGGTGCCCGGGTTGGGGATGGCGGGCGGATCCGCCGCCAGACAGGCCCACGAGCCATCCGGCTGGAGCCCGTGCTGCACCATGAACTCGGCATGGACGGAGCCCTTGCCGGCATAGGACAGCTCGCACCCTCCGCCCATCACCTTGCCCGAGGACGCCTTGGCATAGGACTTGGGATAGGTGGACACCGGGGACTTCGTTCCCTGGGTCACGGAGCAACGAAGGGCGGGCTTCGAGCTGAGCGCCGCCACCTGGGCGGGCTCCACCGCCACCTTGCAGCCGACGAGCCAGGCCTCGACCGTGGCATCCTGACCATGATTCGGCGGGTCGGCCGCCTGGCAGAACCAGCCCTTGCCATTCAGGGAGGGTTTGGAGACCACCACGTTCTCGGCGTGGATGGAGCCATTGCCTGCGTGCGAGCTGTCGCAGCCGCCGGAGACGACGGTATAGCCATCATCGATGAGCGCCTGGGTGAGTGACACCTCGGAGGACGGGTTGCGGGAGGGACCCATCCTCTTGGAGAGCGCCGTGCACTGCAGGCGCAGGCTGCTCACGTTCGGATGACTGGCCTTGCAGTAGGTGACGGAGGCCTTGGCCCAGCCCGGGTTGGAGACGAACGCCGGATCCGCTGCCTTGCACCGCCAGCCGTGCTCTCCATCGGGGGCGTTCTGCACCATCACTCCGGCATGCACGGAATCAAAGCCGAAGCGCGACACCTCGCATCCACCGCCCACCCGGACGTAGCCCAGCTTCTGTTTGTCGAGGGGAACCGTCGCCACCGCCTTCGGGTTCAACATCGTCGTCACGCTCGTGGAGGAAGGGGCTGGGGCCCGCTCCTGCGTCGTCTGACAATCGAAGGTGACCTGCGCGGCGGCCGTCGAGCCGATCAGCAGGCACGTGACGGCCAGACCCAGATATCTGCTCTGGAGGGATTTCATCGTGGGTCTCCAGCCTCTCAGCGCGCGACTTCGCGCAGTGTGATCTCGTAAATGACCGTGGCATTCGCGGGAACCTTGCCGGGAACGCCCTCGGTGCCGTAGGCCAGCTGCGGGGGGATGACGAAGCGGTACTTGCTGCCCACGGGCATGAGCTGGAAGGCCTCCGCCAGGCCCTTGATCCCATCACTGACGCCCATGACGGCGGGCCGACCCAGGGCCGCGGAACTCTCGAACTCCGAACCGCCCACGATGGAGGCCGTGTAGTCGAACACCACCCGGTTCTTGGGACCGGGGCGCGGATTCGGAGAGGTGGAGAGGACCTCGTACTGGAGGCCACTCGGGGTCGTGACCACGCCCTTCTCCTTCTGGCGCTTCGCCAGGAAGTCCTGTCCCGCCTTGCCGTACTTCGCCTTGTCCGCCTCGATCTTCTTCTTGCGCTCCTGGAGCAGCGCGGCACGGGACCGGTCACGTGCCTTGATGAGATCCGCGGCGCTCAGCAGCGAGGGCTTTCCCTCCAGGTTGTCCCGGATGCCCTGGAGCAGGGCGTTGATGTCCAGGTCCGCGTTCGCCTGTTTGAGCGAGGTCGCGACCTCCTGGCCGAGGGCGTAGCCGTTCTGCGCCTTTTCCGTCGAGAGTTGTGCCGCGGGTTGCGCTATCGCCGCGGTCGCGGTCGCGAAGGCGCAGAGAAAAACGAAGCCAATCCGTTTCATGTTGCCGAACTCCTGGGGGTTGAGTTGTTGCGTCCGTGCATCACAGCAAGAGCCGAGCCAGGGTCCGTCGCGGCACACCGCCACCCAAGTGGGCAGGCGCAGGACGGTTGGGCTCAGGGGGAGAGGGAGTACGGAGGAAGGCGGATACGTCACAGCGGCCGGCTGACACGTCAGCCGGCTCGGTGGGGTCTGTTCCTCGCGGGCACCGGACTCACAGGCGTTGCGGCCTGTGGTGGAACCGCGGCCTATGCGCGACGACGGCGGAGCACCGCGAGCCCACTGAGCGCCAACACCAGCATCAGCGCCGGCTGGGCGCCACCTGTCGAGGTGCAGCCACTCCCCTGGAACCAGGCCTCGTCCAACACCGTGGTGTCGTGGGGGTTGGAGGTACTCTGGAACCCCTCCCAGCTCGCGTCGGCGGTGAGCTGGTGCGGGCCGGCGGAGAGCGTGGTGTCGCACGCCCACGCCCCCTGGGCATCCGCCTTGGCCGTGCAGACGGTGTTGTCCTGCTCGTCCTTGACGGTGACGTCGGCACCTGGATGTGCGGTGCCCGTGACAGTCACACCCTTGCCCTGCACGGTGGGCGCGGGTCCGGTAATGACTGGCGGGTCGATGCCGTCGCGCCGCGTGAGCAGCACGGCGGACGAGGAGCCCGAGGTGTTGCCGGCCTCGTCCGTCGCGGTGGCGGTCACGGTGGAGGGACCCACGGGGAGTTCCGCGGTGCAGTTCCAG
The DNA here is from genome assembly GCF_036389735.1 of Archangium sp. GTDB lineage: Bacteria > Myxococcota > Myxococcia > Myxococcales > Myxococcaceae > Archangium. The sequence continues at coordinate 7,566 of NZ_DASVWK010000379.1, read as the reverse complement.
ATGCCTTGGGCGTTGGCCACCACGGTGCAGACCGGCTGGCCGTTGACGCGCACCGTGACGGTGGAGCCCGGATCGGCGGTGCCGGTGAGGGGGGTCCTCTCCTCATAGACCACCGTGCCCCCCGCGGGCGAGGTCACCACGGGAGCGCAGGTCGGCTCCTCATCGACCGTGACGGTGATGTTCACATGGGAGGTCTGGTTCACCGTGGTGGTGACCGTGTTGGACACCACCGAGCCGCCAGAGGCGAAGGTGGCGCCGCTGCCACCCGCGGTCACGTTCATGTAGACCGGCCTGTAGCGCGCGGTCCCGCTCAGCTTGAGCGTGTAGCCCGCCGCCCAGACCGGAAACTCGACGGTGCCGTCCGCAGCCGACACCGCGGAGACCGGCTGGCCATTCGCATCCAGGATGGGAGTGCCAGCGCTGTCGAGCAGGAACACCGTGGCCCCAGCGACCGGGCCGCCGTCAACCAGCGACACCACGGTGGCACGCAGGCGGGTGCCGCCGCAGTTGTCGAAGGTGGGGGTGTTGGGGGTGACGGTGGAGTTGAGCACCTGGTCGGTGAAGGCGTTGACGCCGGAGCCCGTGGTGAACGAGCCCTTGGCCGTGACGGCGGTGGACACCTGGCTGGGAGGGGCCGTGCTGGCCAGTCCGGGCCCGGTGGGGCAGGTGAGGGCCGGCACCGCGAGGTCCCAGCACAGCTGCGGGGGAGAGCCGGTGGTAACGCGGAACTCGCCCACGGGTACCACGCTGGTGTCGGTGAAGCCCTCGGCGGCGATGTCGAAGGTGGGCGTGCTCCCCACCACGGAGGGCGAGAGCGCCGTCAGGTTCACGGAGGGGTCCGCGGCAGACAGCGGCAGGTCGGTCCACCCGGCAACGGGGACGCCGTTGGAGTCGCGCACCGTCAGCCTCGCGGAGGTGTACTGGGTGGGGTTGGGCGCGATGAGCTTGAAGGATTTGTACTGGTAGACGCGGTCCTCCGGGTCGCAACTGAGCCGGGGAACGGCGACCGAGGCCTTGAAGGAGATGCGGGCCGGCCCACCGCCGCAACCCTGGGCGCCGGTGCTGATCTTCCAGTTGCGGATGACGCCGTCATCGCCGTTGGTCCACAGGCAGTCCGGATCCTCGGGGTCCAGGTTGGACGTGTAGAGGGAGTTCACCGCGATGGGGAAGGCATCCGCGCACTTGGCATCGGTGGCCATGTCCCAGCAGGTGGTCTTGTTGCCGTTGATGCTCCAGACAGCCTTGGTGCCGGCGCTGTTGGCGCTGCCCATCTGGAAGAACGTGGTGTTGAGGCCCACGACAGGATTGCCGGTGAGGTGGGTGATGAAGTTCGGCGGCAGCGTGTGCGCGGAGCCGTCCAGCCCGAAGCATCTGGTGTCCGCGCAGATGTTGCGGATGGCGCCGTCCGCGCTGCGCGGGGCCCACACGGGGCTGCGATTCACAGGCTGGGGCCAGGAGCCGGGGCACCGCTCCCAGGTGGTGCTGTCGTAGCAGTCCAGTTTCAGGTTGGCGCCGGGCAGCACATGGAGCTTGTTGGCCACCGCCTTGAGGCTGGAGTGTTCAACACTGCCGTTCTCAGGCAGTGCCAGCCCGGGGCATTCGGTGCCGGTGGCCATGTCCAGGCAGGTGATGCGGGTGACGCCGCCGCTGGCGAAGCCAATGGCGTACAACTTCCGGCCAATCACCACCGGGTCCACGTGGTCGTTGTAGGTGCCCCAGGACACGGCGGTGGACGCCGCGTGCTCGGAGAGCACCACCGGCGTAGTGCAGCGCGCGGAGGTCGCCAGGTCCACGCAATCCCAGGCCAGCCGCGGAGAGGAGCCGGTGGTGGTGGTGGGGTGCCAGAGCTTGTTGGACGCAGCGTCGATGCGGCCCGTGGAGCGGTGGCTCGTCTGGGTGAGGGCCATGGGGAAGCCCGGGCAGGCGGTGGAGTCCGCCAGCTTGCGGCACATCAGCGTGGCGGGGCCGTTGTGGTGGTGGATGTTGAAGACGCGGGTGTACGCCGGGTCGAAGATGACGTCCCAGCCGTCACCGGCGCTGCCACCCGAGAAGGACGGGGCCACCACCGCCACGGGCGCGTTGACCGTGGAGATGAGGGCCTGCCGGTCGCCGTCCACGGCCTCCACCATGAGAGAGCCGGTGGTGACGATTCGCGAGACCCGCGCCCACTCGCTGGCGGTGACCGGGGCCTGGGCCAGCTTCGTGCCGCCCGCGTAGTAGTCCAGGCTCCAGTCCTGGGGATAGGTGGGCGCCTGGCGAATGCCGTGGACGTTGGGATCCCACTGCGCTTCCACGGTCTGGGAGATGGTGCCCACCACCGCGGCGGGCGGCAGGGTGGCGACGTAGGAGTAGACGCCCCCATCGAAGGTGCTGGTGGCGGTCAGGTCCGTCTGGGCGAGCGACTGCTCGGAGGTGGGGGCCACGTCCGGCCGCGCGCCAGACAAGCCGGGCTTGTCGCTACAGGCGAGGCTCAAGAGGAGGGTACAGACGCTTGCAATCCGCGCCACGCCAGGGAGCGCGCGCCGTGAGGCCTTGCTGTTCATGTGCATGGGTTCTTGGAGATGAAAGAGAAAGGGGTGGGGTTACTCACTGACGGAGTGGAACTCGGTGCGGCGGTTCTTCTGGCGGCCTTCGGCGTCATCGTTGCTGGCAATGGGCTGGTCCGGGCCGTACCCCTTCGCCACCAGGCGGCTCGGCTCCACGCCCTTCTGGATGAGATAGAGGCGCACCGCCTCCGCGCGGTCCTGCGACAGCTTGATGTTGTAGTCGCGCGCACCGCGGCTGTCGGTGTGGCCGCTGATCTCCAGCCGGGCCAACTCCGGGTGTTCCTTGAGGATCTGGGCCACCTCGTCGAGCAGCGGGAAGGATTCGGCCAGGATCTGCGACTTGCTGGTGGTGAAGCGCACCTGATCCCGGATCTCGATGCGGTTGCCCTTGAGCTCGGCCAGCTTCGGGGTCTTGTCCTCGGGGGGCGGGGTGGGAGCGGGAGGAGGAGGCGGGGGCGGGCAGCCGCGCTGGGCGGCGTCACCGGCCTGCTCCGGGCAGGCGTCCGCCGCATCGGGGATGCCGTCGTGGTCGGAGTCCGGTGGCGGAGGGGGCGGCGGGGGCGGGCACTGCGGAGCGGGCGGCGCGGGAGGACAGATGGGGGCGGCCGCGGGCTCCGACGCCAGGAGGGGCTTGGGCTGCTCCTTCACACGCTCCTTGGGGAAGGGGCGGAGGGAGAGCCCGGCGAAGGCGCGGAAGGACGGGTTGCCCGGCATCTTGCCAATGCCAGGACCGGCCAGCGCGAACACCTCGAGGTTGCGGGGCAGCGGATAGCGGGCGCCGACCATCACCTCGCCGGCGCTCATGGTCTGCGTGGCCGCGATGAGGGCGCGGGCACTCACCTCGCCGCGCAGCCCGTCGCCCAGCGTGGTGGCGGTGACTCCCAGGGTGAGGTAGCTGCCCACCTGGTCGATGATCCGAGGGGAGTAATCGGAGAGCCGCTCGCGCCGGCGGACCACGGCACCCGCCTCCGCTCCCACTCGGAACAGCGAGCCGAAGTCATGGCCGAACCCGACTCCAGCGTTGAAGGCGAGCCCCGCGCCCGGGTCTTGCGACAGCCCGGTGCTGCTGCCCAGGGGCAGGGAGAGGGCCAGGTTGAGGCCGATATCGCCCAGCGCCGTGGGCGACTGGCGCGCGAGCACGATGCGGCCCTGCAGCAGGGGCGCGCCCAGCACCGTGCCCGCGACCGGAGCGATGCCCTGGGAGGACAGGTCGTCGCCGGCCTGGGAGAGAATGACGGGCAGTTGCAGCGCCACCTCCACGTCGTCGGTGAGGCCGTACGCGACGCCGAGGTGGCCGCTGAAGCGGCGGCCGATGACGGCACCCTGGCGTACACCGCCGCGCACGAACACCAGGGGGTTGCGCTGGTACTGGGCGGCCAGGGAGAGGCGCAGGTCCCCCGGAGCCAGGATGTCGCCGGTGCTGAGCAGCAGCGAGTGCTGGCCACCCGGGCTGAGCGAGACCTGCTCCAGGTCGAAGGCCTTGACGGGAGTCGTCTGCGCCAGCGTCGGAGAAGCGGCGAGCGCTCCTACCAGGAGCGCGGCCCGGGGGTTCACGGACGGCTTGGGGAGCATGAGGACTGCTCGGAGAAACGCACGCATGGACAGCTCCAGGACTTGTTGACAACCCAACGCCCAAAGCAATCTCCAGGCCATCCCGGGTTGGCTTGTCCTTCGTGTCACGGCGGGTGTCGCGGGGGCCTTGATGACCTGCCTCCACGTGGCAGGCGCCATCGACGTCCTGCTCCGCGTTGCTCGGCGGGGGACCCACCTGTTGCCTCGCGGCCGGGGACTCCCCCTTCGCGTCAAGGGAGTAGGCAAACCGCGTCAGAAAGTGACGAGTTTCCCCTGCCGCTCCTCAGGACACCTCGGCGTGGCCCTCCGGCACGGCCATTGCTCAAGGGCCGGCCCACGAAACGTTGCAGTCCGCGACCCTCTCAGGTGAACCGATGCAATCGAGCAGGAGCAGAAGCCGCATTCTGAAGTGGTTGGCAGGCGTGGTGCTGTGCATGTCGGGCCAGGCTCAAGCAGGAGCGCCTCCCCGGACGGCCAGGCCCCGGAGCCAACCGTGTCAGCAGCGCCAGGAGCCCGAGCGGACCGTCTGGCCTCAAGGGACCCACCTGTGGGGGACCTGGCGCCAGGTGGAGCAGGAGGAGACGAGCAGCGTGCTCACCTCCGTCTCGCTGGGCAGCCTGCAGCTCGCTGGGGGCGAGAAGAAGCAGCCGCGCCTGGATGGCGGCCGCCTCTTGGCTCCCGGGGTCACGCTCCAGAACCTCACCGGTGCCGTGCTCCAGGGCACCTCCAGTGACGGGAAGCCCGTGAAGGTGGCGCTCTGCGGCGCCGAGCCCACGGCCCAGGATGAGAAGATGGTCTGGTACCAGGTGGAGATCTGGAATGCCACCAGCGAGGCCTGGGAGAACCCGTGCGTCGCCACCAGCCGCATGCGCCACCCGCGGGCGCTCGCCGTGCCCGGGGTGTGGGATGCGAGCGGCGCGCGCCAGGACGTGCCGGGCCGCTTCAGCCTCGCCTGTGAGAATGGCGCCATCGCCAAGTGCGTCAACTGGGGTTACAAGCCCTGGGCGCTCAAGGACGGGCGCCCGCTGACGGAACTTCATCAGGCCTGCACGCGCATGGCGCGCGCCGACTACTGCGGAGACGGCCGCAGCCACACGCACCAGAACACCTTCATCGACATGTATGACAGCCTCGGCTTGTTGGCACCCACCACCCAGGCCATGGCGGGCTGGGATCCGGCGCGGGCCTCTTTCGAGGCCGCGTGGACCGCCGAGGGCGCGCAGTGTCTGGCGCGCACGCGCGATGGGCGCAAGCTGGAGTCGGTCCTGGCCGAGTGCCCGGGGCGCTTCGAGCCAGTCGCCGAGGAGCTAGGCCAGGGGGATCGCTGCACCCATCGCCGCAAGGGCTCGGACGCGAAGACGGTGCTGCTGCGCAACCGCTCCTACCATTGACGCGCCGGCCTACGGCGCCGGCCAGGGGGCGCAGACACGCAGCCCCACGACGACATCCCGCATGGTGGGGGTCCCCGCCTGGCGGTTGGTGACGAGCGCGCCCACCTGCTCGAAGTACCAGGCGCCTCCGCGCAGGACGATGCCCCCCAGCTCCCGCGTCTGGGGCTGGGTGGGCTCGAAGGCGTTTCCAGCCATGTCCAGCACCCCGAAAGGGCTCGCGGACGCAGGGTGGGAACCTGCCTCATCGGGCCCGAAGGCGTCGGGCCGGCGACCGTACGTCACATCGATGTTGGCATCATCCGGCTGGAGGCGGTTGCCGTGGGGGTACCTGCGCCCATCGGCTCCTCGGGCGGCGCGCTCCCATTCGTACTCGCCGCACAGGCGGGCCCCCGGCAGGCGCCCGGAGCGGTCCAACCAGGCCAGGTACCCCGCGGCGTCCTCGGGGGAGATGCCCGTCAGCGGCAGGCGGCGCCAGTCCACCTCGCCGCGGTGCGTGCGGCCCGGGTAGCGAAGAGGCTCGCCGGCCCGCGCCGTGAGCACCGCCCCGTTCACCAGATGGAGGGAGAAGCTCCAGTCACCGCCGGGGAGCTGCCGCAGCGCGAGCGCTCCGCTGTTGCCGAAGCTCGGCTTTTCGAGCAGGCGCCGCGCCGGAGCATCGGCGGGCAGCGTGTCGAGGTACTCCACCCACTCGCCCAGGGTCACCTCGGTCCGCCCGATGAGGTAGCCCTCGCGCAGGCAGACGCGGCGCAGGGGCACGCTGCGAAGGAACTCGCGAACCTCCTCGGCGTCAGCGCTCCCGAGCAACGAGCAGCCCGGGGGAATGTAGACCGTGCCCTGGGGCACCGCGGCGGGGAGCTGCAGGTGCACGCGGGCCTGCTCCCCCCGCGCGAGCACCAGGGGCAGCTCCACCGGCACGCGGCCCTCCCGCGTGAGGCGCAGGTGGTAGGATCCCGCGGGCAGCCGCAGCTGGCCGATGGGGGTCACCTCGAGCGCAGCGAGGTCCGGCAGGGGCTGGCGCCGCAACACGCCGTGGTCGTCCACGTAGCGCAGCACCTCCCCCCTCGCGCCCGGTGGCTCCGTGACCAGCTCCACCGTGGCCGGGGCCTCCACCCGCGCCCGCCACGGAGAACTCCCGCCGTCCATCCGCCGCAGCCGCTCCACGAGCTGGGTGCTCTTCTCTGTTTGATGGAAGCCCTCGGCCAGGAGCAAGCGCGCATGGGTGAGTTCCGCGTACAGCCGCTTCACCTCCGGCTCGTCGCGTTCGTGTTCCAGGGCTTCTTCCAGGGCCTGTTCCGCCTGGGTCTGCGTGGCTTCGGCGCGCGCCAGCTCCTCCAGGGACATCCGCCAGACCTGCTCGGCCTGCTGCCATTGCCGCCGGGAGGACTCCTCGCCGCTGGCGTCGGCGGCGGGTGGGATCTCGAACAGCGCGAGCGCCTCCTCCCGGCGCGCGAGCGCGCTCTGGGCCTGGCGCTGGCCCTGTGCGTGTGCCTGCCTGGCGGCGTCCAACCGCTCCTGAACGAAGCGCTGGCTGGCCCGGTACGCCTGCAGACGCGGCACTCCGTAGATGGCGGCCGCCCCCAGCAGCAGCACGAGCACCGCCCCCCAGCGGCGCAGGCTCCGCCGCCTCACGGCGCTCCGGGAGGACTGGAGGAAGGCCTGCTCCCGGGGGCTCAGCTCCTCCGCCTGGAGGTGCCGCACCGTGTCCAACTGGCGCTCCCCCCAGAGGAACGCCTCGGCACGGGCCATGCGCTCCCACTCGGCGCTCGCCACCTCCACGCGCTGGCGGAGCACTCGCTGGCTGTCATCCTCCTCGAGCAGGGCCCGCAGCGTGCCCCAGCTCGCGATGAGGGCCTCGTGGGCAATCGCGAGCCGGGCCCCCTCCCCTTCCGTGCGCGCGTGCAGCAGGCGCCCCTCCATCAGCGCCCGCAAGGCGGTGCGGGCCTCCGGCGAGGCCGAGGTGAGCTCCTCCTCGCTCAGCTCCGCGCGCGTGCCCTCGGCGGTGACCAGCCGCACCAGCATGCGCGCCGCGGCCTGGCGCTCGGGCTGGCTCAGCCGCG
>NZ_DASVWK010000378.1:0-24273 GCF_036389735.1 Archangium sp. | reverse complement strand
CCCACGCTCGCATACGGGCGTTTCTCGCTGGCCGGCACGAGCGCCAGGCCCACGGGGAGTCCCTCGGGATTCGAGGGATCCGGCAACAGGCCGAAACGCTCGGGGTGGTCCAGGAAGGACTGGAACCCGGGCACCCTTCCGTCCAGGCTGTCGCGGCTCGGGAGCGCGCGCAGGACCGCGAGCCACAGGTGCTCACTGCCCTGAGGCAGGTGGTAGAAGTCCTGGCGCTCCCGGGGAGACAGCTCGACCGGACCGCTCCCGCCCGTGCCGGGGGCGGCGGAAGAGCGTGAACTCGGGGCCGAGGCACAGCTTCCCGTCACTCCCGCGAGGACGCACCACACGAGTGTCCACAGGACTCCACGTACACCGGCCATTTGTGTCCTCCCCTCCAGCGCAACCGCGCGCCCACTTCCAGAGCGTCGGGACGCGGGGTGTCGGCAGGTTCAGCAGGCAACCCAGCGAGGACAAGTGCCCACAGCGGTCTCTCAGACCGCCGCCGGATGGGATGCGCCGCTAGCGGACAATGGAGGAGGACGGGAGGGAGGATTGCGCCGTGGGTTACTGCTCACCGCCGAAATCCAGCGTGTACTCGCGGGTGGTGCGGGAGAGCTTCCGCTCCAGGCGCTGGATGCGGCGCCGCAGTGCGTCGGAGCCCTCGGCGGGCGCGCAGAGCCTCGCATGGTGCAGGGCGCGCGGCAGGTCCTTCAGGTCGTGCTCGTACAGCTTGGCCAGCGAGAGGTGGAGGGGGGCCGCCTGGTCCGCCCGCGCCGACGCGAGCGCCCGCTGGAGGTTCGCCGCCGCCGTCCGGTCATCCCCCACCCGGCGAGACAGCCGGGAGGCCAGCGCGAGCGCCTCGACCCCCACGGCGCCCGTGTCCCCCGCCGCGGCGGCCCGGGCGAAGGCGTGGGCCCGCTCGTAGTCCCGCGCCCGCAGCGCCACGCCGGCGAAGCCCAGCAGGTCGCGCGGATCCTCGCCCTCCGCGCCGCTCGCCCGGAAGCGCCGCACCAGCACGCCCAGCAGCGCCGCCAGCAGCAGCAGGTCGTTCGCGTTGTGCTCCAGCACCGGCGTCAGGGCCGAGCCGTCCTCCCCGCGCAGGAAGCGGAAGTAGAGGTCCGGAATGAGCGAACCATCCACGTCCCCCACCCGCTGGTGGCCGAGCACCTGCTCCTCCAGGTGCACCAGCCTCGCCCCGGCGCCCCGGTACTTGAAGACGCGGCGCGAGCAGTGCAGCAGGTCCAGGTGTGGCAGCTCCGGGGGCGTGGGCACGCGGTTGAGCACGAAGCGCGTGCGCAGCAGGGGCCAGTCGAAGCTCTTGCCGTTGAACGTCACCAGACACGAGGAGTGGGCCATGTGCTCGGCCAGCAGACGCAGCATCGGCGCCTCCTCGCCCAGCCGGGGCAGGAAGAGCTGCCGCACCCGCATCGAGCGGCCCTCGAACCAGGCCAGTCCCACGAGGAAGGGCACGGTGCCCGTACCGCCCGCGAGTCCCGTCGTCTCCGTGTCCAGGAAGAGCATCCGCTGGAAGTCCACGCCCGTCAGCCCGGGCTGGAGCGCGAGGCTCGCCACCAGCGGCGCCTCCACGTCCAGCGCCTCCGCCAGCGGCGCGCGGCCGTGGTGGTGGTCCGGCGGCAGCACGCGCTCGGCGAGGTGGACCACGCCATGCGGTGTCTCCCGGGGCTCGGCCGGCAGCGGGCCCGGACGAGGCGCGGAGGTGGGAGCCCGGCGAGCGATCGCCGCCCCCTGGCGCTCGGCCCAGCTCTCGATACTCCGGCTCAGCGCGGCCGCGCGCGGGTCCGGGACGGGGACGGCGTCCACCCGCGCTTCTGGCACGGACGACGGCACCGCCACCGGCTTGCCGCCGGGGCCCACACCACCAAGCCGTGCCAGTTTGCGCTTCAGGTCCACGGAGCGCCTCGCCTACTGAAGGGCCACCACCCCGAGCGCCGAGAGGAGCTCGAGGCCCAGCCGCTTGCGCGGGTACAGGTCCACCGGCGCGCTGCCGGGCATGACACCCGCGGCCGGGCCGATGCAGGCGGGGCACCCGTCCTCACAAGCGCACGACTCCAGCAGTCGCCGAGCGCGCCGCAGCAGCTCGTCGCGCAGATCGAACAGGCGCGCGGCCAGCCCCACGCCTCCGGGGATGTTGTCGTAGAGGAAGATGGTGGGGTCGAAGCCCACGCCCCTGTCCTTGCTCGGTGGCCCGTCCGCGTCGTCCTTGCTCCCGAGCGTCTTGCCCAGGTCCCTCGGGTCGATCATCAACCCCACGCAGGCCACGGTGCGCAGCGCGCTGGCGATGCCCCGGAGCGCGTCGATGACGGCGGGCCTCGGCGCGCCCATGGAGCGCACCACGGTCTCCGGCACGGTGAGCCAGAGCGAGGTGGTGTGCATCTGCATCTCGGGCAGGTTCACCTCGCCGTAGCCCACGTTCTCATGCGTGTGGAACTTGATCTTCTTGTAGCCCACCACCTTCTCGATGACGCTCACCTCGCCCATGCCCGCCTGGAGGTGCGGACCGAGCGCGGCGCCCTGGTCCTCCTGGATGACGTTCACCCGCACGTACGTCATCGCGTCGGTGAAGTAGTCCGGCGCCACCTTGCGCACGTAGGCCTTGTGGTTCTCGTAGTCGAAGCGCTCGACCTGGAACTGCTCGGCCTCGTGCTGGTAGATGGCCTGCTCGTGCAGCATCGTGTGCGCCGAGCGGAAGTCCATCTCCGCGAGCGTCCGGTCCGTGCCCAGCTCGATGATGACCACGTTGTCCCAGCCCACGCTGCGCAGCGAGACGTGGTTGGCCGGGTAGGCGTCCGTGGACCAGTGGAACATCTTGCGGCCCTCGGGGCCGGGCGTGGAGTGCACCACCTCGTGCCGCGCGAGGTAGCCGAGCGCCTCCCCGGTGGACTCGGCCGGCACGTCCCCGAAGGTGTCCCCCTCGGCGAAGGGCAGCTCGAAGGCCGCGCACTTGAGGTGCTGGACGAGGATCTCCACGTTGTCCGGATCGATGCGCGCGTGCTCCACCGGAGCGCCAGTGAGGTACTTCGGGTCCGAGGCGAGGTATTGATCCAACGGTGCGCTGGAGGAGACGAGGAGCGCGAGGCTGCCCGCGCCCCGGCGACCCGCGCGGCCGAAGCGTTGCATGAGCGCGGCCACCGAGCCCGGGTAGCCGGCGCACACCACCGCGTCCAGCGAGCCGATGTCGATGCCCAGCTCCAGCGCGTTGGTGGCCACCACGCAGCGCACCTCGCCCGCGCGCATGGCGGCCTCGGTGGCCCGGCGCGTCCCCGGCAGGTAGCCGCCCCGGTAGCCCTGGATGAGGTTCGGGTCCATCTTGTCCGCGATGAACTGGTCCCTGAGATACTTGAGCATCACCTCGATGTTGTTGCGCGACTGGCCGAAGAGCAGCGTGGACACCTCGGCGCGCACCAGGTCCGACACCAGCCGCACCGCGCTCTTGAGGTAGCTGGCGCGGATGCCCAGCTCCGCGTTCACCACGGGCGGGTTGTAGACCAGGACCCGGCGCTCACCGGAGGGCGCACCGCTCTCGGAGAGGAGCTCCACCTCGCGGCCCAGCATCCGCTGTGCGTGGGCCTTGGGGTTGCCGATGGTGGCCGAGGCGAGGATGAATGTCGGCGACGAGCCGTGGAAGGCCGCCACGCGCTGAAGCCGGCGCAGCACGTTGGCGAGGTGCGAGCCGAAGACGCCCCGGTACGTGTGCAGCTCGTCGATGACGACGTAGCGCAGGTTGGAGAAGAGGCGCGCCCAGCTCGCGTGGTGCGGGAGGATGCCGGTGTGCAGCATGTCCGGGTTGGTGAGCAGCACGCCGCTGCGCTCCCGGGCCGCGCGTCGCGCATCCGCCGGGGTGTCCCCATCGAAGGTGATGGCGCCGTGCTCCAGGCCCGCCTCGCGCATGAAGACGCGCAGCGACTCCTCCTGGTCCCTCGACAGCGCCTTGGTGGGGAAGAGGTAGAGGGCGCGCGCCTGCGGCTCCCGCGCGAACCGGTCCATCAGCGGGAGGTTGTAGCAGAGGCTCTTGCCCGAGGCCGTGGGCGTGGCGATGACGAGGCTCCGTCCGGCACGTGCCAGCCGGTAGGCCTCGGCCTGGTGGGAGAAGAGCCGCTCGATGCCCCGGCGCCGCAGGGCCTCGCGCACCTGGGGGGCCACCTCCTCGGGGACGGGCACGTAGGCACCGGCGCGCTCCGGCGTCACCTCGTCGAGGACGAAGTTCGGCCAGACCTGCTTGTCGTCGCGCCATCCGTTGAGGACAGCCTCGAGACCGCGGGGACCCGACCAGGGCTTGCGTCGAGCCCCGGAGAACGCCGCCTCTTCCTTCTCAGGCTTCATGGGGCCGGGCACTGTACAGACGTATACCCGGCGAGGCAACGCGCGAGCGTCCTCCCACTCGAATGAGGTCCGGGCGAGCGTCGTCACCTGCCCTCCCGGGTGGCTTCTCCGCATTGCCGCCCCTGGGCGCTCACCGCACGTTCAGCGCAGATGCATCCCCCCTTCCGTCACCGCACCCAGGCGGGTGAGTTGCTGGCCCGCTCGCTTTCACATCTCGCCGGGCGAGAGGACGTCACCGTACTCGCCCTGCCCCATGGTGGCGTTCCCGTGGCCTTCGAGGTCGCTCTCGCGCTCGGTGCGCCGTTGGATCTCGCCGTCGTCCAGCCCATCCTCCAGACGCTGGACTCCTCCCACGGGGACGTGACGCTCGGGCTGCTCGGCTCTCCACCGGCGGTGCAGTTGAACGACGCCACCCTCAACGCGCTGAACCTCTCCGACGAAGCGCTCGGTCAGGCGCTCACCCTCGCCCGCCAGCGGCTCCGCCAACGCGTGCGCGCCATGCGGCCAGGGGCGCTGGCTTCCTCGCTCGAGGGCAGGACGGTGGTGGTCGTGGATGACGGCACGGCGGCGGGAGTGGCGCTCCGGCGCGCGGCGGGGCTCCTGCGCAGGGCCGGGGCGCGCACCCTGGTGGCCGCCATCCCCGTGGGAGCGCAGGAGGGACTGCGCCTGCTGGCCAGCGACTTCGACGAGGTCGTCTGCTGCCTCCAGCCCGAGCCCTTCGTCTCCGTGCCGGGTTGTTACGCGAGCTACCCGGAGGTCACGGACGCGGAGGTGCGTGAGTTGCTGGAGCGGGCGCGGGTCCGGAGCGCGCCTCGGGCAACGGCGCCTCGGGTGTAGCGTTCAGGGCTTGGGGAGTTCCAGCGAGCGCCACAGGTACCAGCTCGCCACCGTGCGCCACGGGCGCCAGCGCTCACCGTGGGCCAGCAGCTCCTTCGGACGTGGCAGCTCGGAGAGGCCGTACGTGCGCAGGAAACCCTTGCGGATGCCGTAGTCGTCCACGGGCAGCACGTCCGGCCGGCCCAGCCGGAAGATGAGCAGCATCTCCACCGTCCACTGCCCGATGCCGCGCACCTTCGTGAGGTGCTCCACCAGCGCGGCGTCACTCATGCGCTTCGCCCGGGCCAGCGTGGGCACCTCGCCCTCCAGCGCCTTCGCGGCCAGGTCTCGCAGTGCCGCCGTCTTGGAACCAGAGAGCCCCGCCTCGCGCAGGCTCTCCACGGACTGCGCGAGCACCGCCTCCGGCGTGAAGCGCTTCCCCGTTCCCACGCGCTCGCATACGCGCCCGAAGATGGTGGCCGCCGCCTTCCCCGTGAGCTGCTGGTAGACGATGGACTCCGCCAGCCCCACGAAGGGGCTCTGGAGCGACGCCACTTTCATGCGGAAGGGCCCCACCTGCTTCATCAGCGCGCCGAGCGTCGGATCCGCCTTCGCCAAGGCCCGCCGTGCCGCGGGCGTGAAGCCCTCCGGCAGCAGGCTCTCGGCAGGAGGCAGGGTGTCAGTGGCGGGAAGGACACGGGTGGTCGCGGCGGGCATGGGGCCATCGTGCCACCGGAGAAAGCTCCGCGCAGCACCCCTACTTCGACGGCAAGGGGCGGAACGCCACGCCGTCCAACCCCAGGCGCGTGCAGGCGTCGACGAAGCGTTCGGTGCAGATGATCACCTGGGAGAAGTCCTCCAGCCGGAACAAATCCAGTTCCCTCGAGAGGGTGGCGACGTCCAACAGGAGGTCATCGGGCAAAGGAATGAAACTCCGGCCACAGCGCGAGCAGGGCGGCTGGTAATCGGGAGGAAGGCAGTCCCGGTGCAGGCGACCCATGGGGAGGATTTCCAGTTCGAGCAGCTCGGGCGAGTTGCGCTGACGGAAGCGCACCTGAAGACGGCAGCCATCGAGGCCTCGGAGGTCTTCGGCCTGGAGCTTCTCCAACGCCTCACGCTGCGCCATCAACACCCAAGAAATGGGCATGACGAACGGACCGAAGCGACCCTGCGCCTTGCCGACCGATGGACCGAAAGTCGTGCCTGGTTCCAACAACGCACCTGAAGGCAGCAGGGGGCGTACCAACTCACACAGCCGTTCATACTCCTCAATAGGCTCGGGCCGGGCTTTCTCGAAATCTGCTAGGGAGGCCACCGGGGTCAGATCCACGCAGGGGTACGAAAACCCAGCACTCCAGGTGGCCTTACAGGCAGGACAGTTGCGAATGCCTGGGAGACCCCACTTTGGCGCGGCGTCAACGATGCCCGTGTAACGCGTGGACCTGTCTTCCTCAACAACAAAGTATGGCATACGTGTGCTCACCCTCTTGCCAGTCAATCGCAATAATAGGGCACGAGCGGTCCATTCACGCCAAACCGCGACATGAGCTCGCCCGCGAACCGCCAGATGTCCTCCGCCTCAGCGGTATTGCGATTTTTTCGCACGAACTGCCGCCACGCTTCATTCCATTGCCCACCTTTGGGCCCACCGCTGTGCAGCCATTGGTGGAAGCTTCTGGGAAGCCGGATGGTGAAGGCGTGGATGTCGATGCCCTTTCTGTCAAACCATAGGGCCAGGTCTTTTTGCTGCGGGAAGATGTGGTGCTTCTCGAAGGGCTCTCGCGGAGGAGTGAGGCACTGGTGCCGGAAGAGCCTGGGCGCGCTCCGTTCCCGCGTCTTCCAGTTGTGCCAGGGGATTTCGAAGACGGGGTCCGCGTAGGTGGGCACGGCGAGCGGGTGGCCCCACCAGCGGCTGGGGCTGGGAGTGCCCACCAGGGGGGTGCGGAGCATCGGAGCCGGCGTCGGGACCATCGCCTGCGCCAGCAGCACCGGATGGGCGTCCACCTCCGCCACGTCCTGGCAGCGCCAGAGCGCACAGCGATCCTCGTCGCACAGCGGCACCACGCACGTCGGATCCGCGCGGGCCTCGTCCCATGAGGAGGACACGACCTCGGGCGCCTCACCCTCCTCCCGGACGGTGGGCGCCGAGGAGGCGCATGCGGTCAGCAGCAGGCCGAGGAGCGCCAGCCACTTCTTCGAGTTCGACAGGCTCATGCGGCCGATGCTACTCGCGGCCGCGGCCTCGGCTCAGCGCACCTTCTTCGATGGTAGACCCTTCACCGCCGGGCCGTTGAGCACCTCGCCCGTCGGGCTGAAGCGGGAGCCGTGGCATGGACAATCCCAGGAGCGCTCGGCCTTGTTCCAGTGCACGTAGCACCCCACGTGCGTGCACACCGGGCTCACCGCGTGCACGGCCCCACCCTCCTCGCGGAAGACGGCCACCTTCTTCCCGTCCACCTCCATGATGCGGCCCTCTCCGATTGGCACCTCGGACAGGTCGTGCGCTTCTGGCTTCGCCAGCCGATCCGCCACGAAGTGGAAGGCCACCTCCGCGTTCTCCTGGATGAAGTCCTTCGCCCCCGCCTTCGGCTTCACCCGCGTGGCGTCATACAGCGCCGCGTACGGGTTCTGCCTGCCGAGAATCAGGTCCGTCAGGATCATCCCCGACAGTGTCCCGAACGTCATCCCCGTGCCCGAGAACCCCGTGGCCACCCACACGTGGCGCGAGTTGCTGTTGCGCCCGATGTACGCCAGCCCATCCGCCGGCTCGATGACCTGGCCGGACCAGCGGTATTCAATCTCCGCCACCGAGAAGCGCCTCTTCGTGTACGCCTCCAGCGCCTCGTAATGGCGCTCCGTGTCCTCCTCCGAGCCCACCTTGTGGTCCTCGCCTCCGACGATGACGTAGTCCACACCCTCCACCCGCTGCGTGCGGATGTAGTGATACGGATCCTGGCTGTCGTAGTAGAGCCCCGCCTCCAGCGACCCCGCGAGCCGCGCCGCCACCGCATAGCTCCGGTACGCGTACAGCTTGGTGTGCAGGAAGACGCGGTTGAGCGGAGTCGTGGTCGCCTCCACCACGTCCCGGCAGGTGAGGGTGCCGTGCGCGGTGTGCACCCGGCAGGGCACGCCCTCGGACAGCTCCGTCACCTGCGTCTCCTCGAAGATGTGGCTGCCGCCCCCCTGAATCCCCTCGGCGAGCGCCAGCAGGTACTCGCGCGGATGGAACTGCGCCTGATCCTCCACCCGCAGCGCCAGCTTCACCGGATAGGGCAGCGGCACGTCCTCCGTCAGCGCGCACATCAGGCCCGCCTGCCTCGCCGCGGAGACCTCGCGCTCCAGCTCCCGTGCCTCGCGATCCGTCTCCGCGTAGCGATACCCGGGCACCCGCTGGAAGCCGCACGCGATGCGCAGCTGATCCACCAGCCCGGCGATCTTCTCGATGGCGGCGCGGGTGGACTCGGCGGCCAGCCGCGCGCCCTTCTCGCCAAAGTCCGAGGCCAGTGTGTAATAGGGCGTGTCCAGCAGCTCCGTGAGGTGCGCCGTGGTCTGCCCCGTCTGCCCGGTCAGCAGCCGGTGCATCTCCACCACCGCCACGCGCTTCCCCTCCTGCTTGAGCAGCCAGGCCGTGGTGAGGCCGGCGATGCCGCCGCCAATCACCACCACGTCCACCTCGAGGTCCTCCCGCAGCACCGGGTAGCGCCGCGCCGGGGCCGTCACCGTCCACAGCGACTTGTGTGTGCGCTCTTCCACCATGTCCCAAAGGCTAGGGACGCGGCCGGGGGGCGGTAGGGCGAGCGGCCAGGCTCCACGGCCCGCTTGCCTGCCCTACATCGAGGCCCCAGGATGTACACGAACCAACAGCCCACGCCTCCAGGTGTTGGCCATTGGGGCCAGGAGGGCTCAGATCCCTGGGGTTCCTCGGCCACCCAGACTAGTAAACTCCTTGATCCATCTCCCGACGAACCCGGAGCGCCGCGTCTTGCCATCCACCGCCGCCCTGCCGTCGCCCCCCGCGCCCGGCCCCGAGGCGCGACTCGCGTTCGCCGAGCTGCTGCTCGGCTGCGAGGAGGCCCGGACGTGTGCCGAGGCCGCCGTGGCCTGGCTCGTCCACCACGCCCACGCGGACCAGGTGCTCTGCCTCGCACCGGACGAGTCGGACTCGCACCGACTCATCCCCCTGGCCTCACACGGCTTGCCCAATGCCGAGGGTTTCGAGCTCGCGCTGCATGACGCCGGGCACCCGCTGGTGGAGGCACTCCAGTGGACCGAGCCCCACTGGTTCCCTCCCGGTGAGCGCTCGCTGGAGCTGCCGCTGGCGGCCACGGGCTTCTTCTCCTTGTCGCTCGGCCCGGCCGCTCCAGGCACGCCTCCTCCCGGGATGCTGCTGGTGGTCTCGGCCCTGCCGGAGCTGTCCCCCGCCGCTTCCTGGGTCGCCGGACACCTGGGCATGCACCTGTCGCGCCTGTACAAGGGCCGCCAGCTCATCCGGCTCGAGGAGGCCTCCAGCGAGCTGGCCGCCCGGGTGAACGCCGCCACCGAGGAGCTGGCCACGCAGAACGAGCTGTTGCGCCGTCAGGCCATCCAGCTGGAGCAGGCGAGTGCCGCCAAGTCGCAGTTCCTCGCCAACATGTCCCATGAGCTGCGCACGCCGCTCAACGCCATCCTCGGCTACACCAACATGCTGCTGCAGGGCGTCAATGGCGAGCTCGCCACGACCCAGCGCCGCAGCCTCAGCCGCATCGACTCCAACGGCCGGCACCTGCTGGAGATCATCAACGAGATCCTCGACATCACCCGCATCGAGGCGGGCCGGATGCCGCTGCACCTGTCGGAGTTCCGCCTCCCCGAACTCATCCAGGAGGTGACGGCGGAGCTGGATCCCATCATCGTGCGCTCGAAGCTGGCGGTGAGCGCGTCGCTGGAGGGCAACCTGCCCCAGGTGTACAGCGATCGGCAGAAGGTGAAGCAGATCGTCGTCAACCTGCTGTCCAACGCCCTCAAATTCACCCACGAGGGCTCCATCCGGGTCGTGGCCTCGTACGAGGTCCCCACCGCCACGTTCCACATCGCCGTCGCGGACACGGGCATCGGCATCGACCCCAGCCACCAGGAGAAGATCTGGGAAGACTTCCAGCAGGTGGACAGTTCCCCCACGCGCCCGTACGGTGGAACGGGTTTGGGGCTCTCCATCTGCCGTCGGCTGGCCGCCATGCTCGATGGGCGCATCTCGCTCAAGAGCGCCCCGGCCCAGGGCTCGACGTTCACCCTGCAGATTCCACGACGTACGAGGCGGACATGACCCCCCCTGCACGCAACGACATCCCGCCCCTCGTCCTCATCGTCGATGACTACCAGGATGCCCGGGAGATGTACGCGGAGTACCTCGAGTTCTCCGGCTTCCGCGTGGCCGAGGCCCGCAACGGCGCGGAGGCGGTGGAGAAGGCCTTCGCGCTGCACCCCTCCGTCATCCTGATGGATCTCTCGCTGCCGGTGATGGATGGCTGGGAGGCCACGCGTCGCCTCAAGGCGGACGCACGCACGCGCGCCATCCCCGTGGTGGCGCTGACCGGCCATGCGCTGGATGGGCACTCGCGCGAGGCCCAGAACGCCGGCTGCGATGCCTACGTCACCAAGCCCTGCCTGCCCGACGCGCTGGTGCGCGAAGTGGAGCGGGTGCTGGCCGCCGTGGCTCCAGCGGCGTAGTCAGCGCTTCCCGACCACCTTCTCGGCTTCCAGGACGAGGGCCTCCGCCCATGGGGGCAGCCGCACCCAGCCGGCGGTGTGCTCGGTGCGCGCGTAGGACTCGCCGCCCGTGCCTCGCGCGACGGTGAGGAACCCGAGGCCCTTGTCCCCGTGCCGGTACTCCACGCGAAACACCTCTCGGGGTGTACCTCCGGGAGGTTCCTCGTCACGGCCCAGCAGGCCCGTCGGTGTCACCGCGAGCAGCCACACCCGCTCGTGCCACTTGCGAGCCATCTCGTCGGGTGAGTCCGGCGCGTCCTGGGGCAGCAGTTCCGCCGGACGCCGCGCCCGTTGGCGCACGAGGAAGGTGCGTGCGTGGCCTCCTTGGGTGACGGTGAGGGTGTCGTACGCGCCGGCCTCGAAGGCGTGCAGGGTCGGGTCCACCAGACGGTGGGCGGCGTTCTCCAGATCGGGCAACAGCCAGGGCCCCACGAGGAAGACGCCGCCGTCCGTCTCGCGCCGCAGGTAGGGGCTGCCCCAGGCAATCGACGGGCTGGCCAGGGAGAAGGCGTGCTCCCCGGTGGACAGCGTCACCACCAGCTTCCGGGGGCTGTCCTTCAGGCCCACTTCCGCCAGCGTCTCCGCATCCAGCACGCCCAGGGTTCTCGTGGCCCGCAGCGGCGCGAAGCGGGCGAAGAGGGTCTTCGCCGTCTCGTTGGCGCGCAGCACGCGTGTCCCCACCCGCAGCCACAACGCACCGTCCTCCGAGCCCTCACGGAACAACTCCACCCGGCCGGCCGGGTCCTCGTAGCGCACGCGCTCCAGCGACTGGAGGGAGGCGTCCACCACCACCATCTCGCCGGGAGCACCCGCCGGCTCCCGCTGCCAGACGAAGAAGGCCGCGGCCAGCCCCGCCACCGCCAACACCCCCTGGAGCACCACGCCTCGCTCCCTCATCTCGCACCGTCCCCGCCACCCGGCACCCGAGGCGCTCGCCGTCGGTCCCGACGCCGCGTCACGAGGAAGCCCACCCCCAGCACCATGGCGGGCGCGAGGAAGACCGCCGAGTAGAACCAGACCGCGTCCTGATGGCGGGTGTGCTGCACGGGCACGTCCTCCTCGCTGGACACCTCGCCGGCCAGTTGCTCCTCGCCGAGCAACCACAGCACCGTGTCCATCGCCAGGTAGGAGTTGCCATAGGTGCGCAGCACGCCGTCGGTCAGCACGTCCGAGTCGCCCATGGCCACCACCCGCGCGGGGGAGAGGCCCTGTGCGCCGGCCCGCTCCACCGCCACCACCAACGGCCACGCCTTCCGGGGCTCCCCCTCATCCGGGATGAAGTCGTGGTTGGCATCCTGGAACGTCTCCCCGAGCGCCCGCACCGACACGTCGTGCGTCACGCCTCGGGGCAACGGCCGCACCGACTCCAGCGCCGCCGCGCCCTGGAAGACGACGGCCGCCTCGCTGCCCAACGTGGTCAGCGTCCCCACCGAGGGGTGCGAGGAGAAGCTCGCCGTCCCCAGGTTGGCCCGATCGCTCCGCTGGTGGGTGGTGCGCAGGTAGCGCTGGTCGTTCGCCAGGGGCACGCGCAGCAGCTTCAGTCCGAGGGGCTCCAGCAGCGCCTCGAAGCCCGGCCCGTCCGGCTCCAGCGCGAACCACAACCTCCCACCGCGCTCCAGGTAGCGCTTCAGCGCGGCGAGCTCCTCCGGGAGGAAGTCGCGCTCGGGCCCCACCACCGCCACCACGGCCGCGTCGCGAGGCACCTCCGTGCCCAGTCCCTCCGCGACGCCCAACGTGCGCACCTCCACGTTCAGCACGCGCAGCCAGTCCTCGAGCTGTGACAGGCCGGGCCGCGCCTTCTCCCGCGCCGTGGCCACCTGGGGCCGCGGGCCCCGCTCGCCATGGCCCGCCGTGAGGTACAGCACCCGGCTCCGCCTCGACACCCCCCGCAGCCGCCGGTACACGTCCTCGTCCAGCCGCTGCAACTGGGCTCGGGCGCGCTCCAGCTCCAGAGGCACCTTCAGCCGCTCCCGCCGCGGGCCCCGGCTGAACACCACGGAGCCGTTCTCCCCTACCCCCAGCGCCTTCGCCCGCGCCGGCTCCACCGCCTGATCCAGCACCTCCACCTTCAGGAAGCCGGACTCCCGGGCCAGCTCGCGGAAGTACTGCTCCAGCGCCTGCCGCACGTCGTTGGCGGGCGGGAAGAAGAGCGTCACCTCCACGGGGGCGTTGAGCTCATGCGCCAGCTTGCGCGTGGCATCCCCCGGCCGGGCGGTGCGGAAGTACGCCAGGTCCCACGAGACGTCCGCCTGCGTGGCCACGTACATGCCCGAGAAGGCGAAGACGAGCGCGAAGGCCAGCCCCAGGCCCGAGTGGAGCGCGGCGCGCACCCTCCCCGTCTCCAGCACCGGCCCTCGCGCCATGGCGGCCACCGCCAGCTCCACCAGCCCGAGCGGCAGCAGCGTGGCGGCCAGCAGCGCGGGGAAGAGCGCCGCCAGCACCACCGCCAGCCGGGGCGCCTGCTTCTTCAACGGCGAGCCCAGCACGGAGGCCGCCGCGTCCGACTGGAGGAAGTAGAGCGCCAGCCCGAGCCCCCCCAGTAGGAAGAGGCCCAGCAGCCAGCGCTCCAGCACCCGCCAGTCTCCCGAGGCACGTGCCACCCGCGCCCCGCGCCACCCCAGCGCGAGCCCCACCAGCACCAGCCCGAGCCCGCTCGACACGAGCCGCCCGGTGCCCGCGCCCACCACGCGCTCGCCGACGAAGAGGGCCAGCAGGCCCGCCCCGTACAGCGCGGACACCCAGGGAGTCGGCCGGAGGCTCACCGCCACCTCCGCGCCTCGAGCACCCGCGTGGCGGCGAAGAGGGCCACGTAGGTGACGAGCAGGTAGTAGACGACGTCGCGCACGTGCACCACGCCGGCCTGGAAGGGCTGGAAGTGCTGGTTCCACAGCGCGAGCGCGCCGAAGACGTCCGAGAGCGGCTGCTCGGTGATGCGTGCCAGCAGCCAGCACGTCAGCAACGCCACCAGCATGCACGCGGAGAGGACGGCTGCCAGCACCTGGTTGCGCGCCAGCGCCGAGCCGAACGTGCCGATGGCCAGGGACGCGCTGCCCAGCAGCAGCAGCCCGAGGTAGCCGGCGGCGATGTGGCCCGGGGACAGCTTGCCGTGCACCATCACCAGCAGCGGCATGAACACCGTGGCCAGCGTCATCAGCGTCAGGAAGGCCAATGCCGAGAGGAATTTGCCCAGGACGATTTCATGGTCCTTCACCGGCGAGGAGTACAGCAGGGCCAGCGTGCCCGTCTGTCGCTCCTCGGCGAGCAGCCGCATGGAGATGAAGACCGAGGCCGCCATCGTGGTGCCGCTGGAGAAGAAGAAGAAGAGCGAGAGCACCTCGGAGGAGCGCTTGCTCACCCCGCCGAGCGCGTAGGCGTTGAAGAGCAGGCCATCCACCGCCAGCACCATGGCGATGATGACGTACCCCTGGAAGGTGCGCAGGTAGGCCGCGAGCTCGCGGCGCGCGATGAGCAGCGTCCGCATCATGACGCGGTCACCTCCGGGCCCTGGGTGAGCCGCAGGAAGAGGGACTCGAGCCGCTCCGCTCCCCGGTCCAACCGGAGCAACTCCAGGCCCGCGCCCACCACCGCCTGGGCCACCCTTGGCCGCAGCTCCGCCGGAGCGTCCACCCGGAGCGTCACCACGCCGTCCGCCTCGCCCAGCACCCGCACCGGCCCCACGCCCCCGAGCGCGGCGAGCACCCGCTCCCGCTCGCCCCGCACCTCCACCTCGATGAAGCCGCCGCCACCGCCCAACCGCTGCCCCAGCGCCTCCTCGGTCCCCTGCGCGACGAGCTCCCCGTCCTTGATGACCAGGAGCCGGTCACACGTGTGGCTGATCTCCGACAGGATGTGACTGGAGACGAGCACCGTGTGCGCCCCCTTCAGTCCCCGGATGAGCGCGCGCATCTCGACGATCTGCCTCGGGTCCAACCCGCTGCTCGGCTCGTCGAGGATGAGCAGCGCCGGCCGGTGCACGAGCGCCTGCGCCACCCCCACGCGCTGCCGGTAGCCGTGGCTCAGCGAGGAGATGGGCACCTCGTCCACCTCGCGCAGGCCCGTCTTCTCCTCGGCCTCGGCGACGCGGGCCGACACCTCGCGCGACGGCACGCCGCGCAGCCTCGCCACGAAGGCGAGGAACTCCCCCACCTCCATCTCGTCGTAGAGCGGGGGCGTGTCCGGCAGGAAGCCGATGCGCTGGCGCACCTCGTGCGGATGGCTCACGGCGTCGTAGCCGTCGATGACGACCCGCCCCGAGGTGGGCAACAGCACGCACCCGAGAATCTTCAGCGTGGTGCTCTTCCCCGCGCCGTTGAGTCCCAGGAAGCCGATGACCTCGCCGCGCTCGATGCGGAAGGCCAGGTCCCGGATGGCCGCGTGGCTGCCGTAGTACTTGGTCAGCCCCTCGACGTGAATCATGCGCGGGACTCTAGCGGAAGCGAGGGCCCTCGGACGTCTTCCCGAGCGTGAAGCGCAGCGTCTGCTCCAGCGAGGGGTGCAGGAAGGTGAAGCCCTGGCGGTCGGCCACCTCGGGGCGCACGTGGGCACCGAGGAGGAGCGTCTCGTTCCCCATCTCCCCGAAGAGGGCCCGCACCGCCGTCGCCGGCAACGGAACCACCGCCGGCCGGGAGAGCACCTGCCCGAGCGTCCGGGCGAACTCCTCCTGGCGCACGGCCTGGGGCGCCACCGCGTTGACGGGCCCGCGCAGCCCCGGGGTGAACAGGGCGAACTGGATGAGCCCGAGCACGTCCTCCAGGGACACCCAGCTCATCCACTGCCGGCCATCGCCAATGCGTCCTCCGCCTCCGGCCTGGAAGGCGGGCAGCATCTTCGCCAGCGCGCCGCCCCGGGCGCTCAGCACCACCCCCAGCCGCAGGTGCACCACGCGAATGCCGGCCCGCTCCGCCGCGGCGGTGGCCTCTTCCCACTGGCGGGTGACGTCGGCGAGGAACCCCTCCCCGGACGCACTGGACTCGGTGAGCACCTCGTCACCCCGGCTGCCGTAGAAGCCCACGGCCGAGGCACACACCAAGACCTTCGGAGGGTGGGACAGCCGCGCCAGCGCCTCGCTCAGCACCCGCGTCCCCTCGACACGGCTGCGGCGGATGAGGGCCTTGCGCTCCGCCGTCCACCGCTCGGCGATGGGCGCCCCGGCCAGGTGCACCACCGCGTCCACGCCTTCCAGCGCGGGCACGTCCATCTCCCCCTGTCCCGGCGCCCAGGCGATGTCTCCGGCCCCGGGACGGCCGCGCACCAGCCGCCGCACCCGGTGGCCCCCCGTGGAGAGGAAGGGCACCAGCGCGCCGCCCACCAGCCCCGACGCCCCGCTCACCGCCACCGTCAGCGGCCCCTGCCCGGCGAAGGCCGCGTGCCGCCGCAGGTCCTCGCGCGTCACCGTGTGCCGATAGGCGAACATCCGCTCCAGCCGGTGCCGCGTGTAGCCCCCGCCGAACATCCGCCCGAGCGGGCCCACCGGCAGCACGTACTCCACCTCGTCCTCCAGCACCGTGCCGCCCGTGGGCTCGTCCCACATGCGGTGGGTGTGGACCCACTTGGAGAAGGGCCCCGACTCCTGCACGTCCTGGAACAGCGAGCCAGGGATGTAGCGGGTGTGCCGCGCCACCAGTTGCATGGGCACCGGCCCCAGGCGCACACGCACCACCACCCGGGCCCCCTCGCGGATGCCGTCGCCCTGGCGCTCCACCACCTCGACCGACTCCCAGGGGGGTTGCAGCCGCTCGAAGGCTCCCTCGCGGGCATGCCAGGCGAACACCTTCTCGGCATCCACGGGCATCTGGCTGCGCGCCTCGAACACCTGCGACTTGCCCACGGTCCCCTCCCGGCGCCAGATTGCGCCCCCAGGCATGCTTACCCCGGACCTTCTCTCCCAGGCAGTGGAAACGTTGCGGCGCGGTGGCGTCATCGCCCTGCCCACCGAGACCGTCTACGGACTGGCGGCCAACGCCGAGGACGAGCTGGCCGTGCGCCGCGTCTTCGCCATCAAGGGCCGGCCGGCCACCCATCCCCTCATCGTCCACGTGGCCCGCGCCGAGGAGCTGTCCTCCTGGGCCCGCCGCGTTCCCGAGGAGGCCCGGCGGCTCGCGGCGGCCTTCTGGCCGGGGCCCCTCACGCTCGTGCTGCCTCGCAGCGCGCGCGCCACGGATGCCGTCACCGGAGGCCAGGACACGGTGGCCCTGCGGGTGCCCGACCACCCCGTGGCCCTGGCCGTGCTGGACGCCCTGGGTGGCGGAGTGGCCGCGCCGAGCGCCAACCGCTTCGGCCGGGTGAGCCCCACCACGGCGGAGCACGTCCGGGTGGACCTCGGGGACGAGGTGGACCTCCTCCTCGACGGCGGCCCGTGCACGGTGGGCGTGGAGTCCACCATCGTCGACTTGAGCAGTGGCGCCCCGGCGGTGCTGCGCCCCGGGGGCCTGGCGGTGGAGGAGATCGAGCGCGTCCTGGGGCGCGCGGTGCCGGTGCGCACCTCGGCCACGGTGCGCGTCTCGGGCAGCCTGGCCTCCCACTACGCACCCCGGGCGGGAGTGGTGCTCGCCGAGCCCTCGGACGTGGCCTCGCGCGTGGAGGCCCTGCGCGCCCAGGGACGGAGCGTGGGAGTCCTGGGACCTCCAACCATTGCCCTGCCTCCGGACGTGCCCCGCTATGACGTGCCGGAGGACCCCGCCGGGGCCGCGCGCCTCCTTTATATGCGGCTGCGCGAGGCGGACCAGCGGGGCCATGACGTCCTGGTGGCCTGTCTGCCGCGCGCCGAGGGCCTGGGCATCGCCGTGCGCGACCGGCTCGCCCGTGCCGCCGCCCCCCGGCCTCCCGGCGCCTGACACAAGGCCCTCGGGCCAACCTACGCAACCGGCTCCAGGTGAGCAGCACCGCACAGGAGCGCCTTGCCCCGCGCATCCCCGACCACCGGGTGTGAGCGGTCATGTTAAGCTGTACCACCTCGGAGGTGGTGCACATGAGCGAGGCCGGGGCGGGTCGGCATGGGGAAGAGCAGGAGCGGCGGCGGGTGGCGTGGCGTCCGAGGATGCGGCTCCCGCCGCGGGACTCGCCGGAGCAGCACCTCCCCCAGGTGGGCATGGAAGTGGCCGGCTACCGGTTGGAGACGCGACTGGGCACCGGTGGCCAGGGCACCGTGTTCCGCGCCCGGCGCGAGGACCGGCTGTTCGCGGTGAAGTTCATCTACCTGCCACGCTCGGCCCACTGGGGCTGGCGCGAGCTGGACGTCATGGTGAAGCTGTGGCGCGTCGGTGGACTCCCGCTGGAGGGACATGGCCTGTGGCCCGCCCGGGAACCCCTCTTCCTCTTCCTCGTCACCCCCTTCGTGCGCGGGCTGCCGCTGGATGTGTGGACCCGGGTGCACAACCCCAACGGGCGCGAGGTGGCGGAGCTGATGCGTCAGGCCGCGCGGCTGCTTCAGGTGGTGCACGAGGCCGGAGTCGTCCACCGGGATGTGAAGGGGGCCAACCTGCTGGTGTGCGACGAGGGCCGGCTGGTGCTGGTGGACTTCGGAGTGGCCACCTACGAGGGCGCGCCCGCGGTGACGGGGCCGATGCCTCCGGGCACCTGGCCCTACCTCAGTCCCCGGGTGTGGCGTGCCTGGCGCGGCGAGGAGGAGTCGCGTGCCAGCCCGGGCGACGACATGTGGGCGCTGGGGGTGGAGCTCTATCAACTGCTGACGGGCAGGCGGCCCTTCCAGGGGAGCGAGGGCGAGCTGGTGCGAGCCATCCTGCACGAGGAGCCGGAGGCACCGCACGAGCTCAACCCCCGGGTACCGCGAGTGCTGGGCGAGGTGTGCCAGCGCATGCTGCGCAAGCAGCCGGAGGAGAGGTACACGGACGAGGAGCTGGACGCGGCCTTGGGGGAGGTGTTGCGGCAGGCGGACGAGGCGTGGGAGGTGCCGCTGTGCGAGGCGTGGAGTCCCCAGCACGCCACCACCGAGCGGCAGCGGGAGCTCTGGATGGAGGGCGGGGAGCTGCTGGCGCTCTACGAGCGGCTGGCCGCCTACGAGCGACAACCCGTGCGGGGCAGGCCGCTTCCGCCGGACGAGGTGTCCACCCTGGCCTCACCCGAAGAGGAGCCGCCCGGGCCCGAAGCCCCGGAAGAGAGCGCCGCGCGGTCGAGGGTGCTCCCCGTCCTCGGCGGAGTGCTGTTGCTGGGCCTGGGCCTGTGGCTCGCCACGCGCCCGGCGCCGCATGCCTCCGTGCCTACCTCACCCGTGGGGACACCACGAGCCAACCTACCACCGGAGTGCCCTTCCCTCCCCCTGGAGCCGGCTGGCCAGGAAGTGGCGCCACCGGGGAAGCAGCCGGAAGGTGACGGCGGCGCGGCGCCGGAAACGGCGGCCACCCCCGCGCCCGTCGCCCGTGCGACGCCCCCCAAGGACACGCGCGTGAAGACTCCTCCCAAGGCCTCCGCCCCTCGGCAGCCCCAGCCGCAACCGAAGGAGCAGGGCGGCTCGGCCGGCACGCTGGGCGCGGTCGTGATCAGTTGCACCCTCGCTACCGGTTGCCCCGGCCCCACCCTCATGCCCCAGGTGCGGCCCACGCCACTGCCGGCGCCAGCGGAGTGCCCGGAAGGCTCCACGAAGACCATGAGGGAGCTGGGCCTCCTGGGCCCCCTGCGCAACCCGGGCCTGGTCGACTTTTTTCCCAATATGGACAGGTACGTCACCGTGCGCCCGGGCCCGGTCACGATGCGTCTGACGGGAGGCTCCTACTGGGGCAAGCTGCCGGAGGGCACGCTGCTCTCCGGCGAGCTGGTCTTCGGCGAGCGCGTGCAGGGCCGCTTCACCCAGGCCCACACGCCGGACGGGCATACGTACGCGGTGTGCCTGGAGGTGGCGTCCAATCCGAACAGATGGGGCTGGGAGAAGGAGCCCGGCAGCGGCCAGGACACCGCCAGGGTTTTTAACCTTGCGTATATCGAACCGGTGAAGCGCTTTGGAGAGGCGTGGCGGTACGAGGACCCGGAGAAACGGTAGGAGCCGACGTCGGAGGTCCCTGTTAATCTGGGCCACTCCGGAGGTTCTCCTGTCCATGTCCACCTCACGCTCCGCCGTCCTCTCGCTGCTGCTCACGAGCCTCGCCACCGTGACGCCCGCCTTCGCGCAATCCGCCCCCGAGGACTGGGACACGTCGGGCGCACGGCACCTGGAGCTGACAGCGGAGAACGCGCGTGAAGAGCACCCGGCGGGCATCAGCCCCCACCACCCCACCACGCTGGTGTTCAACGCACCGCTGCGGCCCGGCGGGGTGACGGTGGAAGACGAGCAACGGGTCAAGGTGGCGCTGAACGAGGCCGAGGGACTGGTGACGTTGCTGCCCTCGGACACGGTCCCCTCGGACAAGCCCCTGACGGTGACGGTGCGCTTCGCGGACGGCGCGGTGCCCGAGAGCGTCACGTTCCGGCTGGTGGTGCACCCCACCCGGGCCGAGCACCAGGTGCGGGTGTACCGCCGCCCCCGTTCCGCCGAGTCCTACCGGCAGGGAGAACGGCAGGAGCGCGAGCGGGCCGAGCGGTGCGAGGCCGCGCTGGAGGCGGAACACGCTCGCCCGGAG
Source organism: Archangium sp. (assembly GCF_036389735.1). Lineage (GTDB taxonomy): Bacteria > Myxococcota > Myxococcia > Myxococcales > Myxococcaceae > Archangium. Next base: position 3,808 of record NZ_DASVWK010000378.1, on the reverse strand, counting down.
GGGCAGAACCCCAGGGGCCTCGCGGGCCTGTTCGACGCCGGGCTGGTGGGTAAGGGCAGTGGCATCGCGGTGCGAGCGCTCGCGTCCGGGAAGGAACTCACCCAGCGCTCCGGTGAGACACTCGAGGTGATGATGGCCCATGGCTACCACGCCGAGATACAGAAGCAGGTGGCAGTGGAATTGACCGTGCGGAACACGGGCAACCAACCCTGGACGGCGGAAGGCGTGGAGGGGGCGACCCTGGTGAGCACGGACGGCGCGCGGCTGCGGGTGGTGCGGGTGATTCAGCCCGAGCCCTTCACCCCCGGGGCACATCACTGGCTCGTGGTGGTGGCGGAGGCCACGGTGGAGCAGGCCAAGGGTACCTTCCTGCTCAAGCTGGGGGAGACAGGCGGGCCGCGCACGCTCACCGTGCGGGGCATCACCTTCCCGTGAGCGGGCCGCGGTCAACTCAATAGACGATGCAGTCGAACTTCTCGATGACGGCCCGGAGTTCCGCTTCTGTGGTCTCCATCCGCTTGGCTATCGAGGGGGCGTGATAGGTCAGCGATTTGGTCGGGACCGGTTGGGTGTGAAGCTCGTTCACGGTGACACGACCAAAGAGGCCCGGCCATTTGACTCCGCGTAGTTCAGGGGCTCGGCGGATGGGGTCCAGGAAGGTGAAGCAAGGCCACTTGGGAAAGCGAATGGTGGCGGGGTCAGAGCCCATGATGCGGCAGCCATCCAAGCGGGCCTCGGAGAAGTCGCAGTCCTCGATGGACCCGAGCTGATACTCTGGTCGACTGCCGTACTCGGGCCAGTGGCCGAAGTCGCACCCCGACAGCCGCCCCTTGAACCGACAGCCCTCGAGGGAGGCACATATCCATTGCTGGTGGTTCTTCAACTCCTGCTTCACCTCGAAGGTGCAGTCGATGAATCGGGCCTGGTTGATGAGCAGGCGACTGGCGGGCACCTTCAAGACGACGGTGCAGTGGCGCAGCGTCAGATTGGGGCCGAGGAAGTAGTGCGCATCCTTTTCCGCCAGCTCCAGCCGCTCGTTTTGCAACTCCTTGTCCTTGATGATGATGTTGCCGAGCCAGTCCATGGCCGCCCCTTTCAGAAGGTGAGCATCCGGAAGAACTCGCCCGCCATGCGCCGGCCATGGCGCGCCAGATTCGAATCCGACCCGGAGAGAAGCTCGTACTGGCGGCCCGTCTTGAGGTCAACCACGTCGACCCCCTGGTGCTTGAATCGATAGAGGTGTTGGAACTGTTTCTTCACCTCTTCGTGCACGTAGCGCCCCCGGGCCTCGCGCTCCAACAGCCGCGCCAGCCAGTATTCGCCCTTGTCCAGAGCCTTTTTGATGGCTTCTTTCTCCATGTCCGAGAGCTTGTCGGGTCCCCACTCCTTCGCGGCACGCGTGACGGCCTCCTGGAGCATGTCCCCCACCTTGTCCTCGGCGGGGATATCCGCGACTGACTTGCCGCGCGGCAGATGCCAGCGCTGACCGTCGCCCAGTTCCACCTGCCGGTTGCCGCCCCGGTGGCGAAGGACGGTTTCGGAGGAGCGGCCTCCAGGAGCCTGTCCCGCCCCACTGCCCGGCCCCTTCTTGAGCATCACCACGGCCAGGGGACCCTCCGGAGAAGTGGCCACCGTGTCCACCGCCGCCACCGCCCGGGCCAGGGCCCCCTCGTGCGCCAGCGCCGTCTCCGCCGCCAACTCGGGGGCCAGGGCCGCGGCCCCACCCTGCGCCTCCCACTGCGCTCCCGCGAGCCCGTAGCCCGGCAGCGACTTCACCCGCGAGGCCACCTGCCCGAGCGTATGCCCGCTGAGGGTGGCCACCGCGAGAATCATGGCCCTCGCCGCGTCCTCGCCCAGCACCTTGCCGAATTCCTCACCCGCTGCGCGCAGTTCCTCGAAGGTGGTGGCGTGGTGCGCGGTGTCAGCCATGCGGGCCCACCCGTCCATCAGCCCGTACACCGTCTGGAGGCCCAGGTAGCCGATGAGAATGAGCGTCAGGCTGGCGGCCACGGCCTTGGTCGTCGGCTCGGGCACCAGCCACAACATGCAGTACAGGGCCACCGTCCAGACGACCATGCTCACCAGCGCCCTCACGTCCAACAGTTCGCGGGCCAGGGCCTGGCGCGTCTCCTCCAGCACCGAGCCGAAGGCCAGGGCCAGGGCCAGCGTGCGCCGGTCATCCGTGCGCAGGTAGGACCCATCGTCCAGCAGGCCCAGGCAGTCGCCGCCGCCTTGCACCTCGCACCACGTGAGGTACTTCGCCCCCAGCGCCTTATCCGCCTCGGGCTCGAGGCGCACCAGGCCCTCCTGCTTCTCGGGCACCAGGGAGTAGGCGTGGCCCCGATACGTCTCCAGCCTCCAGTCCCCCTTGCCCGCCACTGTCTCGGCCTCTGGCGGTGGCAGGAGGCGCAGCAGTTCGCGGGCGGCCTCCTTGGGACTGCCGCGCCCCAGCCGCACGTCACGCGAGAGCCATTGGACAGCCTGCTGGAACTCGGCCCTGGCGAGGGGCACCGGCCGGGTGGCGACGGCGCCCGGCTCCAGGAAGCCCACCGCGTACACGCTGGCCGCGAGCGAGTGGGAGCGGTAGCCCACCATGAGGCTGCCCCGAGGCACGCCCGCGGCGCAGGCGGACTGAAGGAAGAGGACGAGGAGAAACCAGCCGCCCACCAGGGGCCGCAACCGCGCGCCCACCAGGAGTGGGCGAAGACGACGGATGAACACGGCGCACCTCCAGAAGCGACGCGGCCCACACATCGTCGCTCTGGAATCACACGCAAGCGCGGGTGCGCCCGTCAATCCACCGGGTAGACCGAGGGGTGGAGAATGCAATGAGTCGGCTCACACCTTGAAAGCGCGCCCGCTCGGGGCCACCTCCCCGCGCAGCAGGGCCTGGAGCCTCCGCACCCGCTGCTCGGCCCCGTGCGCTCCCCGGGCCGACAGGTTCAGCCGGTAGGGCTCCAGGTCCTCCGCGTGCCACCGCTCGCGCCGCTGAAGCTCCTCCACCAGTTCGGCCTCCCCCTCGAAGCGCTCGCGCAGGGGCGCCCCGATCGCCTTGGCGAACGCGCCGAAGAACGCCAGCGGGCGCACCTGAAGCAGCTTGTACGCCCACTCGAACCACTGCTGCGCCTCCGGCGGCGACGAGCGGTCCCGGCTGGCCGCTTCCATCCTCGACAGCACGACCTGTCGCACTTCCTCGTCGAGCTTCGCCAACAGCGCCTCGACATCCACCTCCGCCGCCTGCTCCGGCTCCAGCCGCAGGGGCTCTCGCAGCACCACCGTCATCCACAGCCACTCCTCGCCGTGCAGCACCTCGGGCGTGCGACCGTGGAGGATGGAGAGCACGAGCGCCTGCTCGTACTTGCCGACGATCTCCAGCATCAGCGGGTCGGCCTCCGCGGCGGCCCTGGCGGCCTCCATCACCGCTTCCGGCTCCTCCATGGCCCGCCGCAGGGCCCCGGCGCTCATTCCCGGCCCGCTCCGCCTGGGATCCTCGCCCAAGGCCCGCCCCACCGCGTCGTTCAGCTGGCAGCGGCGCGCGGCCCACTCGGTGACCTGCTCCAACATCAGCCACGCCACCGTCCGGTGCCTCCGGTGCGTGTACGGCGGCTGGCGGGGAACATTCAGCATCTCCACCACCGCCACCGCCAGGGCGCACCGCTCCTCCCTCGTCCGTCCCGGTGCCATCAGCGCCCGGCGCAGCTCCTGGTCGAACCGCTCCACGCGCTCGGGGCTGAGCAGGTCCGGAGCGCAGCGGTCGAACAGCCGATCCCTGCGCTCCTCCATGTCCTCCACCTCCTCCGTCACCCGG
>NZ_DASVWK010000377.1:0-2813 GCF_036389735.1 Archangium sp. | reverse complement strand
CGTCGATGGTGGACAAGCACACGCGCCCGCCCGGCCGCACCAGCTCGAAGGCCGCCTGGAGCTCGGCGCGCGGGTCCGCGAAGTGCTCCACCACGTCCCACAGCGTGACGAGGTCGTACCGCGCCCCCGAGGCGGCCCGCTGCTGTAGCGTCTGCTCGTGGATGGTGAAGCCCAGCGCGCGCGCGTGCTTCGCCGCCCAGCGCGACAGCTCCAGCCCCTCGGGCAGCGCCCCGCCCTCACGCGCCACGTCCAGGAAGTAGCCGCAGTAGGCACCCACGTCGAGCACGGAGTTCCCCCGCGTCTCTCCCAGCATCCGGAGCGCGTAGCGGAAGGTGTGGTAGCGGTTGTCCTTCTCCGCGACGTAGAGGGGGTCCTCCACGTCCTGGTACAGCCCCAGCAGCTCCTCCGGGGTGCGCAGGGGCCACTGGAACAGCATGCCGCACTCGGAGCAGGCCCAGATGGGCGGATGGCTGCCGTGCCCGAAGCTCGTGCAGTTGAAGGCCTCCGCGCCCGCGGGCGTTCCGGCGCGCCCCCGGAACTTCATCGAAAGCCGGGTGCTCCCACACAGGTAGCAGGAGGGGGGCACGGGAGAGAGGTGGGGCTCCGCGGAGGAGCCCCGGGCGGGGGCTGAGCTCAGGGGGGGGGCAAACCTAGACCCACCCGCTCGCCCGGGCAACCCGGGCAACCCGGGCCGACTACTCGCTCTTCTTCGAGCCGCCGCGTCCCGAGCGAGGCGCGGGTGGGGGAGCCGCCTGGGCGGCGCGCAGGGCCTCCACCTCGCTCCGCAGCCGGAGGACCTCGGCCGAGAGCTGGGCGTACGAGTCGCGCACATGGCCGTTGAAGACCCGCTGGCGGCCGAGCGTCTCGTTGATGAACACCTGGCACGTCTTGCGGAAGGCCCACTTGGCCACCAGCACGAGCTGGCCCGCGCCGCCCCGGTGCGTGTGCAGCGGCAGCGAGCGCGTGGCGTCCGCGTTCTCCTCCAGTGCCTGGAGGTAGAAGGAGAGCGGATCCACCCGCGCCTCCACGTCCTCCTCGGGCACGTCCGCCGGCTCGGAGGTGGGCAGCCCCCGCGTGCGCAGGCGCTCCTCGATGCGCGCGAGCAGCTCGCGCGCGGGGATGTCCCGTCCCATCAGCTTCATCGGCTCTTCTCCCTCACGATGCGCTCCATCTCTTCCCGGTAGGCGTCCACCACCTTGGGCCACGTGTACCGCGCGGCGTAGGTGCGCGCGCGCCGGCTCATGGCGCTCCGCTGCTCGCCCACCAGCCGCAGGCCCTCGATGAACGAGTCCAGGTCCTTATACGTCTTCCCCGCCTGGCTGCGCTCCACCTGGCCCACCAGCACCTCCGAGTGCCCGTTGACCAGCACCGGCGTGCCCGAGGCGAAGGCCTCCAGGGTGAGCAGCGAGAGGCTCTCGAAGCGCGAGGGCACCGTCACCGCCAGCGCGCCGGCCAGGGCATCGTACTTGTCCTCCTCGTCGATGCGGCCCACGTGGCGCACGCCCTCGCCGCGCAGCTCCATGTGCGCCTCGCCCGCGAGCACCAGATCCGGCGCGTCGTGGAAGCGCGAGCGCAGCTCCCGGTGGTGGGCGAGCAGCTCGGGGATGCCCTTGCCGGCCTCCAGCCGCCCCACGTAGAGCAGGTAGGGGTTGCGCACGCCGTACTTCTCGCGGAAGCGCTTCGGGTCCACCTGCTCCGGCACGTCCACGCCCACGCCCACCACCCGCGCGGGCGAGTGGTCCGGGTAGTACCGGCCAATGAGCTCCACCTCCTCGGGCGTGTTGGCCAGCAGGGCGCGCGGGCGCTCGAAGACGTCCGCGTACGTCCCGAAGCGGATGGGCGGCTCGTCATGCGCCGTGGGGACGAGCAGCGAGCGCTCCGCCACCATCGGCAGGCCCCACACCGTGGGCGCGTACAGGTAGGTGAAGAAGACGAAGCCGTCGTAGTCCGCCCGGTGCGAGTCCAGGTGCTCCAAGAGGCCGGGCACCACCGGGCCCTGCTCGGCCACCCAGTGCTCCTCGCGCAGCCGCTCGTTGGGCTTGTCGAACACCTGCTTGGACAGCGTGTTGAAGGGGCGGATGTTCCGCATGCGCGTCACCGGGAAGCGCAGCACCCGCACGCCCTCCACGTTCGCGTCCTGCTCCTCGCCCGCTGGGAAGACGTTCTCCCAGGTGAGGTGGTTCCTCGCGCTCGTGGTGAGGACGGTGAGGTCCCAGTGGGGCGCGAGCTGCTCCACCACCTGCTGCGCATGGCGCTCGGCGCCGCCCGTCACCTCGCCGTAGCGCTGCACCACCACCCCCACCCGGGGCCTCTTCTTCGCGGGCAGCGCGCGCCGCTTCGGGCGCTTGTCCTCGCCCAGGGCCTTCGCCAGGGCCTGCTGGCTCTCCTCGGCAGAGAAGTGCTCCAGCCGCCGCGCCTGACCCGCGAGCAGGCCCTCGCGCAGCGACAGGTCCTCGCTCACGTCCACCACCAGCTCGGCGAGGAAGGCGAAACGCTTCTGGTCGAAGGCGATGCCCGCGCCCCCGAGCGTCTCCGGCACGGCCGCCGCCGCGTAGGCCAGCACCGGCACCCGCGCGGCCATGGCCTCGATGAGCGGGACGCCAAAGCCCTCGTGCTCGCTCATGGAGACGAAGACGTGGGCGGAGCGGTACGCCGCCACCAGCTCGGCGTGGTTCAGCCGCCCGAGGAAGTGCACCCCGGACAGCCCGCGCGCCGTGCGCTGGAGCGACTTGAAGTAGCGACTGCCCGGCTCGTAGCCGCCCACCAGCAGCAGGCGTGCCTCGGGCCGCAGCCGCAACAGCTCCGCGTGCAGC
>NZ_DASVWK010000376.1:0-4377 GCF_036389735.1 Archangium sp. | reverse complement strand
CTGAGGCGGCGTCGGACTACCCGCGCCGCGCGCCCCGGCCCACGACCAGGCCGCGCAGGCTGCCCATGAACACGCCCACCACCACCGCGAGCAGGAAGATGACGACGATGGTGGTGGCGCCGAAGACGAGGCGCACCGTGGACTCGGAGAGCTCGCCGGCGAAGTAGGCCTCGCGCAGCGGCCCCATCAACCCCGTCAGCTCCAGCGCCCGGGCCGGCAGCGAGTCGAGCGACAGGGACAGCCGCTGGAGAAGGATGGACGGCCACAGCCGCCGCGCGCCCTCCACCCCGATGCCCACCAACAGGTAGAGGATGGACAGCAGGAAGGCGTTGCCGCTCATGATGCGCATCAGCGGCAGGGGTGGAGGAGTGCTCTGCACGCTATTTTCCTCCCACCCTGCGCTGGAGGGCCGGCAGGGCCTTCTTCACCCGGCCCGCCTCGGGCGAGCCGGCCGCCAACTTCAGGAAGGACTGGTAGGCCTGCACCGCCCGCTCCGTCTCCGCGGGGTTGCGCGCGAGCGCGTCCGCCAGGGCCAGCCGCGCCAGCCCGTCCACGGGCTCCAGCTCCACCGCGCGCGCGAGCGCCTTCATCGCCGCCGCCTCATCCCGCTGCTTCAGCGCCACCTGCCCCAGGACGAGCTGGGCCCGTCCCGAGAAGGGCGCCAGCCGTACCGCCTCGTCAGCGGCCTCGCGGGCCTCCTTCGTCGCACCGGCCCCGAGCAGCACCCGGGCCCTGGCCGCCTGGGCGAAGGACTTGTCCACCGTGGTGGGCGCCTTCTCGGCGATGCCCTGGAGCACCTTCGCCCCCGCGCGCCCGCCCGAGTCGCCCACCCAGTACTCGCCAATCTGGCCGCACGGGGTTTCAGGACCCTCGCGCCGCGCCGCCTCGAAGGCCTTGGCCGCGTTGGCCACGAGCCCCTGCCGCATGAAGGCGAGGGAGATTTCACAGAAGGTCTCCGGCGACCTGGGATCCAACCGGTTGGCGCTCTCCAGCGCGCCGAAGCCACCCTTGGTGTCGCCCAGGGCGAAGAGGATGGAGGCGCGCACCCGGTGTGCCTCGGGGTCGCTCGCCACCAGCTTCACCGCGCGCCCGGAGACCGCCTCGGCGTCCTTCAGCCGCCCGGAATGGAACAGCGCCAGCGCGAAGCCCTTGTGGGCCGTCTGGGCGCCCGGGTTGTCGAGCTGCCACTCCTCGAACTGCTTCAGGGACTCCTGGGTGCGGCCTAGCGCGAGCAGGGCCCGGCCGAGCGCCTCGCGGGCCTCGCCGTGGGAGCCGTTGCGCTCCACCGCCCGCGTCAGCGGCTTCATCGCCCGCTCCGGCTGCCCCCGGGACAGGAGCAACCGGCCCAGTGCGCACGAGGCCTCGTAGCCCCGCGACTCCTCCGCCGCGGCCGCCTCCAGCGTGGAGGCCGCCTTGTCCAGGGCCTTGTCCTGCCAGTCCAGCAGCGCCAGGGCCGTACGCACCTCGGCCTTGGCCGTCTTCGTCGCCGCGAGCGTCTTCTCCAGCGCCTCGCGCGCCCGGCCGCGCTCGCCCTCGGCGGCATCGGCCTGGGCCAGATAGAGGATGCCCTCGACGGGATGGCGGTCGTCCGCGCGCGCGAGGGCCACCTCCGTCCGGACGTGCTTCCAGTCTCCCAGCTTCGCGTAGGCCGCGGCTCGCACCAGCGCCACCTGGCGCTCCTCACCCTCCAGGCGGGAGATCACCTCGCGCTCGCGATCGCGGTCCAGCAGCACCCGACCCAGACCCGCCTTCGCGTCCTCGCTGTCGGGCCGCAGCACGAGGGCCTGCTCGAAGGCCTGCTGGGCGGCGGCCATGTCCCCGGCCCCGCGGTTGGCCTCGCCGAGCGCCAGGGCGACTTCGTAGGCCAGCGGCCCCTTCTGCCCCTCGGCGAGCAACGTGCGCGCCTCGCGGCCCTGGCCGACCGCTGTCATCAACCGGCCCTGGACCAGCCGCTGGCGCTCGCGTGCCCAGACGGGCAGCGCCGGGTTGCCGGCCAGCCCCTGTACGTCCGACAGGGACGACTCCAGCTCCTGGCCCAGCTCCAGCCGGCTCTCCGCCACGCCGAGGCGCGCCACGGGGTGCTCGGGGGCCAGCTTGCTGGCGCTCGTGTATTCCTTCAGGGCGTTCACCGGGTCACCCGCGTCGCGGTAGTAGGACGCGAGCGACAGCCGGGCACGCACGTTGCGCGGCGACAGCGTGAGGGCGCGCTTGAAGCGCTCCAGGGCCTCCTTCGTCTTGCCCGACTCGAGCAGGACGGCGCCGGCCAGCGCCTGCGCCTCGGAAGTCTCCACCTTGGCGTTCAGCAGGGCCCGGCGGGCGGCCTCGCGGCCCTGGGCATCGGCCACCAGCGCGTCCACCACCAGGGCGAGTCCCGGGTGCTCCGTGCGCACGCCCGGGTGGCCCAGCGCGTCGAGCGCCTGGGCGCGCTCCTCCGCGGCGGCACTGTCGGCGAAGCGCAGCGCGTGGGCATGGGCCGACAGGGCCCAGGCCCGAGTGCTGTCCCCGTCCAGATCCACCACGCGGGAGAGCACCGAGAGCGCCTCCTGCCGGGAGGGCTCCGTGTCCTGCTCGATGAGCCGGGCGACCCGGTCCAGCGCCGCGACGAGCGCCTCGCCGCCCTGCTTCGCCCGGACGACGAGGAGCACGCCCAGCAGCACCACCAGGGCACCCGCCGCCGCGAGGATCTTCAGCGTGCGGCCCGAGAAGAAGGGAGCGGCCGCGTCCTTGGGGAGGAGCTTCTCACGCAGCTCGCGTTCGTAGGCCGCGGTGAGGGCCGCCACATCCTGGACGGGAGCCCGCCGGGCCGCTCGAGTGGCGACGGGCGCGGGCACTTCCTGGATGTCCGCGGTCGCCTCGGGCAACTCCTCGAGCAGCCCGCCACGCCGCGAGCCCGACAGGTCGGGCGCGAGCGCCACGACGGCGGGCTGGGGCTCTTCGATCGGCGGCAGATCCGCGAGCAGACCACTCTCGTCCGCTGGGGCGGCCTCGACCTCGACCTCGGCCTCGGCCTCCAAGAACTCCGGGCTGGCGTCAGCCTCGGCCGACACGGCGGGCGGCTCCTCGAGGACGGGCAGCTCCTCCGCGGGAGCCTCCGCCAACAACGCGCGCGTCTCGGGCGACAGCGCCACGACGACCGTGGCCGCGTCCGGTTCCGGCTCGTCCGACTCCTCGCTCGACCCGAAAGCGGGCTCGGCGGCGGGCCCGGAGTCCTCGAGAGCCGCGCCCTCCAGCTCCACCCGTGGGGCGGCGTCCGCCGCGGCCGGGGTGGGCGCCTCCGCGGACAGGGTCGGAGCCGGAGCCGAAACCGGACGGGTGGGCGGCTCCTCGGGCAGGGCTGGAGCCTCGGGCGAAGCCTCCGGAGCGGCCGGCTCCGGCGCGGACGCCTCCGCCTTGGCGGGGGGCTCTTCCGGGGCCTGGAGCTCCAGGGTGTTCAGGTCGTCGAAGGCTGGCGCGGGCCCGCCCGCGAGCGCGGCCTGGGCCTGCTCCATCCACCCGCGAACGCGGGCGTCATTGGGCTGAAGCGCCAGCGCCTTGCGCAGGATGGGCAGCGCCGAGCGGAACAACCCTCGCTGGAGCAGCACCTCGGCGATGAGGTTGTAGGCGTGTGGGTTCTCTTTATCGATCGAAACGGCTTGATCGAACTGGGACATCGCCTCGGCGGGGCGACCCAGCAGAATGAGCGCCTTGCCCCACAGCACCCGACCCGTCACCGAATTGGGATGATGAGAGATGCCCTGCTCGCACACCGTGATGGCGCGCGCGGCCTCTCCCTTCGCGATCAGGGCCTTGGCCAGTTCGACGAATACCGACGATGCAGGATCCTGGGCGAGGAGCTGCTCGTAGCGCTCCACCAACGATTTGGCCATGCGGCCCGCGACCATAGCACCGGGGCGCTCCCGGTTTCGCCCCCTCCGGAATGGGTGCTAGCGTCCTGGGCGTGATTCGCCTGCTCGCTGTGCTTCTCGTTCTCACCCTCGGTGGGGCGTGCGCCCACACCCAGAAGAAATCGGACCCGCAGAGCCTCCGCCCGGTGGTGGAAAACTTCCACAAACGTGTGCGTTGGAAGGACTACCGGGTCGCCGCCAGGTACATCGTCCCCGAGCGCCGCCAGGACTTCGAGCGGGCGCTGAGGGAGCGCAAGGACGAGCGGGACCTGGACATCACCGACTACGAGATCGAAGAGGTCGAGTTCGTCGAGGAGGGCCAGCGGGCCATCGTCACCAGCCGCCTGCGCTGGACGCGCCTGCCCTCCGTCTCCGAGCAGAGCGCCACGGTCACCTCCGAGTTCGTCTATCGGAGCGGGACGTGGATGCTGGAGAAGCAGCTCGGCGGTCCCTTCGACGGCGACCTGCCGTAAAAAAAAACCGCCCACCGTCC
>NZ_DASVWK010000375.1:0-17645 GCF_036389735.1 Archangium sp. | reverse complement strand
CTCGCGGCCAGGTCGTACCAGAGCTTCTCGGTGAGGTAGCCGGAGTCCTTCCACGCCGCGAGCAGCTCGATGTTCCTCTTGCCCTGGAAGCGAGCCTCCTTCTCGAAGCGCACATCCCAGGACTTCTTCACGACGCGCGGGTCCGTCTTCGTGGAGCGCCCACGGAAGGCCAGCTCCACCGGGTACGTGCGCCCCTCGTGGAGGAAGCGGCCCTTCACGCTGAACTTCTTCGAGGGCGGATCCTGGATGTGGTCGTAGAGGGCCTGGTAGTCCTGCTGCGTCAGCGTCAGCTCGTAGGTGGAGATGGACGTCTGGAGCGCTGGCCACCGGGGCTTCTCGGGCGAGGGGCCCGAGCCCGTCACGGGGCCCGCGTCCGGACTCCCGGCGTCCGGAGCGCCCGCGTCTGGCTTCCCGGCATCCGGTGGGCCCCCCGCGTCTGGGGGCTCCGTCGAGGCATCGGGCCGCCCGGGATCGACGATGTCGTTGGTGTTGTTCTGCGGGCTGGTCGGTCCGCTCGGACCGTCACACGCACCCAGGAGAAGAAGTAGTCCGGTGAGGAACGCGATTCTCATACGCTCCCCACCAGGAGCAAGCCATGCGCCAGCGCGGGTGCGGTGTTCTCGGGGAGAACGAGGTAGCTGGCCGCACCACCTGGGGAAAGCGACTACCCAGGGCGGGTCGCCCCGTCGCCCTGGGGAGCAATCGCGGGGAACGTGCCCGTGAGTCGCGCGTTGGCGTTGATCGCACGGAGGCGCTGGGCGAGCGAGTGGTAGTAGCGGTGCAGCGAGACGTTGAGCGGATCCACGGTGAGTGCCTCGGTGTAGCGCGCCAGGGCGGTGTCGAGCACGTGCTGGGCCTCCAGGACGATGCCCTCGTCGAAGAGAGAACGCGCGCGCGCCTCCGCGTCCGGACGGGCGGCGAGGAAGGCCTGGCGCAGGCGCGCCACCGCGCTCAAGGGCACGCCCGCGGAGAGGCAGCGGGCCACGCCCCGGAAGTTGCCCCGGGAGGCATCGAAGCGCGCACGGGCGAGCGGCTCGCCGAGCGTCCGCCTCGCGGCCTCCAGCCGCTCCCGGAGGGTCTCCAGGGACTGGCGCTGCTCGGGCGGCAGGGGCCGTTGCCAGAAGGGCTCCAGCCGACGCTGGGCCTGGGCCACGCGCTGGAGAACGTCCGCGAAGTCCGAGTGCGGATGGATGGCGAGCAGGGTGTACGGGTCCTGGCTGCTCGCGAGGGCGCGCGCCAGGAGCTGGGCGAGTTCCGGATCCGGCGTCGGCGCGGCGGGAGGAGGCGCCAGCGCCTGGGTCACCAGACGGCGCACGTCCTCGGAGGGGTCGGCGAAGTGGACGATGAAGCCCGGGCGGCCTCCCCAGGTGCGAGCCTCCTCGGCGGGCAGCAGGCGCACCACGTCGCCCGGGCAGTCGAGCGCCCAGCCATTGAGGGACAGCTCCACGTTGAGGCGGGCGCCCAGCGCAGGCAGCGCCCCGTCGCAGGCGATGCGCAGCCCCTCCTCGCTCAAGTCATTGACGAACACCGGCTGGAGCCCGGGACTCGAGGGGTCCTCTATCCGCACACGGAAAGCCGGGGGCGGGAGGCAGCCGAAGGCGGGGCGCCGCATGGCCTCGCGCAGGGCCGCGCGGAAGGCCCGGGCGCTGGAGAAGCGCTCATCGGGGCGCAGGGACATCGCCTGCATCAGCACCCCGGAGAGGGCCGGCGGCACGCGATCCTCGACGACATGCGGCGGCAACGGCCTGCTGGGCTTGTGCACGAGGAGCATCTCGCCCATGCGCCCGCCACCGCCGAAGGGCAGCCGCCCGGTGAGCAGCCGGTAGCCCACCACCGCGAGCGCGTAGAGGTCCGCGCGACCATCCGGCTCGGCGCGCACCCACAGCTCGGGAGCGAGGTAGGCGGGGCTGCCCACCACCATGCCCGCGGCGAGTTCCTCCTCGGAAAAGCCCGCGGCCAGGGGGCCGGACATGCCGAAGTCGAGGATCTTCACGCGCCGCTCGCCGTCGCGCCCGGTGGTGAGGACGAGGTTGTCCGGCTTGATGTCTCGGTGGACGACGCCGCGCGCGTGCGCGGCCTCCAGGCCCTCCAGCACCTGCGAGAGCAGGAAGACGACCTCCTCGGGAGGCAGCGGCAGCGGCAGGCGCGACAGGGCGGTGCCCTGGACGTATTCCATGAGGAGGCAGTGGTGGCCGCTGGGGGCCTGCCGCACGTCGAGGAGCCGGGCCACGCTGGGGTGGACGAGTTGCTGGACGGCGCTCACCTCCGCGTAGAAGCGGGTGCGCACGGCCGGATTGTTGGCCAGGTGCGAGTGGAGCACCTTCACCGCGAAGTGCGAGCCGCTGGACGCGTGCTCGGCGAGGTACACGGTGCCGAGCGCGCCAGCTCCCAGCTTGCGCACCAGAACGAGTGGGCCGTAGCCCATGCCGGACAGGGCCTCGCTGTCACACGGAGTGCCCTCGGGTTGGGTGCACGGAGCACCCGTTGGATGATCTTCGAAGCAGTGGTTGCAACCCATCGCCGCCCCCCAGCGGCGCTCGCCTGAAAGGCCAGCGCACCAGCGGAGCTTTGCAATCTCCGTGCACTCCCCGCTCGGTTGGGAAGACCACGACACAACCCTGGGAACTTCCTTGGTGTGACCACGGAAGGCCGAGGACGAGCGGTAATTCCTCCAGGCCTGCCCCTGTAAAAACGGGGGTTGGGGCTCAATGCAGGGGTTCGGTGAGGTGGTCCAACACGGGGCGCCGGGTGGGTGGAGTGTGGCGCTCGTGGTCGTAGAAGCACTCGGGGCCGAGGTGCTCGATGAGCGCGCGCTCCCGTGTGTTGCCCTGCTCGGTACCGGCCTCGGTGGGCAGTTCGTAGGGTTGGACGAGGACGAGGTCGTCACCGAGAGGCTTGCGACAATCCTCGGGCAGCGAGACGAGGCGCTCGCCGAACATGCGCACGAAGGGCGGGCCGAAGAAGTTGCGCCAGAAGAGGCCAGCGAGACCTTCGCCATAGCCGCGAACCGTGAACGTGAGCTTCAGTCCCAAGCCCTCGGGAACCAGCCGCTGGGTCTTGCGTGCGAGGTCCGCATCCAGGGCAGTCATTGCCAATGGCGAGCGCACGAGCCGCATCACCTCCGCCACCTGTTCGCCATGGGCGATGCGCCACTTCTGTGGGGAGGCAGTCCTCACGGACGTTACCCAGGTAATCTTCCCCGTGTAGGGTGGATCATCAGCTTTCGACGGAAAGACGAGTAGGAAATCCCGGTTCGTCTTCGCCGCCACACAGAGGGTCTTCCGCTCCTCGTAGAATGCCTGGAGGGTGTCGAGTTCGACGTGACCCGAGTCGCTGACCCCATCCAGGAAGGCCATTCCATACCGTGCTGGCGAAAACCACCGGTGTTTCTCGAGTGCCAGTTGGAGGAACTCGCGTATCACTCCTCCGGTTGGAATACCGGGTGGCAGGTAGAGCTGGGTCGTGAGCCGTTGGATGGGCATGGGGTTGATCAGGGCGGGTAGTACATCACCGTCGCCTTGCCGTTCTCGGCGAGCGCCAGCAATTGTTGCCGGAGTGGGTCCGTGAGTCGGGTCGCTCCTGCTGGGTGCTTCGCGGAGCGAATCCACAGTTCAATGTGACCACCATGGTCACGCACGTATTCGACCATGGCCTTGATGTTTCCACTGAGGGCCAACTCCTGACGGCTCTTCGCCTCTATGAAGCGGTAGGGCTCGCCCCAGACCAACTCGTTGGGATTGCCACGCACGGAGTCCGGGATGAAGCCGTGCACCGGGCTGCCCGGTGGCGGCATCATCAACGTGGTGTTCTTCTCGTGGCCACCCGCCTTGAGGATGGAATCCTCGAAGGCATTGCCCGCCGGCTTGTTGGCGAGGATGGAGCGGTAGAGCCGCTCCCACTCCGGGTCCACCGCGTAGGAGAAGCGGCGGTACTTGCCCGGGTGGCGGAACTGGTAGTCCACCCAGCACTGAGCCAGGTGCTCGGAAGTCCCGGGAAGCATTCGCGTACCGTTCGCGAGGGTTCGCCCGCCCAGCACGGAAACCTTTTCCCCGCGACGCAGGGCATCAGCCGCCTCACCCAGGGGCTTCTCCAGCTTCCCGGCCACCCGATTGAGGAAGGCCAGCTCCTCGTCCGTCAACTTGCCGCCCCTGTCGGCGGCACGCCGCAGGAGGAGCTCCAGCTCGGTCACGTCCTCGGCACTCAGATGGGACGCCACGCGGGAGAGCACCCGCACCTCCTCCAAGCTCCTGCCGGTGACGAGCGCCACCCGGGTCAGCACCGCGTCGCCGCCCGTCTTCAGCACCTTGCCGTTGGCGAAGGGAAGCACCACACCGAGCACGTGGATGAACCGCTCGGGGTCGCTGAGCCGATGGCCCGTGAAGCTGTAGCCCGAGAAGGCCGAGGCCAGATCCGTCCCCTCACCGATGAGAGGCGTAAGGCCGATGAGCAGCTCCGCCACCAACTCCTCCCGGGTGTACTCCTCCTCGGGTGGAGGGGTGTAGTCGAGGTGCGGCGGGGCCCGCCTGCCCAGCTCGATGGCGGTGGCCAGGGCGGAGCGGCTGGCCAGCAGATAGAGCGCCACCTCGGACGGACTGCGAGGTAGGAAGTCCGGATCCTCCGTGTGCGCGTAGGCCCAGGCCAGCGTGGCATCCACCAGCGCGTTGAGGGACTTCTCACGCAGCGGGTGCTCGGTGAGCAGGTGGCCGGGAGCGATGCGCCGCGGGTGCGTGGCATGCGTCTCCATCAGCCGCATGCCCCATTGCAGGTACTCCTCCAGCTTCGCCTCCACCATCCTCCAGCGCTCGGCCTCCTCGGGGCTCGAGGGCCGGCGGGAGAACGCACGTGCCCCACCACCCAGGGCGCTCCCTGGCCCGGAAGACAGGGCCAGGACACGGGGATGCGGAGCCCTCACGGACTCCGGCCCCGCGCACGCCAGCAGCAGGAGCAGCAGGACGCCCCCGACTCTCCACTCCGGTGCGCCCCGCCGCCCGTGCCTCGTCACGGCCTACAGGAACTTCTCGCGCTTGCGGGCCTTGAGCGCCTCGACCACCTTGCGCACGTCCTGGCTCTTGTCCTTGGGCACCACCAGCACCGCGTCGCCCGAGTCCACCACCACCATGTCCGTGAGCCCCACCACGCTCAGCGGACGCTTGTGGGCGATCACCACGCAGCCCTTGCAGTCCACCACCACCGCCTCGGCGCCCGAGACGACGTTGCCGTTCTCGTCCGCGGGGCGCACCTCGGGGATGGCCGCGAAGGAGCCCACGTCGGACCAGCCGAAGTCCCCCGGCAGCACCGCGATGTTCGTGGCCTTCTCCATCACCCCGTAGTCGATGGAAATGGAGGGCAGCTTCGGGAACACACGCTTGAGCACCCCCGCGAAGGTCCGCTTCCCCGCCGCCTTGCGCAGCGCGTCCAGCCCCTTCTGCATCTCCGGCATGTGCTTCGCGAAGGCCTCCAGGATGACGTCCGCCCGGAAGACGAAGATGCCCGCGTTCCACAGGTACTCGGCCGACTCCACGTAGCGCCGCGCCGTCTCCACGTCCGGCTTCTCGCGGAAGGCCTTCACCCGCCGGCTCCCACCCTCCAGCGCGTCTCCCACCTGGATGTAGCCGTAGCCCGTCTCGGGCCGGTTCGGCTTGATGCCCAGCGTCACCAGGTGGCCCTTGGCCGCCACCTGCGCCGCCTCGGCGATGGTCTTCTTGAAGCCGGCCACGTCCGCCACGTGGTGGTCCGAGGGCAACACCACCAGGATGCCCTCCGGGTCCCTCGCGGCCACCTGCACCGCCGCCAGGGCGATGGCCGGCGCGGTGTTGCGCGCCACCGGCTCCACCAGGAGGTTCTTCTTCGGCAGGCCCTTCACCAGCTTCGCCGCCTGCCTGGCGTGCAGGGGGCCGCAGACGATGAGGGTGTCCTTCACCGCGGCCAGCCCCTTGAGGCGCGCGGCGGTATCGGTGAGGAGGGGGTTCTTCGAGGCCAATGGGAGGAACTGCTTGGGACGCGCCTTGCGGGACAGCGGCCAGAAGCGGGTGCCGGAACCACCGGCCATGATGACGGGATAGAGGGTCATGGGGCGCGCAAGATAGCGCCTTGCCTGCCTGGATACCCTCCGAACGTCGGTCGGAGTTTTGACCCCGTCCCGAAAAGCCAGTCTCATACCGGCCGCGTTGGGGTCCAAGCACACATCGACCGGGTTGACGCTCGTCCTCACTTTGGCGCTGGGCGTGGGGCTTTCGCTCGCCCCCGTCCCCGAGGCGTTGCGTCCCATTCCCAGCCTCTCCCAGGGGCCGGTGATGCCACGGCTCGTCGCGCTCGTCGCCACGTCGAGCGCCGCCTCCAAGCGCAAGGCCGTGGGCGTTGCCCCCGATGGCGAGTCCGACGCCCCCCAGGTGCCCGTCCTTCCCGAGGAGGATGACCCCGCGCAGCTCGTCCAGGTGGAGACCACCGACGCCGGCACGCCGCTGCCCGTGCCCGTCGTCTCCGACTCGCTGGGGCTGGCGGACCTGGGCCCCACCACGCGCGAGTCCGCCCTGCGCATGGAGGTGCTGCGCGAGAAGATGGGCGCCCGGCACGTGGACCTCGAGCCCGGCTGCCGACGCATGGGCGCCTCGGGCTGCGAGGAGAGCGGGCTGGCCCCCCTCTTCGCCGCGCTCGAGGGCCTGCGCGACGGCTGGCGCACCCAGGCCGTGCGGGTGGAGCACCTGGGCGACTCGCTGATCGCCTCGGACCACATCACCGACGTGGTGCGCAACCGACTCCAGGAGCGCCACGGCTCGGGCGGCAAGGGCTTCCTCTATATCGACCGCCCCACCCGCTCCGGTCGCGGTGTGCGCGCCGGCACGGCCTCCGAGGGTTGGGAGTTCACCCGCATCATCGACCGCGCTCCCCCGAAGGACCGGCTGCCCATGAGTGGCGTGGCCTTCGCCGCCGGCGGCGCGGGTCCCCAGGACGTGCGCTTCGCCATCGAGGACGCGCGCACGGCGGAGATCTCCTTCCTCGCCCAGCCGGGTGGCGGCTCCGTGCAGGTGCTCGCGGACGGCAAGCCCCTCCAGAAGGTGCAGACGCGCTGGACCCCGGCCGAGGTGGCCTTCGCCCGGGTGAAGCTGCCGCCCGGCGCCAAGACGCTGACGCTCAAGTCGAGGGGCAAGGTGGAGCTGCACGGCGTCTCGCTGGAGAACGGCAACCCGGGCGTGGTGTACGACACCATCGGCCTGCCGGGCGCCTACGCGGGCGTGTTCCTGCGCACCCACCGGCCCTACTTCCGCGCGCAGATCCGTCAGCGCAAGCCGTCGCTGGTGGTGCTCATGTTCGGCGGCAACGAGGCCTTCCGCCTCTCGCGCGACTGGACGAAGCCCGAGGAGATCAAGCAGGAGGCCGAGGCGCTCGTGAAGCTGGTGCGCGAGTCCGTGCCGGACGCGGCGTGCCTCGTCTGGTCTCCCATCGACGCGGCCGTGCGCACCATGGGCGGCGAGCTGGTGCCGCGCCGGGGCTCGCGCATGGTGGCGGACATCTTCCGCGAGGTGGCCAGGGAGGGCGGCTGCGCCTACTGGGACGCGCTCAGCGCCATGGGCGACGAGGGCTCGGCCATCCGTTGGCTGTCCGCCGGCCTGCTCAACGAGGACCTCATCCACCCGCGCGCGCGGGGCTCGGACCTGCTGGGCCACCTCTTCGACCTGGCCATCCAGCGCGCCTACGCCGCCCAGCACCCGCCCGGGGTCGCCACCGAGCACCCGGGCCTCCAGCACCTCGACAAGGCCCTCACCACCACCTTCACGCGCCTGCGCGCGCTGGAGAAGGGCGAGAACACGCGGTTGGGTGTCCTCCAGCTCGGCGCCTCGCACACGGCCTCGCACTACTTCACCGACGCCCTGCGCACCGCGCTGTCCAAGCGCTTCGGGGATGCCGGGCGCGGTTTCATCGCCGCGGGCAAGGCGTCGGACCGGCTCAAGCCCGCGGGCGTCTCGCGCGAGCTGGTGGGCGAGTGGACGGTGGAGGACGCGCTCCAAGCCACCACTCCCGGACAGGCCTGGGGCCTCAACGGCATCCGCGCGGTGGGCGCCCCCGGGGCCTCGCTGCGCATCCGCTTCTGCGACGGGTGCACCGCCTCCGCCACGCCGCCCGCGCGGCTCTCCCTGTACTGGCTGGACGGCCCCGGCTCCGGGCAGATGGAACTGAAGGTGGACGGCAGCGCCGTGCCTCCCGAGCCGCCGCCGCCCGAGCCCTTCACCGTGCCCACGGTGCGCATCCGCTCCTTCCCCGTCACCGGCCCCGCCCACGAGGTGGAGGTGCTCAACCAGGGAGGTGGCTCCCTCACCGTGCTGGGCGCCGCGCTGGACCTGGAGCGGCCCGGCGTCGCCTATGACGCGGTGGGCCTGCCGGGCTCCACCGCCTCCACCCTGGCCAGCCACGAGCCGCAGGCGCTCGCCGCGCAGTTGTCCTCGCGCAAGCCCAACCTGCTCGTCTTCTGGTACGGCACCAACGAGAGCGGCGAGGCCGCCCTGGACGCGGACAAGCTGCGCGGCGAGTACGGGGCCCTCATCTCCCGCCTGAAGAAGGACGCGGGCGGCGCCGAGTGCCTCCTCATCGGCACCACGGACCGGCTCCAGCAGGGCGCGGACGGGGCGTGGGCGGAGGCACCCGGGCTGGCCAAGGTGACGGCCACGCTGCCCGAGGTGGCGCGCGAGCAGGGCTGCGCGTACTGGTCCGCGCGAGCCGCCATGGGGGGTGAGCGCAGCATGCTGCGCTGGCAGCGCGCCGGACTGGGCCATGCCGACGGCACCCACCTGACGCCCGAGGGCTACGCGAAGCTCGCGGACCTGTTCCTGTCCGACTTGCTGGCGGCCTACGAGACCTTCAAGACCCAGCCTCCGACGCTGGCCGCGGAAGGCGGCTGACCGTGTACTTCCACAGCCTCCAGTTCCTCTTCTTCCTCACCGTCGTCTTCGCCCTCTACTGGGCCCTGCACCGCCACAAGTGGCCCCGGCTGGGCGTGCTGATGGTGGCGAGCGTCATCTTCTATTCGATGTGGACGCCGCTGCCCCTGCTGCTCTTCGTGGTGGCCACGGGCATCAACCACCTGTGCATCAAGGGCTTCCGGCGCTCGCGGTCCCCCGGCGTGCGCAAGGCGCTGGTGACGGTGGCCATCGTCAGCACGCTCGGGGTGCTGTGCACCTTCAAGTACGCGGACCTGTTCCGCGACACGCTGGTGGCCCTGCTGGGCCCGCTGGGCGTGCACGTGCGCACCGAGCCCTTCGGCCTGCTGCTGCCCGTGGGCCTCTCCTTCTTCACCTTCCAGGCCATCAGCTACGTGGTGGACCAGTACCGGGGGGAAATCCAGAAGGAGCACACCTTCTTCGAGCACCTGCTCTACCTGCTCTTCTTCCCGCACCTGGTGGCCGGCCCCATCGTGCGCGCCTCGCACCTCATCGAGCGCTTCGATGAGACGCCCTCGCTCACCTCCGAGGAGGGGGGCCGCGGCCTGTACCGCATCGCGATGGGCATGGTGAAGAAGCTGGTCATCGCGGACGTGCTGGGCAGTGGGCTGGTGGACCCCGTCTTCGCCTCGCCGGAGGCGTACACCTCGGCCGAGTGCTTCGTGGCGGCGGTGGCCTACAGCTTCGAGCTCTACTTCGACTTCTCGGCGTACTCGGACATCGCCATCGGCGCCGCGGCGCTCTTCGGCTTCAAGTTCGCGGAGAACTTCAACCGTCCCTACCTGGCGACGAACCTCTTCGACTTCTGGAGCCGCTGGCACATCAGCCTGTCCACGTGGCTGCGCGACTACCTCTACCGGCCGCTGGGCGGCAACCGGGTCTCCAAGCCCCGGGCGCTGCTCAACCTGATGATCACGATGGGGTTGGGCGGCCTGTGGCACGGAGCGGACTGGCGCTTCGCCATCTGGGGCCTCGCGCACGGCGCCATGGAGTGCGTCATCCGCGTGTGGTGGTGGATGACGGGCAAGCCGCCGACGGAGGGCCCCGTGGCGAAGGTGCGCGCGGGGTTCGGCTGGGCGGCCACCTTCCTGGTGGTGGTGCTCACTCGAGTCGTCTTCCGCGCGCCGACGCTGGACCGCGCGGGGGAGATGTACGCGCGGCTGCTCGAGGGAAGCTGGGGGCTGGCCAACGTGAGCACGCTCGTGTGGGCGATGCTGACGGTGGCGGCGGTGAGCCACGTGACGCCGCTGAGCCTCTTCTTCAAGGCGGGCGATCTCTTCGTGAAGCTGCCGGTGCCGGTGCGCGCGGTGGTGCTGGTGCTGCTCGGCCTGGGCGTGCGCCACCTCACCTCGGTGGAGACGCGCCCGTACGTCTACTTCCAGTTCTGAAGCCCAGACCGAACTGGTGGCCCTCATCCAGGCGGGTCATCAGGAGGCGAAGACGAACCGGGTGTGACTCAAGTCGCACATCGCCGAAGTCACTCTTTCAATCGGCTGTTCAGCGCTTGAGCTTCCTTCCGTGCGAGAGCAGCACCGGCCCTGTCGCCGAGGGCTTCGCGTATGTCCGCGACTTTGGCGAGGGATACAGCAAGATCCTCAAGGGTCTGGGGCATATCGCCCATGAGTTCATGAAACTGTCGGTCGAGGGCGAGGGACTCCTCGTAGGCGGCACTGGCGGCCGAGAGGTTGCCCAGGCTTTGCTGCACCTCGCCCATCCTGTCGAGGGAAACGGAGAGGTCGCGGAGAGCTTCGGGGATATCGCCCAGGGCAGCACGAAGCTGACGGCGGAGCGCCAGGGACTCCTCGTGGGCGGCGAAGGCGGCTGGGAGATTGCCCAGGCTTTGTTGCACGTCGCCCATCCTATCGAGGGAAACGGAGAGGTCGCGGAGAGCTTCGGGGGTATCGCCCGAGGCAGCACGAAGCTGACGGCGGAGCGCCAGAGACTCCTCGTAGGCGGCGCGCGCTGCCTGGAGGTTGCCCAGGCTTTGCTGCACCTCGCCCACGTTGTTGAGGGAGATCGAGAGGTCGCGAAGAGCCACGGGGGTATCGCCTAGGGCAGCACGGATCTGTCGATCCAGGGCAAGGGACTCCTCGTAGGCGGCGCGGGCGGCCTGGAGGTTGCCCAGGCTTTGCTGCACGTCGCCCATCGCGCTGAGGGAAACGGAGAGGTCGCGAAGAGCCACGGGGGTATCGCCCAAGGCAGCACAAATCTGACGACTGAGGAGCAGGGACTCCTCATAGGCGGCGCTGGCCGCCGGGAAGTTACCCAAGCGTAGCTGTACGTCACCCACTTTAACAACGGCGACGGAGAGGTCATGGAGGGCATCGGGGGAGTCGCCCCGAACAATGCAAAGCTGCCGGGCAAGGACGAGGGCCTCTTCATAAGCGGTGTGGGCAGCCGGAAGGTTGCCTAAGCGTTGCTGTACGTTTCCCACTTTATCGAGGGAGGCGCCAACGTCGTGAAGGGCTTCGGGAGTGTCTCCCAGGGCAGTGCGGAACTGGCGGGCGAGGTCAAGAGCCTCCTCGTAGGCTGCCAAGGCCGATTCGAGATCGCCTCGCCAGAGAGCAAGACTTGCCAACTCCTTCAACAGCAAGAAACGATAACGATTATCGCCCCCCCCAAGAACCTTGATTGCCTGCTCCAGATGCTCTGTGGCTGCCGCCGAATCTCCATGGTCCTTCTCGGCTAGGGCAAGCATATGAAGCGTCACCGCTTGCAGGCGCAATCCTCCCGGTGATGCCTTGAGGGCAAGCTCTCGTGCCCGTCGAGCAGTCTCAACAGCCTCACCCGTTCTTCCCGATGAACGCAGCGCCTCCACCCGACGAAGCAGAAGCCCAATCTTGCGTGGATCGTCGTCGGTTGCCTTCGCCAGGAGTCGCTCCGACTCCGCGAGAGCAAACTCCGTCATAGCTTCGGCTTCGGGGCCTTTTCCACCCACAGCCCGTGCCGAAAAGGACTCCGTATTCAGGCGGGATTCCCGAGGTGAGACCTCCGCCACCAAGGGGAGTTCAACCACCAATGCACGAATGGACCAGAGGTCCGAAGCCGCCTCCCGCATGAGGAGCTTCGTCTCTGGAGGAGCCACGAGCACCAGACCACCGTGCAGATGTCGGCGCAGAGCATCGCGCCGCTCGTTCATGCGAGAGACCAATTCCATCCAAGCCTCCCGCCAGGGTCGCTCCGTTCCATCGCCCGGGTCGAGGTTCAGGGCTTCCACCCATGTGCATCCAGCGTTCGCGACTTCAGGTGTGACCAGCGATGGAAGCAGACCCTTCAGGTCCAAGGGACTCTCGGGATGAAATGATTCCAGCCGGCGTGTCTGCCCGCGTAACAGGAGCTCGGTGCGGCGGCGAAGCACTCCCGAGGTCAGGGGGGATGGCGAGAAGATGAACCCCAGCCAGAACCCCTCGGCCAGTTCCAGCTGGCGCCGCAATCTCTGCCACTCCGCTTCGCCCCCGGGGCCGATCTCCGCTTCGGTAACAGGCTTCATGGCGTACCTTGCTTCCCTGTTATGGCTCCTTGGCCGAGCGCTTGCTGGCGTCCTCCACCTGGGCCTTCACGACATCTCGCACGAGCGGATGCACGTCGTACCACTCGTTACCGTTCCGGTAGTAGAGCGCGAGGTGTGTATCCAGGTAACGCGCGAGATCATGCAGCAGCTTGATATCCGGGAGTGCCACTCCATGCGTGGTGGCAATCAGATGGAGCCACTTCGCATCCGCATCGGCGATGGGGAGGAACTCGGTGCGGACTTGAGCGATGGCGGCATCCACTGTCGCTTCCGGCACCGGCAGCCGGTCAGCTCGACGGATGATTTCGGAGAACAACCGCAGGAAGTCGCGCAGGTGCCCACCGGACAGGAGGCTCAACTTGTCGAGCGTCGCGCGTTCGGAGCCAAGCAATTCGCGCCAGTTCCCTCGCGCGGAGATGAGTCGCTCCAATAGCTCGAGTCCCGGCTGGAAGACGTTCCCAGAGCTGTCGCGCACCTTGAGCGCCGGGAGAACCTGGACGCCCCCCGGGGAGTAGAGTGTTCCAAGGTTCGGGTACAGCACCTTCAGGTACGGGGGAATCGTGTAGACGACGTGCAGGTGGTCGAAGTGGAGCTTGTCGCTGTGGCTGGTGAACAGGTTCACCACCGAGTCCTGCACGGATGTCGCGTTGGTCGACGTCCCACGGATGTGCTCCATCGAATCCAGCAGGAGCACGACCTCCGTGTTGGGGCCGAATCGGTCCTTCACCCTCTTCACGCAGCCCGTGACATAGGCGCGCACGTCCTCCACCAGCGCGCCAAGGTGCCCGGCCATGCGCTTCTGGAGCGTCTCCCGAAACGAGGGGTCGCTCTTGAGCGCGACCTTGATTCCCACCGAGGACAGGTCCGCGAGATTGAGGTTGGTGTTCTTCAGGAAGGTGGTGAAGCGAGCCCAGTAGCCCTCCTTCGAAGGATCTCCCGTGAGAAATCCCTCCTTGTGGAGCGCATCCCCGAAGGCACCCGCCACCGCCAGGAGGAAGTCGATGATGTCGACGCTCTGCGACAGGTTGATGTAGTCCTCGATGTCGCAGAGCACGACCTTGTAGTCGCCTTGCTCGCTCAAGTGTTTGCGCAGGCGATGCAGCTCGGTGCTCTTGCCGCTCCCCCGGAAGCCCGAGAAGAGCTGCACGCTCTGCCCAAGGGCGAACTGGATGGGACGAGCCAGCAGCTTGACCGGATCATGAGGGGCCAGTTCCGGGGAGTCGTACAGCGGCACGTAGCGGTTCGCGTCGCTTCCCTTGAACTCGATGGGCTGATCGGTGACCGCGCGAAAGAAGTTACGGAGGATCGCCAGGTCTTCGGTTTTCATGCGCGTGGTTCCATCTCCCCCGAGGACCCTCGGATGGCGGGATGCGAAGACCAGACCGGAGTGGCCCCGACACCCTCAACCCTGCGCTCCTAACAGATGCACCGGAAGCTGGCGAGATACTGGACCGCCTGCCATCTTGCCTGCTGGACTCCCCTCGGCTCCGTCGGAACCAAACGGCCCCCTTCCCCCGCTCAAGGCTGGGGGGTGGCCTACGCCGCCCAGCGGCGCACGATACGATCCGTGGCCTCGAACTGAGCCAGATCGGGCCGGATTTCCATCCCCGCCCCTCGCGCCCCACCCAGCCGTATCCCCTGTCCCGCCACCGAAGCCGGGCCCGAGCGCACCTCGTCCGCGTGCCACAGCTCACCGCCGCTGGCGAGCACGACCTCGCGCATGCGTACGTCGAACTCGGCCTCGGACAGCAGTCGCATCTGATCCACCAACACTTCCACGGTGACATCGGCATCGGGCCGAGGGGCGTTCGCGCCCACGAGGCCGTGGAACACCTCGGCGTGGCGGTGCGCTGGCAGGAAGGCGGCATAACCGGGGCGCAGCACCGCCACTCCAGGCTCCTCACGTCGGCTGGAGCTCGCGGCCTCCTGGACTCGCCTGGCTGGGAGCACGGACACCTCTCCCACCCGCGTCGTGCCATCCACCTCGCCCTGGAAGGGGCGCCGGCGGTGGAGCTCGATCAGCCCCGCCAGCCGGCCCGCGTGGCGCACGTGGCGCACGGTGACGGAGTGGGAGCCCTTGATGCGCACCTCACCCCAGGCCGGCAGGGCGGAGAAGCCCTCGGAAGTGATGGACTCCAGCGGCACCTGCACCGGCTCGCCGAAGCGCGGCTGCCACATCAGCCGCTTCGAGGTGAGCTGAAAGCGGCCCGTGTACCGCAGGGAGAAATAGAGGAAGAGGACGCCCCCCGCGACGAGCAGCGGGGTAGGCCTGCCGAGCGTGTAGCGGTGGGTGAGGACGAGCAGCGCGAACACCCACGCGCCGGGCCAGGAGAGGAAGTGGTGCCAACCCTGGGTGCCCTCGAGCAGCACGGGCTCCTCGGCGGGTGAGGCGGAGTCGGAGCCAGGGTGCGGCACGCTGCGGAGGGAAACCAGAGTCATGCCGAATGTCCTCTCGACGGTTTTCCTCCAAACCGCCTGGACCCGGGGTGACAATCCAGGGCTCACGAAGCCCTACCGCTGGTGCATCGCTTGGAGGGCGACCGGGAGAGCATAGCCTCCCCTCCCGGCTCGCCGCCAACCCGTCCTGGGTTACCCGCCCATCCGCCTGTCCCGGAACGAGGGCGGCTCGTAACTGGGCAGGGGGGGGACCAGCGGCAGGCGGATGATGAAGCAGGTGCCCTTCTTGAGCTCGCTCTCCACCTCGATGCGACCGCCGTGCGAGCGGACGATGCCGTGCACCACCGACAGCCCGAGCCCCGTGCCCTCGCCGGCCGGCTTGGTGGTGAAGAAGGGCTCGAAGAGGTGCCGCTTCGTCTCCTCGGACATGCCCGCGCCGGTGTCGCGGACCTCCAGGCGGATCCCATCCTTGTCCCGGCGCGTGGTGACGCGCACCGAGCCCCCGGCCGCGGTGGCATGCCCCGCGTTGACCAGCAGGTTCACCAGCACCTGGACGATCTGCCGCGCGCGGCCCACCACCGTCCCCACTCCCCCCAGGTCCTTCTCCACGCGCAGGTGGCCGAGCTGGCCCTTCGCGATGCGCAGCGCGGACTCCACCTCGGCGTCGAGGTCGAATCCACTATGGGCCTCGGGATCCCCACGTGCGAAGCGGCGCAGGTCCGCGACGATGGCGTTCACCCGCCGGATGCCGTCCAGCGTGGCCGGCAGCACGTCCTCCACGTACTCCTTCATCACCTCGGACAGGTCCTGCTCGTCACGAAGGTCCCGGAGCATCGAGCTGACGTTGCTCGTCACGAAGCTCATCGGGTTGTTGATCTCATGCGCCACGCCCGCCGCCAGCATGCCCAGGCTGGAGAGCTTCTCCTGCTCGATGGCGCGCTGGTGGAGCTGCTGGAGCTCCTGGTGGGCCTTCTCCAGCTCCTGGTTGGCCTTCTCCAGCTCCTCGCGCTGCGCCATCACCCGCCCCAGCACGCCCCGCAGCAGCGTGGCCCGCCGCTCCGACAGCACATAGCCAAAGATGCCGAGCAGGGTGAAGGCCACGGTCATGCTGACCTCCGCCCCCGTCGACAGCGCCGCCACGTCCACCAGCACCAGGAACGCGACCATGCGGTGTCGGGCCCACGGATCCACGCCCTGGGACCAGAGCAGGTTGTAGGGCACGAAGATCCACACCAGCGCACTCCAGTGGGCCACGGCCCCACACACGGCGATACCCGCCGCGTTGATGAGCGTCCGGGCCACCTCCGCCACGCTCCGGTTGAGCCGCCGGGCCATCCACTCGATGAGCACCTCGTTGGAGAGCAGGAGGCACACCGACACGGCCAGCAGCGCGAGCATCACGGACCATTGGCCCCAGAACCAGACGATCAGCGCCACGCTGAACACGGTCGCACCAAAGCCCGTGATGGCCAGCATGCCCTTGTGAACCTGCTCCGACTCCTGGAGCGACTGTCTGGCTTGTGCGTCCATGGTCTTGATACCAGGGATTCTCAAGGTCCCGGGGGCGCCGAGCCCTTCGAGCCGAGGAGGGCACGGACGTCGGCCACGAGGCGCGCGTCGTCCCAGGGCTTGCTGATGAAGTGAGAGATGACACCGCCGGGCTGTCCGCTGCTGGAGGACAGGTCCGCGTGGCCCGAGATGAGGACCCGGACGGTCGTCGGCGCGCGGTCGAGCACCTTGCCGAGCAACTCCAGGCCGCTCATCCCGCGCATGCGGAAGTCGGAGATGACCACGTCCGCCTGGAAGGTGGCGAGCTTCTGGAGGGCCTCCTCGCCATTGAGCGCCGCCTCAATGGTGAAGCCCTCGCGCCGCAACAAGCGGCGGAGCGCTCCGATTACATGCACTTCGTCATCGACGATGAGAATCCTGGCCATGGGGGCTCCGGGCCGTGGCCGGCACGTGGGACCACGGTACACCAGATGCGGAAATCCTGCGTACCCGGTCGCAATCCACCCAGGCGAACGAGCGCCTGGGAAATTTCGACCTGGGGGTGAAACCCAAATCCTGATTCCAGGATTTTCCCGCTAGGGGCGGACGATCAACTCGGAGGTGAGCCGCAGCAGGTCGCGGAGGATGCGACCGGTGGCGCCCCAGATGATGTGGGAGCCGTAGGTGTAGAAGTCCACCTCGTACTCCACCCCCCGGACGCTGCGTCGCTCCGCGCGATGGAGGGAGGGCTCCAGCAGCGCCGCCAGGGGCACCTCGACGATGAACTCCACCTCGACCGGGTTGGGCCGGTACTCCACGCCCTGGGGGATGACACCCACGAAGGGCTGGATGCGGAACTCGGTGAGGGTGGGCACCTCGTCCAGGGCGCCGAGCACGCGCACGCCAGACACGTCGATGCCCAGCTCCTCGCGCGTCTCGCGCAGCGCGGTGTGCAGCGGGGTGGTGTCCTCCGGGTCCCTCGAGCCCCCGGGAAAGGAGTACTGGCCGGCATGGTGGCGCAGGGTGGAGGGACGCTTGGTGAAGAGGACGTGGGGAGCCCCCTCGCGCACGAGCAGGGGCACCAGCACCGCGGACTCGCGCAGCACGTGCCCGGAGAGGTTGACGGCCCGAGGGCGCCGGGAGGCCAGCCGGGCTTCCAATGCGTCGAAGAGGGCTTCCACGGCTACTCCGTCAGTTGCTTCTCCACGGGGACCTTGAGGGGCCTGCTCGGCGTGTCCGTGTTCTCCAGCCCGGACTGGGGGTGCAGCACGCCCCGCTGCAGCAGCACGAGCAGCAGGCAGCCGAGCACCACGCGG
>NZ_DASVWK010000374.1:0-20674 GCF_036389735.1 Archangium sp. | reverse complement strand
CTCCGGTTTGAGCCCCAGGGACCTGCCCGGCTACACCGTCCTGGACCATGCCACGCGCCGCGACCGCCTCTGCGCCGCGGCCTCCTCGGGGCTGCTGTGGCATGAGGACAAGCCCTTCCTCATCGAGAGCCTGGAGCAGCTCGCCAACACGGCCGAGTCCAACCCGGGTTCCATCGACGGCGAGGCCTGGGCGGATCCGCTCTCCCCCTACGGCTCGCACCACCACCTGGGACACGTGCTGCTCGCCCACCTCGCGCCCCCCTCCAGGACGGGGGGCCTGCCCGGCGTCATGGCCTCCCCGGCCACCGCGGCGAGGGATCCGCTCTTCTTCCGCTGGCACCGGCACGTGGACGACATCCTCGATGCCTGGCAGAGCACCCACCTGCCACCGCATGACCTGTCCGACGGGCCACGGGTGCTGATCCGCAAGTGGCTCGGCGATGGGCTCGCTCCGGCGCACCAGAGCCCGGACATCCTCCTGTGCCTGGACAAGGACCTCCCCGAGGCGGCCTCTCCGGACTTCGACGGGCAGCGCTGGGGCGAGGCCACCTTCGCCGGAGATTATTGGACCAGCCCTCCTCCGGCCTTCCGTCTGAGCAGCCAGATGCTCCGCACCCGCATGGTCCAGCACCCGGTGCGCCTCCCGGATGGGCGGGAGGTCCTCAAGCCGCGGCTCGAGCACGACCCGTTCCACTTCTTCCTACGGGTGGAGAACCAACTGCCGCGCGAGCAGAAGGTGACGGTGCGCATCTACGTCGCCGCGGATGCGTTCGCCGAGGATCGCCGGATGTGGATCGAGCTGGATCGGTTCGTCCACACGCTGCGGCCCTCGGAGCAGACCGTCCTCCACCGGCCCGCGAGTCAGTCCTCCCTGGTGCGAGAGCGAGGCTGGCCCGCCCACCTGCTGCTGCCGCGCGGTCGCGACGAGGGCATGCTCTTCCGCTTCATGGTGATGCTCACCGACGGGGAGCAGGACCACGAGGCAGGCTACCCGTTCAACCGGCCCCTGCCCCCGGGGCAGCGCATCGCGGAGCTGTCCATGCTGCCCAACGTGGCGACGCGGAACATCTGGCTCCACCACGGACCCTGAGTGCGCGCACGCCGCGCTGGGGCGCCAGCCCGGCTCAGTATTCGCCCCGCCGCTTGCGGATGTTCATGGCCTCGAGCTGCTTGAGCAGCTTCTCGCGCTCCTTCGAGAAGAGCTCACGCGCTCGGGGCCTCTGCTCCTCGCGCAGGAGCTTCTCCGCTTCGAGATAGGCCTGGGAGTCGTTGTCCTGCAGCTCGCGCAGCGCGGCCTGTGTCTGCTCGAACCGCTCGCGCCGCACCGCCATGCGCTGCGCCTCCTCCGGGGTGCTCGCCGCCCCCATGCCGCTCCCCTTGCCTCCATAGATGTCGTGCGTGCCACCCCCCTGGTAGTCCCCTTTCGAGGACTTCGCGCTCTGGGCACGCAACGCCTCCAGCCGCTGCCGGGGCAGGCGGTTGCGCTCCTGGAGGCTGAAGTCCATCTGCTCGAAGCGCTCCACCTGCTCGGGACTGAGGGCCAGCTCGTCCCGGTGTTCGAGCAGCACCACCAGGGAGGACTTGAAGTCCAGGGCCCCGTCCCCACCCGGGCGGGTGGACCGGGCGCAGGCGACGAGCGAGAGGGACACCCACAGCAGCAACAACTTCCGCGTCATGCGACTCCTCCGAATCGATCGGAGCCAGAGTCTGGCATGTTCGGGCACCATGCAGACCGACGCCGAGCACCGCATGCGCCCCAACATCTGGCGGCTCTACGCCATCCGGATGCTGTTCTACATGCAGTTCTTCTCCGCGGTCCTCGTGCCCTTCTTCACTGACTGGGGTGGCATCTCCCTGGCGCAGGTTCTCTTCCTCAACGCCTGGTTCTTCCTCTGCAACTTCCTCTTCGAGGTGCCCACCGGCACCGTGGCGGACTACCTCGGCCGCAAGGTGTCCATCGCCCTGGGCAACCTGGTGGGCCTCGTGGCGGCCCTCGTCTACGTATCCAAGCCGAGCTTCCTCGTGTTCATGGTGGCCGAGGCCATCTTCGCCATCGCCTACACCCTGCACTCCGGGGCGGATGAGGCGCTCGCCTACGACAGCCTCAAGGCCAGCGGGCACCCGGAGCGGGCCGCGCACGTCCTCGGTCGCATGGAGGCCTTCAAGCTCGGCGGCATCATCACGGGAACGCTCGTGGGCGGCTTCATCGCGAGCGCCTACGGACTGAGTGCGCCCATGCGGGCCTTCGTCTTCCCCGCCACCCTCGCCTTCCTCGTCGCGCTCACCCTGCGCGAGCCTCCCGAGTGGGCCAAGGAGCTGCGGACCCGGACGAGCTACACGCGCATCCTCGTGCAGGGAGGCCGCTACTTCCTCGGCCACAAGGTGGTGCGGCTGCTCGCCATCGAGCTCGCCCTCACCAACGCGCTGGCCTGGGGACTCATCTGGCTGTTCCAACCGCTGCTGGAGCGCAGCGGCGTGCCCCTGCGCTTCTTCGGGGTGGTGCATGCCCTCTCCTGCCTCGGGCAGATCCTCCTGCTCGGCAACGTCGTGCGGCTCGAGCGCCTGTTCGGCTCGACGCGGCGGCTGCTGCTCGGAGCTACCTTCATCGCGGGCGCGAGCTTCCTGCTGCTCGCCAGCACGCACTGGATGCCACTCGTCGCCGTGGGGATCATCGTGGGCTTCACCTTCGCCCTGCCACGCATCCCCCTCTTCAGCGCCTACATCAACCACCACATCCCGTCCGAGCAGCGGGCCACGGTGCTCTCCTTCGTCTCCATGGTGCGGACGTTCGCCATCGTGATGATCAACCCGATCATCGGCGTGCTCGCCGAGTGGTCGCTGTCGTGGACCATGGCCATCCTCGGCCTCGGGCTCATCGCGTTCGCGGCGGGCTCCCGCATCGAGGAGCGCCACCTCGTCAACGCGCCAGAAGCGTGACCCGGGCCCTTTTCTGGCACTACGGTCTCCGCCTCCAACGGGAGAACACCATGCGTTCCTGGCGATTCGTCGCAGTGGCCCTGCTCGTCACGGCCTTCACGGCGTCGGCCCAGCAGAAGGTCGAGGGCAATGACTGGGTGGCACGCAGCAACGCCCACTCGCAGGTGCTGCTGGACGCCATCGGGCGCTTCAGCCCCGAGGAGGCCTCGGACTTCGGGGCCGCCACCTACGATGACCAGGTGATGGATCTCGGCCCCCGCGTGGGCGAGCGCAGCCGCGCCGCCCTGTCCAAGGCCCAGGCCGAGCTGGAGAAGCGCCTCGCCGTGGAGAAGGACCCGAAGGTCCGTCAGGACCTGCGGATCCTGGTGACCACCGCCAAGGACAACCTCCAGGGCTCCACGCTCGACGAGCGCTACCTGCTCACCTGGATCGACGCGCCCAAGGTCATCTTCCGCGGGCTCCAGGGGCTGCTCGAGGAAGAGGTGGCCCCCGCCCGCCGCGCCAAGGCGCTCACCCGCCTGCGGCGCTATGTTGGCCTCGCTCCGGGCAGCAAACCGCTGACCGGGCTCGCCATGGCGCGCTTCGAGGAGGGGCTGTCCAACCCGAAGCGGCTGGGCCCGGTGAAGCTCGAGCTGGAGCAGGCCCTGTCCAACGCCCCCACCTACGTGAAGGGCATCCGCGAGCTGTTCACCACGTACGGCATCGCCGACGCCGAGCCCGCCCTCGCCGCGCTCGAGAAGCAGGTCACCGAGTACGTCCGCTGGCAGCGTGAGGTGGTCCTGCCTCGAGCGCGCGAGGACTTCCGTCTCCCTCCAGAGCTCTATGCCTTCGGGCTCAAACAGTACGGCATCGACATCCCTCCCGAGCAGCTCGTGCGCCGCGCGCAATTCGAGTTCCTGGAGATCCGCGCGCAGATGCAGGCCCTGGCCCCGCTCGTGGCGAAGGCCCGGGGGCTCGATGCCACGGACTACCGCGATGTCATCCGCCTGCTGAAGAAGGAGCAGCTCGGTCGCGAGCGCATCGAGCCGCACTACCGGGAGGTCATCGGAGAGCTGGAGCGGTTGATCGCGAAGCACCGCGTGGTGGACCTCCCGAAGCGCCCCATGGTGATGCGCCTCGCCTCGGAGGCCGAGAGCGCCGTCCAGCCCGCGCCCCACCTCAGAACGCCCCCCCTGGTGGACAACACCGGCGAGCAGGGCCAGTTCGTGCTGCCGCTGGGCAGTCCCAAGTCCGGCGACGGCCAGAAAGAGGTCTCCGACGACTTCACCTTCAGCGCCGCCGCCTGGTCGCTCTCCGCCCATGAGGGGCGCCCCGGCCATGAGCTCCAATTCACCGCCATGGTCGAGCGCGGCGTGTCGCTGGCGCGCAGCCTGTTCGCCTTCAATTCCGTCAACGTCGAGGGCTGGGCGCTCTACGCCGAGGCCGAGATGGTTCCCTACGAGCCCATCGACGGCCAGCTCATCGCCCTCCAGTTCCGCCTGCTCCGCGCGGCCCGGGCCATGCTCGACCCGATGCTCAACCTGGGCCAGCTCACGCGTGACGAGGCCGGCCGCATCCTCTCCGAGGACGTCGCCCTCTCCGGCGCCATGGTCCGACAGGAGCTCGACCGCTACACCTTCCGCGCCCCGGGCCAGGCCGGCAGCTACTTCTACGGCTACACCCGCCTCCTGGAACTGCGCGCCGAGACCGAGCTCGCCCTCGGCCCCAGGTTCGACCGCCTCGCCTTCAACAACTTCCTCCTCGACCAGGGACTGCTGCCGCCGGAGCTGCTGGCGAAGTCCGTGCGCGAGGAGTTCATCCCCTCCCGGAAGACCCCGTCACCCTGAGGACTACGTGAACGACTGGGACGGATCCACGCAAGGCACACAGAGCGGCGTCAAGGTGCGTGAGCCCACGCCCAGCTCGGCGGTGACCGCCTCCAGCGCGGCGGGCAGCAGCCGCGGATCCCTTCGCAGGACGCTCAGCGCGCGCGCCGACTCGGCCAGCGACGGCTCGGCGCTCTGCACCTGGATGACGAAGGTCGCCGCGCACAGCAGGGCGCTCGCGGCGCTCCTCGTGGGCGGTCCGGATTCACGTCCCGCGAACAGCACGGTCGAGAGGATCTGGTTGACCTCCGGGAGTTCGCCGCCGACGACGGGGCGTACCCGCGCCAGCGAGGGCAGCATGAAGCGCCGCGGCTCCTCCAGGCGCGCGGCCAGGGCGAGCGTACGGGCCGCCGTGAGGGCCAACGTCAGCTCCTCCTCGTCGCCGCCCAGGCGCTTCACACAGGAGCGCGTGAGTCGGATCAACAGCGTGGCGTATGACGCACTGCCCCCGATCACCCCCAGGGCCTCGTCGATCAGCCGGGCGTGCCAGGCGTGGAGCCGCGCGTCGAAGGACGGTTCGAACGACTCCTCATGCTCCGCCACGGACTCCTTCAGGGTCACCTTGGGCGCCGGAGCCGGCTCCGGATCCGGCTCCGGAGGAGGAGGCGGCGGTTGCACGGGGTGCAGCACCGGCGGAGGACCCGCGGGGGCCCGCCGTTTCGGATCCGCCCGGAACAGGGGCGCGAGGGTGAGCTCCTCCCCGAGCGCGCCGGCCTGCGCCTCCAGGGGCGAGCGGCGATCGGGGAACGCCCGGGCGAAGAGGTTGGCGATGTCGAGGTGATCCACCCCGAGCTGGCGCTCCACGAGGAAGTCACGCAGGGCGTCCGCGAAGACACGCGCCGAGGGGTACCGGGCCTCGGGCTCGGCGGCGATGGCGCGCAGCAGCACGGACCACAGCGACGGAGGACACCCGGGAATCGGCGCCAGGACGCGCTCGTCGAAGGCGGCGATCTTCTGGGCGACCTGCGGATCGGAGGCCTCGAAGAGGGGACGTCGGGCGAGCAGCTCATAGAGGAGCAGCCCGAGGCGGAAGACGTCTCCGCGCGAACCCACGGGGCGGCCCCGGGCCTGCTCGGGCGCGGGATGGGGACTCTCATTGCGGAGGACCCCACCCGGATCCACGAGCTTCACCTCGCCACTCCGGCAGATTCGCACCTGCGAGGGGTGAAGACCCCGGTAGCCAGCGCGAGTCTGCTGAGCGCAGGCGAGGCCCTCGGCCACCTGCTGGACGATGAAACACACCTGCCGCAGCCCGAGCCCCCCGCGCTCCCGTGCCGCTCCGATGAGTGAACGCAGCTCCTCGCCGTCCACGAACTCCAGGACCCGGCAGGGCTGCCCCTTGCCCAGACCCGAGTCGAGCACCCGCACCACATTGGCGTGCTGGACTGCCGCGGACGTCCGGGCCGAGCCCAGGAAGGACTCGACCAGGGTCATGTCCTTCGCCGGCTCGGGCAGCAAGCGTTCGAGCATGACCGGCTCGCTGGATGCTCCCTCGCCCACCACCCTGGCGAGGAAGAACTCGACCGCCGCGTCTTCAGCCAGCTTTCTTACGATTCGATACGACCCCACGTGCGCCCCCGGCCACCTGCCCGTCTCAACCCGGGCCTCAACCAACCCCGGGCAACCTAGGCATCGGGAGGAAGCTAGGAAGCCCCCCTTGGCCAGCACCGGACCCTCGGGTCGGGGTGGTTCGCCCGGCAGCGGACATCCCGGAGGGCTGGCAGGCAAAATTCCAAGAAAGTCGGGAAGTTGAGCCACCCGCCGGGCGCATGGTACGACCCGGGAAGGCCCGCGTTTCCTGGCCTTGATTCCACTCACGGAGCCGGCTTTCCCATGAGCGAGCGCAACGATCTGCCGAGGACCCCGTCCTTGACCTCCCCCGGTGTACCCGTGGCCGCCGTCACGCAGGGAGGGGCCCCCAGGCCAGTGTCCGAGGCCCTCGCCTCCAACCTCTCCACCCTCCCCGCCGCCGCCACTCCCGAGCAGGAGGTGCGCGAGCGCATCGCCGCCCTGGAGCGCGAGGCGCGTGCGCTCGGCACCGAGCCCCAGGCCGCCCTTCTCTTCCATGAGATCGGTCTGCTCTGGGAGGACGCCCTCAAGAACCCGCGCAACGCCGCCGTCGCCTACCAGAACGCGTACCGGCTCGCGCCCCGCTTCCTCGCCAACATCCGCGCCGCGCGCCGCCTCTTCGCCGACGTGGGCAACTGGCAGATGGTCATCCAGCTCCTCGACGCCGAGCTGGGCGCCACCGAGGCCCCCCGCGATCGCGCCGCACTCCTCTTCGAGAAGGGCACGCTGCTCGACGAGCGCCTCTCGCGCGAGGAGGACGCCCGCACCGCCTTCCGCCAGTGCGTGGAGCTCAAGCCCCAGGACGTGGCGCTCCTCACCCAGCTCGAGGCCCTCTTCTCCGCGCGCGGTGACTATCCCTCGCTCGTCGAGACGTACCGGCTGCTGGCCAGCACGCTGGAGACGCCCGCCCTGCGCGCCCACTACCTCGCCTCCGCGGGCCTGGTGCTCGAGGATCGCCTCAAGCGCCCCGACCTGGCCGCCGCCTGCTTCCGCGAGGCCTTCGCGTTGGATCGCACGGACCTGCTCCTGCTCAACGCCCTCAAGCGCGTGGCCGTTCGCGAGGGCCGCGCCGAGGAGCTGCTCGAGGTCCTCACCGCCGAGGCCGAGGTGCTCGGCGAGCAGGGCGCTCCCGCGTGGCTCCAGCTGTGCAAGATGTACGAGCGGCTCGGGCGCAAGGAGGAGGCCCTGGCCGCGCTGCTCGACGCCCGCCGCGTCAGCCCCACCGAGTCGCTCGTCCTCTCCGCGCTCGCCAACATCTACGAGACGCGCCAGCGCTTCGAGGAGCTGGCGGACGTGCTGATCGCCTGGGTCGCCTGCATCAACGACGAGAGCGAGATGGTGGCCATCAACCTGCGCCTCGCCGCCCTCTACGAGGAGGAGCTCAAGCGCGACGTGGACGCCATCGCCCGCTACCAGGCCATCCTCGCCCGCCTCCCCGGCCACTCCGCCGCGCTCGCCGGCCTGGGCAAGCTCTTCTACCGCACCCGCAACTGGGAAGGCCTCGTCTCCGTCTTCGACGCCGAGAGCGCCGCCGCGCAGGATCCCAAGGAGAAGGCCGCCCGCCTCTTCAAGGCCGCCGAGGTGCTCGAGGAGCGGCTCGCGCGCCAGGAGGAGGCCATCCAGCGCTACAACACCTGCCTCCAGCACCAGCCGGGCTACCTCCCCGCGCAGAAGGCCCTCACCCGCCTCTTCGAGCGCCAGGGCCGCTTCGCCGAGCTCGTCGCCATGTACGAGCAGGACCTGCTCCAGACGCAGGACCGCGAGCAGATCATCACCACGCTCAA
Source organism: Archangium sp. (assembly GCF_036389735.1). GTDB lineage: Bacteria > Myxococcota > Myxococcia > Myxococcales > Myxococcaceae > Archangium. Next base: position 12,519 of record NZ_DASVWK010000374.1, on the reverse strand, counting down.
CAAGGTGGCCGTCCTCTACGAGGAGCGCCTGAGTGACCTGGACCACGCCATCGAGTGCATGCGGCGCATCCTCGATCTGGCGTCGGACCACCTGCCCACCATCCGCAACCTGTCGCGGCTGCTGGAGCGTGCCGGGCGCTTCCAGGATCTCATCACCCACCAGGAGCTGGAGGCTTCGCTGGTGGGTGACACCAAGCAGGTGATCTCGCTCTACCACCGCAACGCGGAGATCCTCGACGAGCACCTGAAGGATCGCGCGGGCGCCATCGCCGCCTACGAGCGCGTGCTCACCCTGTCGCCCTCGTACCTGCCCGCGCTCAAGGCGCTGGGCCGGCTGTACGCGCAGGAGGGCAAGTGGGACCTGCTCATCCGGATGTACCGGGCCGAGGCCGAGTTCGCCACCTCCCCCGAGGCCGCCGCCGCGCTCATCTACAAGATCGGCGAGCTGTGCGAGCACCGGGTGAAGGACGAGCACCAGGCCATCGCCTCGTACCAGGAGGTGCTCACGCTCGCGCCGAGCTACTTCCCGGCGCTGCGCGCGCTGGCGCGCCTGTACAAGGCGCAGGGCGCGTGGGAGAGCCTCGTGGAGGTGCTGCGCGCCGAGGCCGCCAACCGCACGGACCCGATGGAGCGCGCCAACGCCCTCTACCAGGCCGCCACCATCTGGGAGGATCAGCTCAAGCGGCCGGACATGGCCATCGAGGTGTTCCAGGAGGTGCTGCGCATGACGCCGGGCCACGCGGCCACGCTGCGCGCCCTGGAGCGGCTGTACCTCGCGGACGAGGACGTGAAGGAACTGGTGGGCCTGCTGGATCGCGAGACGCAGGTGGGCCACACGCCTCGGGCCAAGGTGGCCGCGTACATGAAGCTGGCGCGGCTGTACCTGGATCACTTCCAGGAGCCCACGCGCGCGGCCCAGTGCTGCGAGTCCGCGCTCGCGCTGGAGCCCGGCCACCTGCTGGCCCTCAAGACGCTGGAGCGCGTGCGTGCCGGGGATCGTGCCCGCCGCGGCGAGCTGCGCCTGCGCATCGCCGAGCTGGTGGGTGATGCGCGCTTGAGCAACGCGCTGCGGATCAACGCCTCCACCGACCTGGACAAGGGCGTCGACCTGGAGTCCCTCAAGCGCGGCGTGGCGGAGAACCCGCGCGACGCCCGGCTCTCCTTCGCCCTGGAGCGCGCCCTGCGTCAGGCGGGCGACGCGGCCGGCCTGTCCGAGCTCTACCTCCGCCGCCTCTCGGTGGTGGCGGACGAGCTGGAGCGCGTGGAGCTGATGCTGCGCAGCGCGGACCTGGACGAGACGCGCCTCAACAACCCCACCCGCGCCGAGCAGGCCTACCGCGCGGTGCTCCAGCTCCAGCCCCAGTGCCTGCCGGCCCTCCAGGGCCTGCGGCGCGTGATGGCCCGCAAGGGTGATACCGCCTCCGCCCGGGTCCTCCTGGAGAACGAGGCCCGCTCCAGCAGGGATCCGCGCAGCGCCATCGAGGCGTTCGTCGCCGCGGCCCGGCTCGCCGCCGGCCCGCTCCAGGACACCGAGGGCGCCATGGCCCTCTACCGCCTGGCCCTGGAGAAGGATCCGCTCGACGCGGCGGCGACCTCGGGCCTGGAGGATCTGCTGGCGGCGCGCGGAGGCGCGACGGACCTGGCGGCGCTCCAGGAGCGGCGCGGCGAGGCCCGGCTGGCCCAGCGCGACACCGAAGGGGCCGCCACGGCCTTCCTCGGCGCGGCGAAGACGTACCTCACCGCGATTGGCGACAAGGCCCGCGCCCTGCAACTGCTGGAGCGCACCCTGTCCCTCCAGCCGGCCACTCCCGAGGCCCTGGACCTGCGCGCCCACCTCCTGCTGGAGGAGCGCCAGTACGCCGAGGCCGCCACCACGCTCACCCAGCGCCTCCCGCTCGGCGGCGACCCCGCCCTCCTGGGGCGGATGCACCTCACGCTGGGCTCGCTGTACCAGGACCATCTGGCCGAGCCGAGCCGCGCCGCTGTCCACCTGAACAGCGCTCGAGAGGCCCTGCCCCAGAACGCCGAGGTGCTGGAGCGTCTGGCCACCCTCTTCCAGCAGGTGCGCAACTGGAGCGGTGCCATCGAGTGCCTGAAGCGGCTGCTCGACCTGGAGCTCCCGCTGGCCGAGCGCGCGCGCCACACCGTGACGCTGGCGCAGATGCATGAGGGGCTCGGTGACGGCGCCAGCGCGTCCGCGCTGTACCGTCAGGCGTTGGATCTCACCCCGAGCGACACGGGCCTCGTGGACCGGCTGGCCGGCCTCTACGAGCGCGCCGGCAACCTGCCGGACCTGGCGCAGATGCTGGAGGCCCAGGCCGCCCAGGCCCACGCCAGCGGAGACCTGAAGCGCGCGGCCTCGCTGCGCCTGAAGGTGGCGGACCTCTTCGCCGGCCCGCTGGATCAGCCCGCCCGCGCGGTGACGCTGTACCGGCAGATCGTCGACGGCGACACCACGAACGTCGCGGCGCGCACGGCCCTCGCGGGGATGTACATGCGTGACGCGGCCTCGGCGCAGCTCGCCATCGAGGAGCACCGGCAGATCCTCCGCCTGGATCCCACCCGGCTGGAGAGCCTGCACGCCCTCTTTCGGCTGTGGGAGGGCCTCAAGCAGAACGACAAGGCATTCTGCGCGGCGGCGGTGCTGCACTTCCTGCGCTCGGCCAACGAGGCGGAGGTCGCCTTCTACACGGAGCTGCGCACCCGGCTGCCCCAGGAGACGCAGGAGCGGCTGAGCCTCGCGGACGTGGACACCGGGGTGATGCACCCCCTGTCTCGCGGGGCGCTGCTCGAGGTCCTCCGCGCCGTGGGTGACCAGGTCGGCAAGATGCACCCGCCGCAGTTCGAGCTGCTCGGGGTGGATCGCAAGAACGACAAGCTCAAGCCGGACAACGCGGTGTTCAAGGCCGTGCGCTCCGTGGCGCAGGTGTTCGGCGTGGAGGAGTTCGAGGTCTACCAGTCCCGCCGTGGACTCATCGGCCTGGAGACGACCGAGCCGCTGTCGGTGTGCGTGGGCCAGGACGTGGTGCGCCGCTTCAACGCCCGTGAGCAGAAGTTCCTCATCGGCCGCGCGATGCTGGGCCTGCTCAACAAGACGGCGGTGCTCTCCAAGCTGTCGCGAGGCGAGACGGCGGACCTGTTCGGCAACTCGGTGCGCATCTTCGCCCCGCAGTTCACCGCGCTGGGCCGCAACAACGAGGAGATGGTGAAGCAGTACCGCCGGGCCTACTCGCGCAAGGCGCTCAAGGCGCTGGAGCCGGCCGCCCTGGAGCTCGGTCCCCAGCCCAAGGTGGAGCTGGAGCTCGTGCTGGAGGGCCTTGGCTACTCGGCGGACCGCGCCGGTCTGCTGATGTGCGGCGACGTGTCGGTGGGCCTCAACCTGGTGCTGCGCGAGGATCCGAACTTCGCCAACACGCGCGTGGAGTCCCCCGAGCCCCTGCTCCAGGCCCTGCGCGAGCGCACGGACCTGGGCCAGCTCCTCTCCTACGTCCTGTCCGACGAGTTCCTGCGCCTGCGCCAGCGGCTCGGCCTGTCGCTGTAGCCATCCCCGATGAGTGAGCAGAACACCCCCAGGAAGAAGCCCGTGGTGCCCCAGGCAGTGCTCGTCCCCCTCTGCCTGGCCGCCATGGGCGCGCTGGTCTTCCTGTCCGCGGGCCGGCTCGATTGGACGGGCGGTTGGCTCTTCCTGGGGCTGATCGTCTTCAGCCTCCTGGCCAACGCCCTCACCGTGCGCCTGTTGAACCCGGTGCTCCGCGAGGAGCGCTGGAAGGAGCGCGCGGACACCAAGCCGTTCGACCGGATCATCGCCTACGTCTACCTGTCCATGCTGCTGGCGATGACGCTCGTCGGGGGGCTCGACAACGGCCGCTTCGGCTGGTCGTCACTGCCCGGGTGGTGTGCCCCGGTGGGGGTGCTCCTGCACGTGCTGGGGCAGCTCCCCATGCTGTGGGCCTACTCCACCAACCCCCACCTGGAGACGACGGTGCGGGTGCAGAAGGATCGCTCTCACAGGGTCATCACCACGGGCCCCTACCGCTTCGTGCGCCACCCCATGTACCTCGGGCTCATCCTGATGCTGGTGGCCTGGCCCCTCGTCTTCGGCTCCGCCTGGGCGTACGGGCCCGCGCTGGTCGCGCTGATCGCGTACATCGTCCGCACCTCGTTCGAGGACCGCACCCTCCAGCACGAGCTGCCCGGCTACGCGGAGTACACGCGGAGCACCCGCTACCGCCTCGTGCCCTTCATCTGGTAGCCGCACTGCGTTGACGCTAGGGTCGCCCCCTTCCAGGAGGGAGACGACCATGACAGTGTCCGCCATCTTCAATCCCGCGCGCTGGCGCGAGGTGGAAGGCTTCAAGTTCAAGGACATCACCTACCACCGCGCCGTGGAGCACGGCACGGTGCGCATCGCCTTCAACCGGCCCGAGGTGCGCAACGCCTTCCGGCCCAAGACGGTGGACGAGCTGTACACCGCGCTGGATCATGCGCGCATGACGACGGACGTGGGCTGCGTGCTCATCACCGGCAATGGCCCGTCGCCCAAGGATGGGGGTTGGGCGTTCTGCTCGGGCGGAGATCAGCGCATCCGCGGCAAGGACGGCTACAAGTACGAGGGTGACCAGGCCGGCAAGCCGGATCCGGGCAAGCTGGGCCGGCTGCACATCCTCGAGGTGCAGCGGCTGATCCGCTTCATGCCCAAGGTGGTCATCGCCGTGGTGCCCGGGTGGGCGGCGGGTGGCGGACACAGCCTGCACGGGGTGTGCGACATGACGCTGGCCAGCAAGGAGCACGCCATGTTCAAGCAGACGGATGCGGACGTGGCGAGCTTCGACAGCGGCTACGGCTCGGCGCTGCTGGCGCGGCAGGTGGGCCAGAAGAAGGCGCGGGAGATCTTCTTCCTGGGCCTCGACTACACGGCGGACCAGGCCGCGGCCATGGGCATGGTGAACGCGTCGGTGCCGCACGAGCAGCTCGAGGACGTGGCCCTGGAGTGGGCGGGCCTCATCAACTCCAAGAGCCCCACGGCCATGCGGATGCTGAAGTACGGCTTCAACCTGCCCGACGACGGCATGGTGGGCCAGCAGCTCTTCGCCGGCGAGGCCACGCGGCTCGCCTACGGCACCGAGGAGGCGCAGGAGGGCCGCGACTCCTTCCTGGAGAAGCGCCCGAAGAACTTCAAGCGCTTCCCCTGGCACTACTAAAGGAGTGTCCACGAGGTTTTTGGAATGGGAGGCGGCGGGAATCGAACCCGTGCCGGGCGGTGCGAAGCTCCCAGCAGAATCGCGCCCTTACCTCGTAACCGCCCGGAATGCTTGGGAAGCGGCATCCCGCCGCGTCCCCTCCTGTCCCGCCCCGGTCCGGCTCATTCCGCACGCTCCTGCGACATACGTGCAACATGACGGGGGCAGCCACCTCCCGCCGCTAGACATCCTGGGCTGTGTGGCCCGCCGTTTCCGTGGCCGTCCTGAACATGCGGCTCGCTCCCGCTGCCGGGTTCTTGAGCTGGAGCTGCTGCGACAGGGGGCATCAGCTCTAGCGGTTGCGAGGGCTCAACCGGGACGATGCTGGAAGGGCGAGTCGAGGCGCCAGCGGCCTGGATACCCGGCCCCCCTTCAGTCGTGGGCAAGCGGCCCCTGTCCTGGCACCGTCCGCGAGCGCGCCCACTGGCACGGCTAGCGCCTTGGGAGCCATCCATAGGTCCGAGCTGCGGCTGCTGCACCCTCGTCCCCCTGCCGCTCCCCTTGCGAGCGTTCGTGACGGTAGGGGCGCGCTGTCATACTCCGAACCACCCCGCCAAGACCATTCAGGTCTTGAATCGGTTGAGGGTTCGGCCATGCGTCTCCGAGCGTGCATCGCACTTCTGCTCTTTCTCTCAGCCTGTACGACGACACCGCCCAACCCAACACAGCCAGCAGCCCGGGACCCGAGGCTCGCCAACCTCCAGCGAGCGGCGACGCTGCCCTGGACGGACGGGGGCCGATGCGCCGTCCAGGAGGCTTCCGAGCCCTGGCCCGTGCTGGCGGAGAGGTGTTACCACGCTCTGGACCATGAAAGGGTTCGGTTTCGAGACATCACGGGCAGATGCGCCGTTGCCTCCGCAGGTGCGGCAGTGGGCGTAGGACTATGTGTCCTGGCGGCGCCGGAGATCATCGTGGGAGCGGTCATCGTCGCGGGCGTGGTGGTGGTGGGATTCGCCATCAAAGAGGCGCTGGATGTGTATGAGCTGAAATGGGCCGATCAAGAAGACGCAAAGCCCGCGCCTGAAACGCGGCCCGTGCCTGAAACGAAGCCCGCTCCGCAGGAACCCTCGCCGGAAAAAAGGTCCAAGCCAGAGCCAAAAGGGCCGGACTTCCCTCCCGTGGGGCCAACCGAAGTCTCGGAGCGGGAGCGCCGTCCGGAGTGCAAGCCTCGACGGGTGCCGCCCAAGGGCGGGAACAAGCTGCACAACAAGTGCGCTGACGGGATCAAGTTCAACGCCTACCGTGGGGCTAACGCGCTGGTCAACGGCAAGGCTTTCGACGCATTGCAAGTTGTCGCGGGCGTGCTTTGGGAGGTGAAGACTGATAACTACGACTCGTACCCGCTCGAATTTCAAGACATTGTAGTAAGAAAGCATGTGCGTGATTTCCTGTTCGAGCGTGAACTTGCGAGGGCGTGCGGATTTGACTTTCGGGTCGGCGTGCGAAGTGCCGCACACAAAAAGGCGCTGGAGTACGCCGAACCGGCGCTCGAAAACCTGATCGTCGTCATGGATTGGTGCTGAAATGCCAGCTACACGAGAGAATCAGATCGGCATGATCGTCTATGCGCCTGCGCTTGCGGGCGATGATGGCCGAACTTTGGCTGTTGTTCATGCAATGGAACGCGCACACCCCGGCTTGCACATTGGGTTGATGATCTCTGACGAGGGGAAGCTTATTCCGTTGCCGGAACGCGACGCATTCGTCGCCCGCGAGTCTGGTCGTGGGGAAATGCCACCGCTGCGCAGCACTGATGACAACTTCCGAGTCAGCGTGACGGGATGGGGAAAGCCGGCGGGGATTTCTCCTGGCGGTCGGGCTCAATTCGAATTCCATGTGGCGCTACCTCTGTCCGCCGCCGGCAGCGCGACTGCGGCAGCCTTACTGGAGGCCGTGGCGGAGGACGCACGCGCGTTCTGGGGTCACGCGACGCCGTTCAGCGCGGGGGTGGATATTGCACGCCAGACGAAGAATCGGCCAGACGACCTGAAGCCGCCTCCTCGCGGCTTGCCGGTGATCAAGTCCCCTGTTGCCATGCGCTCGCCTGAGATTCCGCATCGCCTCGGATGGCTGAACTACTGGTCGGATGCTGCCGCACGGGCCATCGGCTTTCCGGACCCCGCCCGCGACACGGAGTTGCTTTCGCGCTCACGGCGTACCGCGACGGGCGGGTGGGTTGTCCGGCTCACGGATGCGCCGCTCGACCTGGACAACCCCGCGCACCTGGACACGCTCAAGCGGGCTTACGAGCGCTTCCTGGAGATCGGCGGGCGCTCCACCCCTTGAGGCTCGGCACGGCTCGCAATGGCCGTGGTTTGCTTTCGATCTGGGTTAGGGCGCTTCTGCGAACCTGAACCAGATGAAAATGGGGCGATGGTGACCATCGCCAGGTAGTCGGCCGCCCGCTTCTCGTAGCGGGTAGCCTTCCGAACTTGGCCTTCACGTCGACGAGATAGTTGGTGGCGTAGCAAAACTGCGCCTGTCCGGCATGCGGCTCGCATCGACCGCAAAGCCGTCACCGCCGACCAGTCCCTCGGCGATGCAGCGCTCATGCTTCCGGGTCCGGGGGACCGCTGCCGTCGGGGCTTACGAATCGCGTGAGCATCGAGGTCACCTTGAACACCCCGAAGAACCTGTGGGCGATGGTGATACTTCCCTGGAAGCCGGGGAGGCCGTGAATCTCGACCGTGTAGATCCGCTCGTTGCGCGTTTCCGGATTACCGAACGCCATGAAGTCCAGCGGCTTCTCGTCATACAGGAGGTCGATGCCGGCTTCGAGGGCCTGCCGCTCCGCATCGGCGTCGCTGACGAGCCGGTGATAGATGTGGCCGATCCGATAGTCCGACGGCAGAGGCGCCTTCTGCGACTTGTAGATCAGGCCGCACGACAGCGCCGTGAAGAACTCGTCGAAACGCGCGTGGTCCACGGAGTACATGACGCCCCCGGGGACCTTGAAGGATCCCTTCAGCAGCATCCGTCGCAGCGCATTGCTGTTGTGCGAAAGCTGCGGGACGACCCTCTCCTGGAACACCTCTCTCGCCCGATTGCTCGGCGACGCGTTCATGCAGATCTGCGCCAGCACATAGAGGTCGTTCGTCGACTTGTCGTTGTTGTGCGCCTTGCAGGACTTGACGGTGAGCAGCTGCAACCTCTCGCCCTCGGGGAAGAATGAGCGCGGCGGGATGTGCTCCTTCGTGGTCCCCTTCTCGGTGCAGCCTTGGAAATAGCAGTTCATACCAGCCTTCCGGTCCCATCGATCCACGCCGCCCTCCGACGGCCGGCGCGCCACCGGCCATCCTCGGCTGCGAGCGCGCATGGTGCCTCAGCCGGCCCGAGCCGTGAAGCGACAACGAGGCCAGCGGCCCTCCTCTGCCTCTCTGATCCCCCCCTTGCCGTTGGGCAGCAGCGTGGCGGTGTGATTGACGCGCGCGGCGGACGGGGTGGCGGTGGCGCTCCAAGTGTTGGACGCGGGGTCGTAGAACGCTGCGGAGCTCTGGTAGGTGGATGCGGCGTAACCGCCGAAGACGAGCACCTTGCCACTGGGGAGCAGGAGGGCGGTGTGGTAGCTGCGGAGCGCGCTCATGGAGTGGGTAGAGCTCCAGGAGTTGGCGAAGGGGTATGCGCCCTCCAGATTTGGTCCGAATTTGGTCCGACAAGAACCGATTTGGTCCCCCGAGGCGAGCCGCGCATCTTCGTTGGAAGAAGGCTCTGCTCAGAGCGGCGGGCAACCTCTAGTGGAGGCGGTGGGAATCGAAGCCGCGTCCGATAAAACCGCCGCCCTCGCCTATTTCAGCTCGCGCTGGAGCTTGGCGAGCAGGTTGAGGGCGTCCAGCGGCGTCAGCTCGTCCACCTTTACCGCCCGCAGCGCCTCCAACGCCTTCTGATAGCTCGGCTCCAGCTTGGGGCCGGGCTCGGCCCCCCCGCCGAACAGGCCGAGTTGCCCCGGTGACGGCGCTCCTCGCCCGCTCTTGCGCGCCAGCCTCGGCCGTCCGCTGTCGTCGAACTCGCCGGACTCCAGGTTCTGGAGGATGTCCCGCGCCCGCATCACCACCTCGGGTGGCAGGCCCGCGAGCCTCGCCACTTCAATCCCGTAGGAGCGGTTGGCCCCGCCCGGCACCAGCTTGCGCAGGAAGAGCACCTTGCCCCCCTGCTCCTTCACCGCCACGCACATGTTCTTCACCCGGAGCTTCTCCCGGGAGAGGTCCACCAGCTCGTGGTAGTGCGTGGCGAAGAGCGTGCGCGCCCCCACCTTGTCGTGCAGGTGCTCGGCCACCGCCCAGGCGATGGAGAGGCCATCGTAGGTGGACGTGCCTCGGCCGATCTCATCCAGCACCACCAGGCTGCGCCGGGTGGCGTGGTGGAGGATGTGGCTCGTCTCCGTCATCTCCACCATGAAGGTGGACTGTCCGCGCGCCAGGTTGTCCGCCGCGCCCACGCGCGTGAAGATCCGATCGCACAGGCCGAGGTGCGCCGCGCCCGCCGGCACGAAGCTGCCCGACTGCGCCATCAGCACCGTGAGCGCCACCTGCCGCATCACCGTGCTCTTGCCCGCCATGTTGGGGCCGGTGATGACGAGGATCTGCGCGTCCTCCGAGTCCATCCTCACGTCGTTGGGGACGAAGGCCTCCCCCGCCCCCAGCACGCGCTCCACCACCGGGTGGCGCCCGGCGGTGATGCTCAGCACCTCGGACTCGTCCACCATGGGCCGCACGTAGCCGTACTCGGCCGCGCACCGCGCGAAGGACAGCAGCGCGTCGCTGGTGGCCACCGCCTCCGCCGCCGAGCGCAGCCGGGGCGCCTCCTTCACCACCATGGCCCTCAACTGCTCGAAGAGTTCCAGCTCCAGCGCGCTCCGCCGCTCCTCCGCGGTGAGCACCTTCTCCTCGTACTCCTTCAGCTCCGGGGTGATGAAGCGCTCGGCGCCCACCATCGTCTGCTTGCGGATGTAGTCCGAGGGCACCAGGTGCAGGTTCGCCTTCGTCACCTCCAGGTAGTACCCGAACACCTTGTTGTAGCGGATCTTCAGCGAGTTGATGCCCGTGCGCTCCCGCTCGCGCGTCTCGATCTTGAGCAGGTAGTCCTTACCGGAGGTGGATAGCTCCACCAGCTCGTCCAGCTCGGCGTGGAAGCCCGCGCGGATGAAGCCGCCCTCCTTGAGGCTGGTGGGCGGCTCGTCCACCACTGCCCGCAGCAGCAGGTCCGCCAGCTCCGGCAGCGCCCCGAGCGGGCCCGCCAGGGACTTGAGCAACGGGGCCTCGCAGCGCCCGAGCATCGCCCCCAACCGGGGCAGCTGCGCCAGCGAGAGGGCGAGCGCGCGCAGATCCCTCGCGTTGCCCGCGCCCAGCGACAGCCGACCGCACAGACGCTCGATGTCACCCACCTCCTTGAAGGTGGTGGTGAGCTCCTCGCGCCACACGCTGCGCTGGGACAGCTCCTCCACCGCGTCCAGGCGGGCGTTGATCTCCGGCAGCGAGTACAGGGGCGCGGCGAGCCACCGGGCCAGCTTGCGCGCGCCCAGGCCCGTGGCCGTCCTGTCCAGCACGCCCAGCAGCGAGCCCTTGCGTCCCCCATCCCGCAGGGTACGCAGCACCTCCAGGTTGCAGCGGGAGGCCTCGTCCATGAGGAGGTGGCCGCCGCGCTGCTGGCGGCTGAGCCGATCCACGTGAGCTGCCTGCGTCTTCTGGGTGTCCTTGAGGTAGCGCAGCGCCGCGGCGGCGGCACCCGTGGCCAGGGGCGCCTCGTGGAGCCCGAAGGCCTCCAGCGACTGCACCGCGAAGTGGGTGCGCAGGTAGAGCGCGGCCCGCGCCGGCTCGAAGGCGGCCTTCTCCAGCTCCGCCACCGCCGGGGGCCTGGGCAGCCGCGCCACCAGCGTGACCGTGTCCGGGGCGTCCCGCTCCCCCTCGGGCACCAGCAGCTCGCGCGGCTCCACCCGGGCCAGCGCCTCCACCAGCTCCTGGGTCGTCTCCGCCTCCAGGCTGAAGAACTCGCCCGTGGAGGCCTCCAGCAGCGCCGCTCCGAAGCCCTGCGCCCCGGGGTACACGGCGGCCAGGAAGTTGCTCGCCCGAGGCTCCAGCGCGTCCTCGTCCAGCACCATGCCCGGGGTGATGACGCGCGTCACCTCGCGCTTGACGAGCCCGGGACCGGTGCCCGCCTCCTCCACCTGCTCGCAGATGGCCACCTTCAGCCCGTGCTCCACGAGCCTGGCGATGTAGCGGCGCGCCGAATGGTACGGCACCCCGGCCATGGGCACCTTCTCCGCGTTCTTCGCCCGCGCGGTGAGGGTGATCTGGAGGATCTCCGAGGCACGCACCGCGTCCTCGAAGAACATCTCGTAGAAGTCCCCGAGCCGGAAGAAGAGGATGGCGTCCGGATTGAGCGCCTTCGTCTCGAGGTACTGCCGCATCATCGGGGTGAGCGTGCCGATCTCCCGCGCTCCGGCTGGCTGCTCGCCCGCCGCCTCGGCCAGAGCCTCGGCCTCTTCCCCGTGTCCCTTGCCTGCCTTCGCCTGCGTCGCGCCCATCGCCGACCCTTGTCTCATGCGTCCGGTCCCGGATCAACAGAACACATGACCTCCGCAGTCCACCCGCCCACACCTACTCCGCCGATGGCTAGCACGCCCCCCTGGTAGGGGAACGTATCGGGCTGGAAAAATCGTCGAGGGAGCCGGCCGAAAACGATGGTCAGGAGGTACTTGGGGATGCAACCTGTGCGGCGCAATGGAGAACCGCACCGTCGTCCGTCCCGTCCCCCGGCTCTTCAAGGTCGCCGTCGCGCCCCTCCAGGCCTTCTTCCAACTGGAGGCGAGCAGCGGCATCCTCCTGGCGCTCTGCGCCGTGGCGGCCATGGTCTGGGCCAACTCCCCGTGGGCCGACACCTACGTCTCCCTCTTCGACGCGCCCCTGGCCCTCGGGCTGGGGGGCACCCTCGCCCACTTCACCTTCCGTGAACTCATCAACGACGGGTTGATGACGATCTTCTTCTTCCTCGTGGGGATGGAGATCAAGCGGGAGCTGGCCGCCGGAGAGCTGCGCACCGTGTCGAAGGCGTTGCTGCCCCTCATCGCGGCGATGGGCGGCATGGTGGTGCCGGCGGGCATCTACGCGGCGCTCAACGCGGGCACGCCGGCGCTGAAGGGCTGGGCCATCCCCATGGCCACGGACATCGCCTTCGCCATCGGGACCCTCACGCTGCTCAAGGGGCGGGTGAGCCACGGGCTGGTGGTGTTCCTCACCGCGCTGGCCATCTTCGACGACATCGGCGGCATCCTGGTCATCGCCCT
>NZ_DASVWK010000373.1:0-8286 GCF_036389735.1 Archangium sp. | reverse complement strand
CGGAGGCCAGCGGCAGCGGCTGTGCATCGCGCGGGCGGTGCTGTCACGGGCGCCGGTGCTGGTGCTGGACGAGGCGACGAGCAGCCTGGATCCGGAGAGCGAGCGCGAGGTGCAGGCGGCGCTCGCGGCGGTGCTGCCGGGGAGGACGGCGCTGGTGATCGCCCACCGGTTGTCGACCGTGGTGGAGGCGGACCTCATCTGCGTGGTGGAGGCGGGGCGGGTGGTGGAGCGGGGCAGCCACGCGGAGCTGGTGAAGGCGGGAGGCCGCTACGCGGCGCTGTGGACGCTCCAGACGGCGGGGGCGGAACGAGGCGCGGCGTGAAGCCGGCGGTGCTGGTGGGCAAGCTGCTGCGGGCGCTGCTGGGGCTGGTGCTGGTCCTGCTGGGCGTGGCGGGGTTCTTCACCCTGTCGGCCACGTATGCCGAGTACCCGGTGATACCGACTCGCGCGGACGCCCTCGGGTGGGTGCGTGGGGCCTTCCACGTGCACACCACGGGCTCGGACGGGCGGGGCACGGTGGAGGAGGTGGCGGCGGCGGCGAAGGCGGCGGGCCTGCGCTTCGTGGTGCTCACGGACCACAACGACCTGGGACCACGGGAACCCGCCTTCGTGGACGGGGTGCTGCTGGTGCCGGGGGTGGAGCTGTCGACGGAACATGGCCACCTCGTCGCGTTCGGGTTGCAGCGGCCGCTGGAGGGAGTGCGACCGTGGATGGACGGAGGCGAGGCCGAGGCGGCGGTGGAGAAGGCGGGAGGGGTGAGCGTGCTCGCCCACCCGGTGCAGCGGCGCAACCCCTGGAGGCACCCCGAGGCCGCGAGGCGGGCGGACGGCTTCGAGCTGTATTCGGCGGACACGTTCTTCCGGGACGCGCTGCGCCACCCGTTCAGCCGGCTGCTGCCCGCGGTGGGGGCGTCCTTCGGCCAGCCGGTGCACGGGGTGATGATGCTGGTGGGGCCGCAACCGGAGCCCACGGAGCGGCTGCTCGAGCTGGCGCGGGAGAAGCCCCGGGTGGCGCTGTGCTCGCATGACGCGCACGGGCTGCCGCGCTACGAGGACGTCTTCCGGGCGCTGGCGATGTACCTGCCGCCCTCGAAGGGAACGGCGCCCCAGGCGCTGCCCGAGGAGCCGCGAGCCGCCGCCGAGGTGGTGGTGAAGGGGCTGGCGGGCGGCGGGGCCCTCTGCGCCTTCCGCGCGCTGGGCGAGCCCGTGGGCTTCGCGCTGGAGGGCGTGGACGCGCAGCGCCGGGAGGCACACGTTGGCGACGTGCTCACGGTGCGCTTGCCGTCAGAGGTCGGCGACGAGGTACGAATCGAGGTCCGCGGAGCGGGCCGACTGAGGCCGGATGGGCGGTCGGTGCAACTGGTGGAGGAGGGGGCGGTGCAGGTGGAGGTGTGGGTGAGAGGGCCGGGAGGCTTCTTCGGTACGGAATGGCGCCCGTGGATCGTTCCGAGTCCGGTGCGAGTCCTCCCTCGAAGCTGAGTCCACGAAGTCGAACGGCTGCCCCCGCGAATCGCGAGAGCAGCCGTTCTTGTTACAGCCCCATCGGGGAGGAAGCCCCGCGCCGCCCAGCGTCGGTGCGGAGCCCCTGGTCACCCGAGGGTGAAGCTCTGTTGCTGCTCCTGTTCCCCATGCCTTGGGGACGAAAACACTCTGCCTCGGGAATCCGGCGATTTCAAGGCTTGCGGATAATTTCTATTTTTCTCTGGTTTTGAGGAGGGTGAGAAAAATCCAGGTGGGAGGGCAGGCGCGTGTGGGAGGTGGCGTGTGCTGCCGGGAGGGGCGGCATCTGGTAGAGGGCGACCCGGTCTCCATGCGCCTGCTCTACGTCCTCGCCAGCTACGTACTCTTCGCGGTGCTCTTCCCGGTGTTGTCGCTGCATCGCAAGACGCGGCACGGGCTGAGGCAGCGGCTCGGCTTCTACGCGCGGGGAGAGCTGCCGGCGCGAGGGCCTGGCCCGACGTTGTGGCTGCACGGGGCGAGTGCGGGGGATCTGCTGGCGCTCTCTCCGATGTTCGGCCCGCTGCGGGCGCGCTTCCCGGGGTGCCGCATCGTGCTCTCCACGATGACGAACTCGGGCTACATGATGGGGAAGGAGCGGCTGGCGAAGCAGGTGGACGCGGTGGTGTACGCGCCGTACGACCTGTGGGGCGCCACGCGCCGGGCGGTGCGGGCGCTCGGGCCGGACCTGCTGGTGCTCGAGTACACGGAAATCTGGCCCAACCTCATTCGCGCGGCGAGGCGGGCGGGAGCGCGGGTAGCGCTGACGAACGGGCGCTTCTCGCCGGCGCACCAGGGGAAGTACCGGCTGTTGTTCTCGCTGATCGGCAACCCACTGCGAGACATGGACTTGTTCCTGATGCGTGGGGAGGACGAGGCGGAGCGGGTATTGGGGCTGGGGGCGCCGAGCGAGCGGGTGTTCGTGACGGGGAACACGAAGTTCGACGCGCTGGCGGCGGCGGCGGCGGGGCAGGAGGACGAGGCGCTGCGGAGCGCGCTGGGACTGAGGGCGGGAGAGCGGGTGTGGATCGCCGGCAGCACGCACGAGGGCGAGGAGGAGCACCTGCTGGCGGTGTACCGGCGGCTGCGGGAGACGCACCCGGAGCTGCGACTGGTGATCGCACCGAGGTACATCGAGCGAGCGGGACGGATCGTGGGTCTGGCCAAGGAGCAGGGGCTGAGCGTGGGCCTGCGCTCACAGGGGAACGCGGAGGGAGGGCGGGTGGTGGTGCTGGACACGATTGGGGAGCTGACGAGGGCGTACCGGCTGGGGACGGTGGTGTTCGTGGGCGGGTCGTTCACGACGCGAGGGGGGCAGAACATCCTGGAGCCCGCGGGGCAGGGGAAGCCGGTGCTGTTCGGGCCGCACATGGAGAACTTCCGGGACAGCGTGCAGGTGCTGGTAGGGCGAGGGGGCATCCAGGTGAAGGACGCGGACCAACTGTACCGGGTGATGTTGGAGCTGTTGGCGAAGCCGGAGACGGTGACGACGTTGGGGGAGCTGGCGAGGGCGACGGTGAGACAGATTTCGGGAGCGAGCGAGCGCAACGTGGAGCACATGGCGGGAGCCCTGACCGCTCGATGAAGATCCTGCACCTTCTGGCGAGTCCCTTCTGGAGCGGCCCTGCGGAGAACGTGGCGCTGCTGGCACGAGCGCAGCGCGAGGCGGGGCACGAGGTGAGCGTGGCGGTGGATCGCCGCCGGAGGGAAGTTGCGGCGGAGGAACCGGCGGTGCCGCGTTTCGAGGGGTTGGGGCTGCTGGATGAGGGAGGGCTGGAGCTGTCGGTGAAGTCGCCGCCGTGGGTGGTGTGGAGGGACATGAGGCGGCTGAAGGCGAGAAGCGTGGACGTGGTGCACGCGCACTTCACGCACGACCACCTGGTGGCGAGGTGGGCGAGGCCGCGAGGGGCGGTGCTGATCCGTTCAGTGCATGCGCCGAGGTCGTTGAGACCATCGCTGCCGTACGCGGACGGGTACACGGTGCCGGCGTCCTCGGTGATCACCCGGCTGCTGGGCCGGAGGGTGCGAGTCCTTCCGCCGCTGGTGGACCCGAGCTTCCGTCCAGCGGAGGACCGGGACGCGCTGAGGAAGGAACTGGGACTGACGGGCGCGCCGTTGGTGGGGATGGTGTCGACGTTCCAGGCCTCGAGGCGGCACACCTTGGGAGTGGAGGCCTTCGCGAGGCTGCGCCGGACGCACGGAGGAGCGAGGCTGGTGCTGGTGGGAGACGGCGAACGGGTGGAGTCGGTGCGGCAGCAGGTGCGGACGCTGGGGCTGGAGGAGGCGGTGACCTTCGCGGGGTACCAGCAGGGCGAGGCGTTCGTGAGGTGGCTGAGGGCGCTGGACGAGGCGTGGGTCCTGGGCCTGGGGAACGACTGGAGCGCACGAGCGGCGGCGCAGGCGAGGGCATGCGGGGTGCGGGTGGTGGCGGTAGGGGAGGGCAACCTGCCAGCGCTGGCGGATGTGCTGGTGGAGGAGCCGACGCCGGAGGCGGTGGTGGCGGCGTCCGAATCGGGAGCGAGGGCCCTGGTGGAGCACCCGAGCAACGCGCGGATCGCGGCGGACGTGCTGGCCCTGTACGAGCAGGCGAGGGCGGAGCGGTGAGCGAGACGACGATCGAGCGCGTCTTCTACCCGTCGAAGCCGGAACCCTGGAGCCGGAGGGCGTTGCTGGCGCCGCTGGAGGTAGCGGCGTGGGGATACGGGGCGGGAGTTCGGCTGAGGGGAGTGCTCTACGACGCGGGGCTGCTGAGGGGCGAGCGGGTGGAAGGGCTGCGGGTCATCTCGGTGGGCAACCTGAACGTAGGAGGGACGGGGAAGACGCCGGCGGTGCTGTACCTGGCGGAGTTGCTGGTGAGGGAGGGGAGGCGGGTGGGCATCCTCACGCGGGGGTACGGGAGGGGTTCGAAGGAGCCGCTGACCTTCACGGGGAAGGAACGCCTGCCTTCGGTGGAGGAGGCGGGGGACGAGCCGCTGCTGCTGGCGCGCCGCTGTCCGGAGGCGAGGCTGCTGGTGGGAGCGGATCGGCGGCTGCTGGCTCGGTGGGCGAGGGACGAGTTCAAGCTGGAGGTGGTGCTGCTCGACGACGGCTTCCAGCACCGGAAGCTGGCGAGGGACGAGGACGTGGTGGTGGTGGACGAGGCGGTGGGCTTCGGCAACGGCCGGATGCTGCCGCGGGGCCCGCTGCGCGAGCCGCTCTCGGGACTGGGCCGGGCCACGCTCTTCTGGGTGCGAGCCGCGACGACGCCTGGGCCTCCGCTTCCTCCACTGCCAGCGCCCTGGGTGAGGACTCGCTACCGACCCACGGCGTGGGTGGACCCCTCGGGAGGGCTGCACCCCGTGGAGGCGCTGGCGGGCCAACCAGTGCTGGGGCTGGCGGGGCTTGCTCGGCCGGGGGGCTTCCTGAGGACACTGGGGGAGCTGGGGGCCGAGGTCCGCGGGACGGCCTTCTTCCCGGACCATCATCGCTTCAGCACGAGGGAGCTCCAGGAGGTGGGCACAAGGGCGGCGCGCCTGGGAGCGCGGGTGGTGACGACGGAGAAGGATCTGGTGCGCCTGCCTGGAGGCTTCGAGACCTGGACGGTGCGGTTGGGGGTGGAGGTGCTCGAGGGCGAGTCGCACCTTCGCCGGGCGCTCGGGCTTGGGTAGACAAAGGTCGGCTTGTGGACGAGGTGCCGCTATGGGACAACGCGCCGCCATGGCTGCTGTCGTGCCCGTCCGAGCGATTCCGACCCTGGACCAGATTCCGTTGGCCTTCGCACGCCGAAGGGTGCTGCTGGTGGGGGATCTGGTCGCCGACCACTACATCTATGGACAGACGGATCGGGTGAGCCGAGAGGCCCCGGTGCTGATCGTCCGGCACGAGTCCTCCGAGGTGAAGCTGGGAGGAGGGGCGAACGTCGCGGCGAACGTGCGAGCGCTATCGGGGCAGGTGACGGCGGTGGGGGTGCTGGGCGCGGACGAGATGGGCCGAGCGCTGCGCAAGCTGTGCGACGAAGCGGGCATCGAGCTGCGCGCGGCGAGCACCCGAGGGGTGGAGACGGAGACGAAGACGCGCATCCTGGCGGGAGGGGCGAGCACGACGCGGCAGCAGATGTTGAGGCTGGACCGCGGGCAGCGAGGCCCGTTGCCGCCGAAGCTCAGGCGGCTGCTGGTGAAGCGGGTGGAGGAGGCGGCGAAGGACGCGGACGTGGTGGTGGTGTCGGACTACGGGGCGGGGGTGGTGGGGGACGAGATGCGGGAGGCGTTGCGCAAGCTGGCGGCGGAGGGGCTGCCGGTGTGCGTGGACAGCCGGTATGCCTTGTCGAGCTTCACCGGGGTGACGGTGTGCAAGCCGAACGAGCCGGAACTCCAGGCGCTGGTGGGCCGTCCCTTGAGGACGGAGGCGGAGGTAGTGGAGGCGGGGCGGGAGATGGTGAGGCGGATGGAGTGCAAGGCGCTGCTGGTGACGAGAGGCCGGCACGGGATGGTGCTCTTCGACGCGGAGGGCGGAGTGGACAAGATTCCGGTGCATGGGGCGAAGGACGCGGTGGACGTGACGGGGGCTGGGGACACGGTGCTCGCGGCGTTGTCGCTGGGGTTGGCGGCTGGGGGGAGCTTCGGGGAAGCGGCGAGGCTGGCGAACGTGGCGGGGGCGCTGGCGGTGCAGAAGCTGGGGACGGCGACGGTTGCGCGGGACGAGCTGCTGGGAGAGCTGAGGGGCGCGAAGTGAGTACGCAGAAGAAGGTGGTGCGGCTGGCGGAGGTGGTGGAGGAGCGGGAGAGGTGGAGGGCGGAGGGGAAGAAGGTGGCGCTGGCGAACGGGGTCTTCGATCTGATCCACGTCGGGCACGTGCGCTATCTGGAGGGGGCGAAGGAGCTGGCGGACTGCCTGGTGGTGGCGGTGAATTCGGACGCCTCCACGAGGGCGTACAAGGGGCCGGGCCGGCCGCACATCCCGGAGGGGGAGCGAGCGGAGATGGTGGCGGCGCTGGCGTGTACGGATCGAGTGCTGGTGTTCGACGAGCCGAACGTGAGGAAGATCATCCGGGAGTTGAAGCCGGACGTGCACGTAAAGGGGACGGACTACACGCCGGACACGATTCCGGAGGCGGAGGAGGTACGCGCCTACGGAGGCCGGGTGGCGGTAGCGGGAGACCCGAAGAACCACAGCACGACGGAGCTCGCGCAGCGGCTCCAGTCGGAGCGGAGCGGGACGAAGTAGGCGCGCATGAACCTGCCGGAGTGGCTGCTCTCGACGCTGGCGTGCCCGAAGTGCAAGGGGGCCCTGACAACCCCCCACTCCGAGAGCACCAATCCGCCGGAACTCCACTGTACCCAGTGCCGTCTCGCCTATCCCATCCGAGACGGGGTACCGGAGCTGTTGCCAGGGGAAGCGCGCTCGCTCGAATCCGTTCAGTGAGCTGAATCCCGGGCCGACAGTCCCCCCGCGAACGAGCGCACCTCCTCGAACACGCGGGCCGCGAGGTCGCCGCCAGAATCAACGACAGGGGTTAAATCCACCATGCGGTGGGGCGGGAAGTCATGCCCCCAGCGGGCCATGTCCATGCGGAGGAAGAGCCCGAGGGTGGGAGCGCCGGTGGCGACGGACAGGTGCATGGGGCCGGTGTTGTTGCAGACGGTGAGGCCGGCGGCGCGCATGAGGGCGGCGAGCTCATCGATGCTGGTGGGAGGAGCGATCTGAGCGCCGGGAGCGGCGGCGACGACGGTACGGGCGAGTTCCTCCTCACCGGGGCCCCAGGTGACGATGGGGGTCCGTCCGGAGGCAATCAAGGCCCGAGCGGCGGAGGCGAAGGCCTCGGGAGGGATGCGGCGCCAGCCGAGCCGTCCGCCGGGGTTGACGACAGCGCGGGGAGTCCCTGAACCGGCCTCGAGCCAGGCGCGGAACTTCTCGCTGAGGTTGGGAGAGCGGAAGGACAGCGCCTCACGGGGAGCCCCCTGGACGAGAGGGGAGAGCAGGTGGACGCGCTGAACGGCCTCGCGGGTGGTATCGGAGCGGGCGGGGACGGAGAGGGAGTGGAGGTAGTGAACGGGCCACATGCGAGGCCCGATGACGAGGGAGCGGGGTCCGATCAGGCGGGAGATGATGGCGGAGGTCACCGAGGGGGTGGACCAGTTGGCGCAGTCGACGACGACGTCATAGCGCTCGCGGCGCAGGGCGCGGACGCCGGGGGCGAGGGGTCCGAGCCAGAGCAGACGCCGGTCGAAGGGGATGATGCGGTCGGCCTCGGGGTGACCGAGGAGGACGCGGGCGACCTTGGAATGGACGAGGACGTGGACCTCGGGGGGAGGCTGGGCGGCCTTGAGGGTGCTCAGCAGGGGGGTGGTGAGGAGGGCCTCGCCCACACGGTTATCGATGCGAACCAGGAGGACGCGCCGGGGGGAGGGGAGGGAAGAGCCGACCTTCGGGCGCCGACCGGGGCGCCAGAGAAGAGCGGATGCCACCAGGGCGAGTGCCAGCTTCGCCCACAACTCGAGCCGCTTGTGCCAGACCATCGGGGGGCGGACCATAGCAGAGAGGATCCGCGCCAGTGACTTGACCTGTTGGCCGGAAGGGCCTAGCAACCGGCCAATGCTGAAGAGCATGACCGGTTTTGGAGCGGGACGCGCACGGGTAGGAGACGAGGAGTTCTCCGTCGAGCTGCGCTCACTGAACCACAAGTTCTGCGAGGTAAAGGTCCGGCTCCCGAGGGAGCTGGCGGCGCTGGAGTCCGCGGCGGTGAAGCAGGTGAAGGACCGACTCGCGCGCGGCTCGGTGGAGGTCTTCATCAAGCGTCAGACGGCGACGGCGG
>NZ_DASVWK010000372.1:0-13047 GCF_036389735.1 Archangium sp. | reverse complement strand
CACTCGAAGCCGTAGCCCGAGATGATGATGATCGGCAGTCCGCGCGCGCGCGGCATCTTCTTCAGCGCGTCCAGCAGGCCCCAGCCGCTCATCACGGGCATCCGCAGGTCCAACAGCACCGCCTGTGGGATGTCCCCCTCGAGCAGGTCCAGGGCCTCGCGACCGTTGGCGGCCTGCTCCGTGCGATAGCCCATCTCCTCCAGGGCATCGCAGATGAGCGTGCGGTGGCTCGCGTCGTCATCGACGACAAGGATGTAGGGCATGCGGGGCCTCGAAAGGGTCTTCAACCAGGGAAGGCAGATTCTATGGGGGGCAAGATGGGAATGCCTCCCCCGTTCCGGAAGGGGTCTGCACGGTTTTCAACACCCGCTGAACAGTCCGAGGGCGTTGCCCCCCAGAATAGCAGCCTCCGCCTCGTCTCCCAGCTTCAGGGCCAGCAGTTGTTTCAGCTCCCGGTCCCAGGCGTAGGGGATGTTGGGGAAGTCCGTGCCGTAGAGGATGCGCTCGGGTCGCACCTCCAACAAGCGGCGGGGGATGGGGATGGGGAAGTAGCCGGCCACCACCATGGTGGTGTCCAGCCACAGGTTGTCGTGGCGCTCCAGCAGCCGCTCGTAGGCGTCGAACTCGTCCGCCCCCAGGTGGGGCACGCACAGCTTGAGGGTGGGGTGCTCCTTGAGGACCCGCTCCACGCGCTCGGCCGAGCAGAGGGCGTGGACATCACACTTGTACTGGGGGCTGGCGGGCTCGCGGCCGGCGTGCATCACCAGCGGCTTTCCGGCCCGGGCACACGCGGCGTACACCTCGTGCAGCGCGGGGGCGTCCGGGGCGAAGCACTGCACATGGCAGTGCAGCTTCACGCCCTGGAGTCCCGCCGCGAAGGCCTCGGCCAGGATCTCCGGGGCGCCCTCTTCGCCCGGCAGCACGGTGGCCAACCCCAACACGCGCGGCTCGGCCCGGGCCACCTCGGCGATGTAGGCGTTGAGGAAGCGCGCCATGCCCGGCTTGTGGGCGTAGTGGAGCGCCACCACCCGGCTCACCCCCCGCGACAGCAGGAAGGACACCACCTGGGGGGTGTGCAGCTTGTAGCGGATGGGCCAGCCGTACTGGTCGAACCAGCGCCACACCGCCTCGAAGACGGGGTCCGGGAAGAGGTGGATGTGCGCGTCCACCACGGGAGGCAGCCCCTCGGGCAGCCGGGGGCCCTCTTCGTCCTCCAGCGCGGGGAGGGGGAACACGCCGCTGGTGCCCAGCCAGCCGGAGGCGGCGCCCAGACAGCCCGGGGAATCGTTGGAGGGGTCCATACGCGGCAGGCGTCTACGGCTTCTTCCGCTCGGAGTCCGCCTGTTGGTTGTCCAGCCGCCGCAGGTAGGTGTTCTGCGAGTAGCCCGAGCGCTCCAGTCGCTGGGTCTCGATGAGGTCGGCCACCTTGGTGCACACCTGGCTGAGCAGACGGAGGGACTCGGCCAGAATCTTCTCGGCCTGGTCCTGTGCGTCCGCGCGCTTGATGACGGTCCGATCGCGGCGGAACAACTGGGTCAACTTCATCTCGGAGAATCTAAGGGATGGCGCCGGCCCATGCCACCTGGACGATGCGGGCTCGGCCCAGCGCCCCGGGTGGCGTCTGGGCCGGGGAGGACACAGCTTTGTCGGGCAGTGGATGCGACCAGACGACGCGAGAGGCCAAAGAATCAACAACTTAACAGACCAGCGAATTTACACGCCCGCTGGGGCTCGGCTGGAGAGTGGGGCGTCTCCGAGGGGGAGCGTCCGGTAAACGACCCATATCATGGGGCTTTCACGAATTTTCAGCGGGGGGGATGACGAGCGGAAAATTTGTGCTTACAGTGGGGCCGTTCACTTCCACATCTATCCCCGACTACCTGTCGAAAGGGGGAACTGCGCATGGCTTACGACGGCGAGTTGGTGAAAATGGCGAATGGCCGGTGGGCGCGGTTCCAGCGCTGCCAGGTGTACCGCCCGGGCGTCGAGGCCGCGGGCGAGACGATGATGCTGATCGCGGTGGAGCTGGACGAGCGCTACCAGTTGCTGCTGGACGAGGTCGCGGACTCGCTGGCGCACTACCGGCACCAGGGCATCCCGGTGCAGGCGAAGCTGGACGACCAGGCGCAGCGGCTGACGCTGCACCCCGAGTCGGAGTCCAGCGCGCTTCACTGAGTCAACGAGGACGGTAGAAGCGCGAGGCGTTCTCACTGGCCACGCGCTTCACCAACCGCTCGGAGAGCTTCGCCTTGACCAGCAGGTTGGTCACGCGCGCGAGCCCGAGGATGTCGCCGGCGCCATCGCCGGCATCCGAGTTGAGCACCAGCCGCTCGCTGCCGAGCCGACGCAC
This sequence comes from Archangium sp., assembly GCF_036389735.1. Taxonomy (GTDB): domain Bacteria; phylum Myxococcota; class Myxococcia; order Myxococcales; family Myxococcaceae; genus Archangium. Next base: position 10,697 of record NZ_DASVWK010000372.1, on the reverse strand, counting down.
CAGGGCGACGGCCCGCTCGGCCTTGAGCTCCTCGGGATGCAGCGTCAACCCCGCCCAATGCCCGCAGCCGAGGATGTTGCGCACGGTGCGCCCGTTGGCGTGGTCCACCAGCACGCGCGAGGGCCGCACGCCGGACTGGAGCAGCAGGGTGAGGATGCGCCGGGTGTGGCGCTCCTTGTCGTGCGCGGGGGTATGCACCACCACCTTCAGCTTGAGCTGACGCGCGAGCGCGAGCTGCTCCAGGAAGGCCTCCTCCTCCTCGATGCCGCCCTCGTGCAGGCCCGTCTCGCCCAGGGCCACCACGCGCCCGCCCCGGAAATACTCCGGGAGGCTGGCGAGCACCTCGGACAGGCCGCGGCGGGGGATGCAGCGCGGGTGGACGCCGAGGGCCGCCCAGGCGCGGATGCCCAGCCGCTCCAGGCGCGGCAGCTGCCGGTTCACCAGGTCGTCGAAGTGCTTGCGCAGCGCCTTGGGCGTGGGCTCCGGGACGTGGTGGGCCACCACGAGCGCGCGCTCCACCCCGAAGAAGCGCATGGACTCGAGGTCCTGATCGCTCAGGGCCTCGGGGTGGAGGTGCGCGTCGAAGAGGTGGAGCAGGGGCGGGGTGGGCACGGGGGTTCTCAGTCCTGTCCCAGGCCGACGCCCTCGTTGCGCGGGTCGCTCGCCGAGTAGCGAAGGTTCGTCTTGGGGTCGCTGTGGACGGCCTCGGCATCGCCCCAGGCCTCCTGCTTGCGAAGCTTGTGGCCCTTGGCCTCCAGCGCCGCCTGCGTGGCGGGCTCCAGGCCCCAGCGGTCCACCCACAGCTCGTCCGGCAGGTACTGGTGGTGCAACCGGCCCTGGCCCACGGCGCGCGTCACGTCCATGCCCTGGTCGACGATGAGGGAGATGACCTGGATGACGGTGGTGGGGATGGTGGAGCCGCCCGGGCTGCCCACGGCCAGCATCACCCGCTTGGGGTCCTCCTTGGAGAACACGAGGGTCGGGGACATGGAGGACAGGGGCACCTTGCCCGGGGCGACGGCGTTGGCCTCGCCCGTCACCAGCCCGTAGGCGTTGGGCACGCCGGGCCGCGCGGCGAAGTCGTCCATCTCGTCATTGAGGAGGATGCCGGTGCCCTTGGCCACCAGACACGAGCCGAAGGCGTAGTTCACCGTGGTGGTGAGGGCCACGGCGCCGCCGTCCTTGTCGATGACGGAGATGTGGGTGGTGTTCTTCTTCTCCGGCTGCGGGGCGGAGGGGTCGTACCAAGTGCTGTCCGGCTTCTTCAGCGTGGAGCCGGTGGAGCCCTCCATGGGGGCCAGCAGCGAGGCGCTGGGGGTGGCCTTCTTCGGGTCGATGCTCCCGGCGAGGTCCGCGATGTAGCCGGAGGAGGTGAGGCTCTCCATGGGAATCTTCACGAAGGCCGGGTCGCCCAGGTACTTCACCCGGTCCACGTACACGCGCCGCACCGCCTCGGTGTAGAGGTGCAGATCCTCCGGGTCGCGGAAGCTCACGCCCTGGGGGCGCAGCCGCTCCATGGCGCCGAGCACCTGCACCACCGCGAGCCCGCCCGCGCTCGGCGGCGGCATGGTGAGGATGCGGTGGCCCCGGTAGCTGCCCTGGAGGGGCTCGTGGGTGCGCGTCTTGTAGTCCTTCAGGTCCTCCAGCGAGAGCAGGCCGCCGCCCTGCTTCACCGTGTCCACCATCGCCTGGGCGAGGGGCCCCGAATAGAAGGCCCTGGCACCGCTCCTGGCGAGCGCCGAGAGCGTCTTGGCCAGCTCCGGCTGGCGCACGAGGTGGCCCACGGGGGGCACGTCCAGCTCGCCCCGCGCGTTCTTCGCGAGGAAGAGGCGCGCGGCCTCGGGGTCCTGGCGCAGGCAGTCGAGCCGCAGGGAGGCCAGGGCCTGGTACTTGGGCGACACCCAGAAGCCGTTGCGGGCGGCGTCGATGGCGGGCTGGAGCACCACCGCGCGCGGCAGCTTGCCGTGCTTCTCCAGCAGCTCCAGGTAGCCGGCCACCGCGCCGGGCACGGCCACGCTCAGCGGACCGTCCGTGGACAGCCCCGGCACCACCTGGCCGTCCTTGAGGAACATGTCCCGTGTGGCCGCCTTGGGCGCCACCTCGCGGAAGTCCAGCACCCGCGTCTGGCCCGCCTTCGCGTCATGCACCAGCGCGAAGCCCCCACCGCCCAGCCCCGAGTGGTAGGGCCCCACCACCGCCAGCGTGAAGGCCGCCGCCACCGCCGCGTCCACCGCGTTGCCACCCTTGTCCAGCATCCGCAGCGCGGCCTCGCTGGCCACCGGGTGCGCCGTGGCCACCGCTCCGCCGCGGTACGGCCTCGCCGCCCAGGCCGGGCCCAGCACCAGCAGCGCCGCTACTGCCACGATCCACCTTGTCTGGTGTGCCCGCATCTTTACCGTCTCCACGTGCCGCGCCTCCCTCAACTGGTGCTTCCCTGGGTCGGGGTTCTGGAGTATCCCGCCGCCGCCCGGACTCGCCACAACCGCTTTCGACTTCAAAGAAGTGTCCGGCTGACGCCAGCATGCCCGGCCAGAGGTTTGACGGGCGCACAGGAGGGGACATCCTGTGCAGAACGTTGCGCGAGGCCGGGGGAAACATGAACGCCAACCTGACGACAGTGAAGCCGACACCGCCCCCGCCAGAAGTCCCGGTGACGACGCTCTTCCTCAAGCCCACGTTCGGTATCACCGTCCAGAGCAACACGCTGTCCGTTTCGGTACGCGTCAGATCCGAGGCCACTCGCCCGGGGCGCTTGCCTGCTCGTGGTTGACGGGTCGCGTTCGCGTCCCTAGTAATCGGCGCCATGACAGCTCCTTTGGCGGCGGTGGTGTTGTGCGCGGGCAAGGGCACGCGGATGAAGTCGGAGAAGGCCAAGGTCCTTCACCCCATTCTCGGCAAGCCCATCTGTGCCTATCCCCTCATGAGGGCCCTGGAGCTGGGGGCCTCGCCGGTGGTACCGGTGGTGGGCCACCAGGCCGAGGCGGTGGAGAGCGCCATCCGTGCCCAGTTCCCCGCCGCGCCCCTGCGCTTCGCGCTCCAGAAGGAGCAGCGGGGCACGGCGGACGCGGTGCGCTCGGCGGAGAGCGCGCTGAAGGACTTCACCGGGCGCGTCTTGATCCTCTCCGGGGACGTGCCGCTGGTGCGCCGCGAGACGCTGGAGGCCCTCTCGGCCGCGCACGACAAGGCGGGCGGCGTGCTGTCCCTGGTGTACATGTCGCTGGCGGATCCCTCGGGCTACGGCCGCGTCATCCGCGAGGGCGGCAAGGTGGCTCGCATCGTCGAGCACAAGGACGCCACCCCCGAGCAGCGCCAGGTGCGCGAGTGCAACGCCGGCATCTACCTGGTGGAGTCGTCCTTCCTGTGGAAGGCGCTGGCCAACATCAAGAACACCAACGCCCAGGGGGAGTTCTACCTGACGGATCTGGTGGAGATGGCCGCGGCCCAGGGCCTGGTGGCCACCCTCGAGGCCGAGTTCGGCGAGACGGCCGGGGTGAACGACCGCGTGGAGCTGAACGCGCGGGCCAAGGAGCTCCAGGCGCGCATCAACGTCCAGCACATGCGCAACGGCGTCACCCTGACGGACCCGGCCACCACCTACATCGAGGAGGGCGTGGTCATCGGCGCGGACACGGAGATCGCCCCCATGGTGACGCTGTCGGGTGCCACGGTGGTGGGCCGCAACGTCACCATCGGTCAGGGCTGCGTCGTGTACGCCTCCTCGGTGGCCGACGGGACGAACATGAAGCCCTACACCGTCCTGGAGGAGGCACGGGTGGGCGAGCGCTGCATCCTCGGGCCGTTCTCCCGGCTGCGTCCCGGCACGGACCTCGCCGAGGAGGTCCACCTGGGCAACTTCGTGGAGACGAAGAAGGCCCGCCTGGGCCGCGGCTCCAAGGCCAACCACCTCGCCTACCTCGGCGACGCCAAGATTGGCTCGGGGGTGAATGTGGGTGCAGGTACCATCACCTGCAACTACGACGGGGTGAACAAGCATCTCACCGAGCTGGGCGATGGGGTCTTCATCGGCTCGGACACCCAGCTCGTGGCCCCGGTGAAGGTCGGGGACGGCGCGTATGTCGGTGCGGGCACCACGGTGACGAAAGATGTACCGCCTGGGAGCCTCGCCGTGTCCCGTACGCCGCAGGTGAACAAGGAAGGCTGGGCGGAGAGGAAGAAGGCCCGGCAGGCCAAGTCCTCGGAATCAGGCCCTTCCAAGTCGGACAAGGCGTCAGCGGGGTAGGTCGGGGTAGGCCGGCCCGGTAGGCCCGGCATTTGCTTGTCTTCAGGGCGACAGGTGTCGCCCGGTGTAGGTGGAAAACCCCCCGAGATTTGCCAACGGGGGCTCGGGCGTGAGAGAGGACGGACAACATGTGCGGCATTGTTGGGTATGTCGGGGACAAAGAGTCGGCTCCTATTCTGGTTTCCGGGCTGAAGAAGCTCGAATACCGGGGCTATGACTCCGCGGGCGTGGCGGTGGTGAACCGCAACGTCCTGAACGTGGTGCGGGCCACGGGTAAGCTCAAGAACCTGGAAAGCCGCGTCCAGAACGAGGTGCCCCAGGGCACGATCGGCATCGGCCACACGCGGTGGGCCACGCACGGTCGTCCCTCGGACGAGAACGCGCACCCGCACACCTACGGGGACGTGGCGGTGGTGCACAACGGCATCATCGAGAACCACCTGGCCCTCAAGGAGCAGCTGCGTGCCAAGGGGCACCACTTCTCCTCCGAGACGGACTCCGAGGTCTTCGCCCACCTCATCTCCGATGAGCTCAAGGGCGGGCTGGATCTGCCCTCGGCGGTGCGCGCGGCCATCGCCCAGGTGAAGGGCACCTACGCCCTGGCGGTGGTCACCAGCAGCGACCCGAACCGGATCGTCTGCACCAAGGACTCCTCTCCCATGGTGCTCGGCCTGGGCCAGGGGCAGAACTTCGTGGCCAGCGACGTGCCGGCGCTGCTCGAGCACACGCGCGACTTCGTCTACATGGAGGAGGGTGACCTGGCCATCATCACCGCCGCCAGCGTGGACATCTACAACCGCTCCGGCCACAAGGTGAACCGGCCCACCCGTCGCATCGACTGGACGCCGATGATGGCGGAGAAGGGCGGCCACAAGCACTTCATGCACAAGGAGATTCACGAGCAGCCTCGCGCCGTGGCGGACACGCTGCGCGGTCGCATGCTCCTCTCCGAGGGCGACGTGCACTTCGAGGGCTGGAACCTGAGCCCGGAGAAGGTGCGGGCCATCACCAAGGTGACGATCCTCGCGTGCGGCACCTCGTGGCACTCGGGCATCGCCGGCAAGGCGATGATCGAATCCCTGGCGCGCATCCCCGTCGAGGTGGAGCTGGCCAGCGAGTTCCGCTACCGCGATCCCATCGTGGAGCCCTCGCACCTGGCGATCGCCATCAGCCAGTCCGGCGAGACGGCGGACACGCTGGCGGCCTTCAAGGAGGCCAAGGCGCGCGGCGCCACGGCGCTCGCCCTGTGCAACGTCATCGGCAGCGCCATGACGCGTGAGGCGGACATCACCATCCTCACCAACGCGGGCCCGGAGATCGGCGTCGCCTCCACCAAGGCCTTCACCACGCAGCTGGTGGGCCTCTACCTGCTCGCGGTGAAGCTGGGCCGCATGCGCGGCACCCTCTCCGTCAAGGCGGCCCAGGAGCACCTGACCGCGTTGACCGAGGTGCCCAAGATGATCGAGGAAGTGCTCAAGTGCGAGCCCTCGGTCAAGCGCGTGGCCCGCGAGTTCATGAACGCGCAGGACTTCCTCTTCCTCGGCCGCGGCCCCATGCACCCGGTGGCGCTCGAGGGCGCGCTCAAGCTCAAGGAGATCTCCTACATCCACGCCGAGGGCTACGCCGGCGGCGAGATGAAGCACGGTCCCATCGCGCTCATCGACGAGAAGATGCCGGTGGTGATCATCGCCCCCAAGCAGCCGCACGTCGCCTACGAGAAGATCATCGGCAACATCGAGGAGGTTCGCGCGCGCGGTGGCAAGGTCATCGCCATCATCGACGAGGATGACGCGCACGTGGCCTCGCTCGCGGATCAGGTCGTGCGGATTCCCGCCGCCAGCGCGCTGCTCGCGCCGGTGGTGGCCACCATCCCGCTGCAGCTCCTCGCCTACCATGTGGCGGATATGCGCGGGAATGACGTGGACCAGCCGCGCAACCTCGCCAAGAGCGTGACGGTGGAGTAGTCCGCCGCGCTCGGACCGCGGTCCGGTCCACCACGCCCGGGGATGCCTCGACGAGGCCCCCGGGCGTTTTCATTTCCGCACCCTGCCCCTGGAGCGAACACCGGTATGGGACCGCGGGGAGGGTGGAGTCGCGACGGACAGGCCCCAGCTTTCGAGCCCCCCTGGGGAAAGGAGCCGGCCATGCTCACCCGTCGCGCGGTGTACGTCTTCATCTGTCTGGGCGGGGTGCTGTTGTCCGCGGCGTGGGCCCGGAGTACGCCCCCCTCGGAGAACGCGCCTCCCCGAAAGACGGTCCTCCCGGGGCTGCTGCCTCGTGGCTTCTCGGACGAGGTCTCCTTCTCGGGGCTCAACGCGCCAACGACTTTCGTGAACGTGCCGGATGGTCGGCTCTTCATCGCCGAGAAGGCGGGCGTGGTCCGGGTCTACAAGAATGGGGCGCTCCTCCCCACGCCGCTCATCGACATCTCCGGCCGGGTGAATGACTACCAGGATCGCGGTCTGCTGGGCATGGCCGTCGATCCCGCGTTCGCGACGAACGGCTTCCTCTATCTGCTCTACACCTACGACGATGACGCGCTGGAGGACGGGGAGAGCAAGACCGGGCGCCTCGCGCGGTACACGGTGGTGGGCGATACCGCCTCTGTCTCCAGCGAGTTCGTCCTGCTCGGCACCCGGGTGGGCGGCTCGTGCAATGACTTTCCCGCGGGCGCCGACTGCATCCCTTCCGACATCCCCTCGCACAGCATCGGCAACCTGAAGTTCGCCCCGGATGGCTCGCTCTTCGTCACCCTGGGGGATGCCTCCCACTACGAGTTCGTCGACGACAGGGCCCTGCGCGCGCAGGACCTCGACTCGCTCGCGGGCAAGCTCCTGCGCATCACCCCCACCGGCGCGGGTGTGCCCGGCAATCCGTTCTGGACGGGCGATGCGAGGGCCAACCGGTCGAAGGTCTGGAGCTACGGCCTGCGCAATGCCTATCGGTTCAACCTGCGTCCCGGTACGGGCACCCCCTACGTAGGGGATGTGGGCTGGAATCAGTACGAGGAGATCAACGTCGCCACCGCTGGCGCCAACCTGGGGTGGCCCTGCTACGAGGGCCCCGTCCGCCAGGAGGGCTACGCGTCCAGGGCGGTCTGCCAGGCGCTCTATGCCCTCGGTCCGTCCGCGGTGAAGATGCCCCTGTATAGCTGGGACCACTCGAACGGGGGCGCGGCCGCCACGGGTGGGTTCTTCTATACCGGCACGGACTACCCCTCCTCCTACTGGGGGGCCTACTTCTTCGGGGACTTCGCCCAGCGGTGGCTCCGCACCCTGCGCGTCGACGAGAACGACAACCTCGTTCCCGGCAGTGTGACGACCTTCCAGACGGACACCGTCTTCCCGGTCGACATCGAGCCCGGACCGGGCGGCGACCTCCACTACGTGTCCCTCTTCGATGGGCAGCTGCGCCGCGTCCGGTACACGGCCGGCAACACGCCGCCCACGGCGGTGGCCTCGGCGACTCCGAGCAATGGCTACCCGCCACTGGTCGTGCGGTTCTCGAGCGCCGGCTCCTCGGATCCGGATGGAGACGTGCTCGGGTACACCTGGGACTTCGGTGATGGCACGGGCTCGAGCTCGGCCCAACCGGAGCACACGTACACCGCCCGCGGCACCTACACCGCTCGGCTGACCGTGAGCGATGGGCGTGGTGGTACGCACTCCACGACGCTGGCCATCGTCGTGGGCGACAGCGCGCCGGTCGTGACCATCAGCTCGCCCGCGCAGGGCTCCTCGTTCAAGGTGGGGGATGTCATCACCTACTCGGGCGCGGCGATGGATCGCGAGGAGGGGCGGATTGCCGAGGGCCGGCTGTCCTGGGTCATCACCATGCACCACTGCACCCATGGGACCTGTCATCCCCACCCGTACACCTCGCACACGGGCTCCGGTGGGACCCTCGTCATCCCGGACCATGGAGACGAGTTCTTCTTCGAGCTCGAGCTGTCGGCGACCGACTCGGTGGGGCTGACGGGCAGGAGCACGGTGACCCTCTCCCCCCGGACGGTACAGCTCTCCCTGGAGACGTCACCGCCCGGCCTGGAGGTGGTCCTCAATGGACAGGGGGGAACGGCCCCGCTGACGAGCACGGTCGTCGTCGGCTCCCGCAACAGCGTCTACACGCCCTCGCCCCAGGGGCCCTATGCCTTCACCCGGTGGTCGGATGGTGGAGAGCAGGAGCATGTCGTCCTGGCGGGAGAGAGCAGCGCCTCGTACACGGCCACCCTCATTCCGACGGAGTGCCCGGTGGGGGAGTTCCGGGCGGAGTACTTCGACAACTCCACCCTCAGCGGCGCCCCCGTCATGGTGCGCTGCGAGTCGGCCCCCATCAACCACAACTGGGGTGAGGACAGCCCCGCTCCGGAAGTCCCGTGGGACGAGTTCTCGGTACGCTGGAGCGGCCGGTTCTGGTTCGGCTCGTCGGGGACGTATGCCTTCACGGCCCGGGCGGATGACGGGGTCCGCGTGTTCGTGAATGGTTCCCGCATCATCAATGCCTGGAAGGACCAGGGCCCCACGAGCTACAGAACCTTCACCTGGCTGCCGTCGGGCCACCACCGGGTGGTCATGGAGTACTACGAGCGCGGCGGCGGCGCCGTGGCCCAGCTCCAGTGGCGCAGGTACTGAGAACGGCTCAGCGACCGCTGCTCTTCTCCCGCTCCCAGAGCGCGAGCGAGAGCACCTGCTGCATGGCGGACTGAAGCTCGCGCGGGTCGAAGGGCTGCCCCGTGTCCAGGGCCCAGGCGAGGAGCGCTCCGGCGAACTCGCCCGCGGTGCGGTAGCGCTGGCCCACGTCCGGAGCCAGGGCCCTGCGCAGCACCGCCGCCAGCTGCTTGTCCAGCGTGTCCGGCAGGTTGAGCTTCGCCGCCCGGATGGCCGCCATCACCACCTCGGGGTTGTCGCTGTCGGGGGCGAAGGGGTGGAAGCCCAGCACCAGCTCGTGCAGGACGATGCCCACCGAGAAGAGGTCCGAGGCCTGCGTCTCCGAGTCCCCGCGCGTCTGCTCCGGCGACAGGTAGTGCAGCTTGCCCCCCGTCACGCCCTCCTCCGGGCCGAGGTCCAACCCGCGCGCCCGGGCCACGCCGAAGTCGCCGAGCTTCACCTCGCACTGCCCCGAGAAGAAGATGTTGGAGGGGTTCACGTCCCCGTGGATGAGCTCCAGCGGCCGGCCGCTGCGCGTGCGCGCCTGGTGGAAGTAGGCCAGGGCCCGTAGCGCCTCGATGCACACGTGGGCGCCCACCGCGGGCGGGATGCTCCGGCCCTGCTGACGGTGCGCCCGGAGAATCCCCTCCAGGTCGCCGCCGACCAGGAACTCCATGGCGATGAAGTAGCGCCCGAAGGCCTCGCCAATCTCCAGCCGGCGCATCAGGTTGGGGTGCTCCAGCAGGCCCATCAGGTCCGCCTCGTCGGCGAAGGCCTCCGCCGAGACGCCCTTGCGCATCAGCTTCAGCGCCACCTTGAAGGGCGCCCCCTTCTCGTCCCTGGCCTCCGCGAGCAACACCTCCGCCATGCCCCCGGAGCCCAGTCGCGAGCGCAGCACGTAGCGCCCGAAGCGGCGCGAGGGGATTTCCACGGTCCTGGGAGGCTGGGGGGGGGACGACAAGGTGCCGCTACTCTACCCCGTGAGCGCCAGGAGACCCACGGACCTTCCAGGAGAGAGGGGCGCTGTCACCTGGCGGGCGCGAGGGGGGCCCTCGCGTCGGGTGGCGGAAGCTTCGGAGCGGGGGCGGCGCGGGAAGCTTTGAAGGCGGTTGGAGTGGGTCGTTACAGTCCCAGGCATGTCCGACTCCCCTACGCGACCGCCGGGTTTCGGCTCCCGTCCGGGGGAGTCGGAGGGGGAGGGCCTGGCGGAGCTGCCGTCCCTGGCCCCATGGGAGCCCCCAGCGCGCCTCTCCGAGCCCGAGGAGGGGTCGCTGCCGATGCTGCTCGCCGTCCAGGAGGCCCAGGCGGCTTCCTCGGAGGCCGAGCGCGCCGTATGGGCCGAGCGAATCAACCACCAGCTGGACACGCTGACGGCCGGGAGCGAGGGGCGGCAGGTGGCGGACGTGCTGCACCAGCTGCTGGAGGGGGGCCAGCTGGCGGGGCTGGAGGAGGCGACGGGCCGGACGTGCCGGGCCGCGGCCACCGAGGCCCTGCTGCGGCTCGGCTTCCCCTTCGCCCTGGAGGTGCGCCCGGAGGACCTGGAGCACCTGCGCGGGCAGGACACGGACGCCCCGGGCCGCTACCCGTGGGCACCCTGGGCGGCCGCGAGCACCCAGGGCGTGGGCCTCCTCGCCCAGTGGGCGGAGCTGCCCGGCGGCCCCCTCCTTCCGGAGGGAGACGAGCCGGTGCTGCCCCTCGTGCTCCTCATGGGACTGGCGCTGCTGTCGCTGGTGCCGGCGCTGTTGGGTCCTGAACGCTCGGACTCTCGGCGAGCGGGCTTGTTGGGGCTGCTCATTCTGGCCCTCATCCAG
>NZ_DASVWK010000371.1:0-4300 GCF_036389735.1 Archangium sp. | reverse complement strand
ACTTGAGGATGTCCCCGTAGATGTGGTCGCCCACGTACAGGATGCCCTCGCCCGCGTAGCCGCTGAACTGCTCGAACTGCACCAGGGTGCCTCCCTGGTACACCTTGCCGCGCTCCAGGCTGGTGGCCTCGCCCACCACGCGCGCCTCCTCGCCGGGCCCCGCCGTCTCCAGCTCCAGGAACGGCCGCTGCTCCGAGAAGAAGGCCGGCTTGGCCGCCAGCGTCACGATGTGATCGAAGTAGTTGCGCCAGCTCGGGTACTCCGCGAGCTGCCCGTCCAACAGGTAGCGCATCACCGCGTCCGTGTAGTCCCACGCCGAGTTCGTCAGCAGGAACAGCCGCTTGCCCCCCGAGCGCAGCTTGTGCAGCGCGGGGCCCAGCTCCGGATCCTGGAAGACATACCGGCTCAGCTCCTTGCGCACCTCGCGCTTGAGCGAGTTGTCCCGGTGCACCGTGTCGATGGCGTCGCGGATGTCGTCGTACAGCTTGCCGTAGTCCACGCGCTGGCCCAGCGACTCCAGCAGCTCGATGATGGCCGCGAAGAGCCACGCCTCGGGCAGCGCGAAGAGCGTGTCGATCCACGCGAACTGCGGGTTCTTCAGCCGCACCCGCTGGTTGCGGTACAGCTTCTTCCACACCTCGCGCTCCAGCGGCCGCAGCCCGTGCCAGGCCCGCCCCACGTAGCCGAAGCGATCCATCTTCAGCAGGTTGCCGTTCGTCTTGTCGACGGCCAGCCCGCGCATGACGAAGTGGTGGTCGTACTGGATCTGCCCGATGACGGCGGGGTAGCCCCGGTCGCTGACGAGCTTCGCCAGCGTCATGTCATAGGCGAGCTGCTCCAGCCGGCGCATGTGGTAGATGGCCAGCGTGTAGTCCATGTCGAAGCCGATGAGCTCGACGCCGGACATGCGCAGGTTGCGGTTGACGAAGATGTCCCGCGCGCGCGGCGACTGGCGGGTCCGCACCCGAGGCACGCTCAGCAGGCGGGCGAGCTCCGTATCCGCGAAGAGGGCCTGCGCGCGGCGCTCGGCTTCCTCGGCGCGGGCTCGGCTCAGCGAGGTGCGAAAGCTGCCATGGAGGGGGTCCGAGGTCGTCGGGCTCCCGGGGATGGGTCCGGTCGGAGAGAGTTTCGGTGACACAGGAGAGAGAGATAACACGCACGCCCGGCATCTGGCTCCTCCTGTCCGGTGCCCGGGCGTGCGTGCGCGCTCACCAGGAAAACGAGGTGCCGGCCAGCACGGAGGCTTGGGGCCCGGCGCCCGTGCTGGAGGAGAAGCTGGTGTTGCCGAAGCGGAAGACGCCCTCCTGCGCCGTGTGGAAGAGGAGGTGGAGGGGCTCCAGGAAAAGCCCCCACTGGCGGCTCACGTCGTAGGCCAGCCCCGCGCCCACCCGTAGGCCGAGGCCGCTGCCATGGTCACGTGCCTGTCCCAGGCCGGGCACCTCGAACCCATACCGGAAGTGCGCCACTCCCACGCCGAGATCGCCATGGAAACTCAGCCGTCCGGGCCCGCGCGCGCTCAAGCGGGCCGAGGGAATGAGGTCGAAGGCCAATACCGTGCTCGTAGAGGAGAAGGCGCCTGTCTGCCGCGCCCACCCCGTGCTGAGCGGCACCACGAGCGAGAGGGTGAATCGCTCATCCAGGCGTACCAGCGGGAGGCCGAGCCGCAGGTGCACGCGTGGCCACACCGGTCCTCGTGCGAAGGGGAAGGCGGGGCCCGCGGCGAGTGCCACCCAGGGCCGTGGCTCCTGCTTCGTCTCAGGGGCCGTGCCCCCCGCCTTCTCCGTGCGCGCGGGCGGCTTCGGCGTGCCACGCGCGCGAGGCGCCTCGGCCGCTCCGGCGGTGACGGCCAGGGTGAGGGGAAGGAGGGCGAATACCGTGAGCATATTATTTTCCCGTGAGGGCCTCGCACGCGTGCCGCTCGCTTCGCCTGGAGCGTATTGCGTGAACCATCGTGGCCCATATCATGCGCCGCCGTTTCAGACGAAGCCGGGGCGACAATGCGCAAGTGGAGGGGGCTCAGCCGCGGGTTCAGCGCACAGGGGCGGTCTTCGCGAGGAGACCTCCGTTGGGCGTGGCTGCTGCTCGTGGGGCTCCTCGGGTGTGGCTCCGTTCCGCCTGACGGGAGGCCCTCGTCGGAGGTGGAGGGGCTCGTGCTGCGGCTCACGGGCGGCTCCTACTCGGATGGCTCGGGGCGGGTGGGGCTCGCGCTGCTGGCGACGTTCCGCGACGTCCAGGGGCGGGGCCCCACCGAGCCGTGGAGCGCCACCCTCTCCGACTCCCACGGCGCGTTGACCTCTTCCTTCGTCTACCCAGCGGGTACCGAGCCGGGATCTCATGTCCCCTGGTGGTGGTGGAACGTGGGACTCGCCCCGGGGGAGACGTACCGGCTCGAGCTCTCGCGTGCGGACGGTGTCAGCATCTCGGCCTCCTTCACCGCGCCCGACAGCCAAGGCCCCCCGGTTCCCTCGGTGACGCTCTCGGCGGATGGCGCGCGCCTGACGTGGGAGCCCGTCCCGGGCGCCGCCAGTTACGGCTGCCAGGTGTTCAAGGACGGGACACTCCAGCTGTCGTGGCGCGGGAGCGCGATGGAGTGTGATCTCTCCGCGCTGCCGACCGGCACCTATACGGCGTCCGTGCTTGCCTTCAGTACCTCCCTGGAGGCGCTCGCGGCGGATGTGTCGCAGCGTCCGCCGCTTCCCATGGAGTTCCATGTCTCCGAGGGACGGCTGGCGTTCTCCAGGGGGCAGGAGCCTGGCACCACGCTACGAGTCGGCGCCGCGGGGGGGGCGTTGCATTACGGCCGAACGCAGCCGGGCCTGGCCCTGTGGGTAGGCCTCATACGTGCGGACGGCACACCCCTGGAGGAGGGCGGGACGGTGGAACTCATCGGCCCGGGGCTGCGCTCGGAGACGCCCCTGCGCTTTTCCTATCCCCCACGAGCCCGCCAGCATCTCGTCTGGTCCTATGACACGCCACCGCTGCTGGGGCGCTACACGTTGACGGCCCGCGTGGGCGCGCAGGTGCTGTCGACGAGCTTTTCCATCGGAGAGCTGGGCTCGCTGGCCGCTCCCCTGGATGTGAAGGCGGTGTCCTCGGCCAGCGGCGGATCGCGGGTGTCCTGGCAGGCCGTCGCGGGCGCGCGCACCTATTACGTGAGCGTTTGGGACAACCAGGGCTCGCTCACGGCCGTGCAATGGGCCAGCGAGGCCAGTGCCTCCTTCGCGGCCGGCACCTTCGAGGCGGGCCGCGTCTATGACGTGTATGTCGCCGCCACCGACGTCGATCTCGCCAGCACGACCATGCCCACGCGTGTGACGGTTTCCGAGAACACCTACCTCCCCGCCAACTTCATCGCGCAGTGAAGATCCTGGAGATCGCTCCCATGCTTCGTCATGCCCTCCATGCGATGCGCGGCCTGTCCGTGCTGCTCCTCCTGTCAGCCTTGAGCTGCAAGCAGGCCTCCGGAGACGCGCCGCCCACGCTCCTGCGCCTCAACCCCACGGCCCTCCAGGGCGCTCCCAGGGTGGAAGCGGGGCTGCTCTTCGATCGCGACACCACCACGGGTCTGATGCTCGAGCGTCCGGTGTCGCTGACGCTCTCCTTCGCCCAGGACGTCCACCCCCAGCGGCTCAAGGTGTTCGCTCGCGGTGCGGTGCGGGTGGAGCTGAGCGGGTCGCCGGCTTTCGAGGCGCTCGGGCAGGGGGAGTGGGAGAGCCTCACCGCCACCACGGAAATGCCGCCAGCGCGGCAGACTGTCACGCTCACGCTGACGCCGCTGGCGGGACAGGTGCGGGTGGAAGAGCTGGAGTTGTGGGGACCGGGCGTGCTGCCCGTGACCCGCGACGTGGGGGTGCTCGCCGAACGCTCGCGCGACTCCGGCAATCTCGGAGGGGCGAACGTCCATGTCTTCAGCGCGCGGCCCACCGGGGCCGTCCTCTCCCCGCGAGGCCTGGCCGAGGGCCAGCCTTGTGCCTCCTTCCTGCTCGCCGCCCCCATTCCGCTGGGAACCGTGCGCCGCGCGCACCTCGTCTACGAGGCCAATGGCATCCAGCGCCCGGTGGTGCTGCGCCGCGGCCTCAACGGGCATCCCCCGCAGGGAGGCTTCTGGCTGGGGAGTGGCGAGCGCCAGCGGACGCTGGCCGACGAACTCAACCCGGAGTGGCTCACCGGGGAATCCACCGTCACCCTATGCCTGCCGGACGCGGCCACCGAAAAGGTGACGCTCTCCGGCGTGCGTCTGCTGCTGGAGCAGGATGATGGAAGCCAGCCTTTCGAGCGCGAGGTGGCCCTGCGGCTGGGG
>NZ_DASVWK010000370.1:0-16131 GCF_036389735.1 Archangium sp. | reverse complement strand
CGATGGAGACGAAGAGGAAGGAGCCGCACAGGGCGGAGAGGAGTCGGTTTCGAATCATTTGGGCCTCCAAACAGGGGCCGACGATCCGTCATCCCTCCGAAGTGCTCCCTCCAGGCTCGCTCAACCGCTCTCCAGGAGCAGGAAGCGAGCGCCCCCCATCCTTCGGTTTTATCGAAGCTTCGTGTCCTGATTACCTATTTGCCTAACTATCGCCCAGCTCTTATTTCCAATGGCATCCGAAGCCCGGCGCGCATGGTGCGCGCTCGGGCCCATCGTGGACGGAGCCATGAAGAATCAGATCAAGACCATCCTGCTGCTCGGAGTCCTGTCCGCGGCGCTCATTGGTATCGGAGCCGTCCTGGGCAAGGGCTTCCTCTTTGGCGCGCTGGCGCTCTCGCTGGCGATGAACCTGGGCGCCTACTTCTTCTCGGACAAGCTGGTGTTGAAGATGCACGGGGCACAGGAGGTGAGCCCCCACGAGGCGCCCGGCCTGCACCGGATGGTGGAGGAGTTGGCGCAGCGGGCGAACATGCCCAAGCCGCGCGTCTTCATCATGCACGAGGCCCAGCCCAACGCCTTCGCCACCGGCCGCGACCCGGAGCACGGCGTGGTGGCGGTGACGGCGGGCATCCTCCAGGTGCTCGACGAGCGGGAGCTGCGCGGGGTGCTGGCGCACGAGCTCGCGCACATCAAGAACCGGGACATCCTGGTGTCCACCATCGCGGCGGCGGTGGCCACGGCGGTGACGTACCTGGCGCACGCGGTGGGCATGTTCGGCTCGATGTTCCTGGGCCGGGACGAGGACGAGGGTGACGAGGGCCTGTCACCCCTCCAGACGCTGGCGCTGGCGTTGGTGGCGCCCATCGCGGCCACGGTCATCCAGATGGGCATCTCCCGCTCGCGCGAGTACCTGGCGGATGAGACGGGCGGGGAGATCTCCGGAGACCCCGAGGCACTGGCGCGCGCACTCCAGAAGCTGGAGGCCGGGGCCATGGCGCTGCCGGTGGAGGGACGTCCGGCCACGGCGAGCCTGTTCATCGTGAGTCCCTTCGCGGGGATGCAGAACATCCTGTCGCTCTTCTCCACGCACCCGCGCACCGAGGAGCGCGTGCGCCGACTGCGGGAGCAGGCCGCGCGGATGCCCGCCCGGGGCTGGAGTGGTGGAGCCCTGTCCTTCTGACACCTTTCTAGGAAAGAGATCGAGAACCCATGGAAATGCAGAGCGTAGGCAGCCCCGCCCTCTGGGGGGGGTTCATCGTGTTCGTGCTGTTGATGCTGGGGTTGGATCTGGGGGTGTTCCACCGCAAGACGCACGAGGTGAAGTTCAAGGAGGCGCTGGCGTGGAGCGGCGTGTGGATCTCGCTCGCGCTGGTGTTCAACCTGGGCATCTGGTGGAAGTTCGGACCCACGCCGGGGATGCAGTTCCTCACCGGCTATCTCATCGAGAAGTCGCTGTCGGTCGACAACATCTTCGTCTTCGTCGTCATCTTCTCGGCGCTGAAGATTCCAGCGCTCTACCAGCACCGGGTGCTCTTCTGGGGCATCTTGAGCGCGCTGGTGCTTCGCGCGGGGATGATCTTCGCCGGCGTGGCGATGCTCGAGCGCTTCCACTGGCTCATCTACGTCTTCGGCGCGTTCCTCATCTTGACGGGCGTGAAGCTCTTCCTTCAGCGCAACAAGGAGGAGCACCCCGAGGACGGCGCCGCCATGAAGCTGGCGCGGCGGCTCATCCCCTCGACGAGCCGCTTCGAGGGGGACCGCTTCTTCACGGTGGAGAATGGCAAGAAGCTGGCCACTCCGCTGTTCATGTCCCTGGTGCTGGTGGAGCTGACGGACGTGCTGTTCGCGCTCGACTCCATCCCGGCCATCTTCGCGGTGACGACGGATCCGTTCCTCGTCTTCACCTCGAACATCTTCGCCATCCTGGGCCTGCGCTCGCTCTTCTTCGTGCTGGCGGGGGCGGTGGAGAAGTTCTCCTACCTGAAGGTGGGCCTGTCCGCGGTGCTGGTGTTCGTGGGCGCGAAGATGGCGCTGATCGACGTGGTGAAGGTGCCGCCGGCGCTCTCGCTGGGCGTCATCACCCTGCTGCTGGGCGGCTCCATCGTGGCCTCTCTGATGAAGGCGCGGGCCCAGGAGCGCAAGCAGGCGGGCGTGGCCGTACCCCCGGGTACCCGGCCGGCTCGGGCCGCCAAGTAGTGCCCCAAAAGCGAAAAGGCCGTGAGTCCCTGGGGACTCACGGCCTCTCGCTGTGTGGGCACACCAGGTTTCGAACCTGGGACCCCTGCCGTGTGAAGGCAGTGCTCTACCGCTGAGCTATGTGCCCTGCTGCCATCGGTTTCGTCGAAGAGTGGGCACACCAGGTTTCGAACCTGGGACCCCTGCCGTGTGAAGGCAGTGCTCTACCGCTGAGCTATGTGCCCTCGACGAAGCGACGGGTGGGTAAATGCCACCCGCTGGTGCCCCCTGTCAACGGCTATTCACGCGCGATTTCTTCCAGCTTTTCGTCCAGCTCGCGCAACCGCCGCTTGAGCCCCGAGAGCTTCTTGCCCAGGGCCTTGAAGTCGCTCTTGGGGGCGAAGCTCAGCGCCCGCATGAGCTCCTCCTGGCTCCGGTCCAGGGCCTGCTTGCCCCTCTGCACCGAGCCAAACGCCTGGGCGACGCTCATGGCCCGCTTCTCGTCGGCCAGGAGCTTCTCCATCGCCTTCTGCGAGGCCCCCAGTGCCTGCTTCTTCAGCTCGTCACGAATCCCCATGGTTGCCTGCCCCCCTCGGGCTCGCTCACTCGTCCACGTACTCTGTCTTCAGCTGGGCGAAGAGGCGATCCGCGATGCCCTTGAAGCGCAGCCGCTCGACGAGCTGCTGGATATCGCCCTTCACCGCGATGCGCCGTCGCAGCACCGCCTCCACTGGATCCAGGCTGCCCTGGAGCAGATGTTTCCACACGGAGTATGGCGCCCGCGCCAGGTAGGCCGGCTCGAACTCGTCCAGGTCGTCCGGGTCATCCAGCACGCGCAGCTTCTCGATGCGCGCGTCGCGTGGCACCACGTACGCCACGAAGGCCCGCGCCAGCTTGCCCGGCTCCGCGTCGACGATGACCCCGATGTCGCCCTGCCAGCCTTGGGCTGCCAGCTCGCGCTCGGGGTCCTCGTTCACCAGCCGAACCGCCTCCTCACACCACTCCTTCGACGGGAACCTGGCCATGCCGCCCTACTACCCCCTGCGGAAGATGCTCTTGATGCTGGAGAACAAGCCGCTGCCCTCATGATGGGAGGACGGGGTGGAGGCCGCCTGCTCGGCCTTCAGGGCCCTCTCCTCGGCCACGCGCGCCAGCTCCTTCTTGAGCAGCTCCGGCGTGTCCCGGGTGGCCAGCTCGATCTGCTTGGAACCACCCGGCTCCTCGACGATGACCTGGAGCAGGCACTCCTCGTTGAGCCGGAAGTCGATCTTCCGCCCCGCCGACTCGGCCGGTACCTTCAGCGTGCCCAGGTACTCGTTGTCCACCATCAGGTCGCTGTCGCCCTGGAAGATGTCCATCTCGATGAAGGGCGCGCCCGGATCCTTCGGAGGAGGCAGCCGGAAGCTCTTCACCAGCGGGATGAGCGAGTTCTTCTCGATGACGCGCTTCACGCGGCCGTTGGGCAGCGCGTAGCCGATGGGCATGGACACCGCGTCCAGCAGCGTCACCGCGTCGATGCTGCCCAGCGAGTCCGCCAGCAGCGCCGCGCCCAGGGCCACGCACTCGTCCGGGTGCACGCCCTTGCGCGGCGGCTTGCCGAAGTGCTCCTGGATGCGCTGCTGCACCAGTGGCATGCGGCTCTGCCCGCCCACCAGGATGATCTCGTCGATCTCCGAGCGGCTGATGCCCTTCTCCGCCAGCACCCGATCGCAGAGCTCGAACGTGCGGTCCACCAGATCCATCGTGAGCGCGTTGAGGTTCTCGCGCGTCAGGGGGATCCGCAGATCCAGCGGCTTGCCCTTGCGCTCCTCGATGTAGGGCAGGTCGATGACCACGTTGGGGATGAGCGTCAGGTCGATCTTCGCCGTCTCGGACGCATTCTTGATGCGCTGCATGGCGATGGGGCTCTGCGTGAGGTCGACCTTGGTCTCCTCCCAGAACTTGTCGAGGACGTAATCCATCACCCGGTTGTCGAAGTCGACGCCACCCAGGAAGGTGTCACCACCGGTGGCCAGCACCTCGAAGACGTTGCCCGTCAGGTGCAGCACCGAGACATCGAAGGTGCCACCGCCCAGGTCATAGACGAGGATCTTCTGATCCAACCCGCGGTTGAAGCCGTAGGCGAGCGCCGCCGCGGTGGGCTCGTTGACGATGCGCTTGACGTTGAAGCCGGCCAGCTTCCCGGCTTCCTTCACCGCCTGGCGCTGACTGTCCGTGTAGTACGCCGGCACGGAGATGACGGCCTCGTCGACGGGGCCACCCAGGAACTGCTCGGCGATCGTCTTGAGTTGCTTGAGGATGAAGCTGGACACCTCGGGCAGCGAGTACACGCGCCCGCCCAGCGTCACCGCCGCGTCCCCGTCCGTGCCCTCGACGATGTCGTACTTGAAGTAGCCCTTGAGTTCGTCGACGACCTTCGAGTGGTACTTGCGACCGATGAGGCGCTTGGTCCCGTAGAGCGTGTTCTTCGGGTTGGTGACCATCTGATCCTTGGCCACACCCCCCACCAGCAGATCTCCCTTGCCAGACAGCGCCACCACGGACGGCAGGATCAGGTTGCCGCGATCCGTGGGGACGATCTTCGGGATACGGTTCTTCACGGACGCGACCAGCGTGTTGGTCGTGCCTAGATCAATCCCGATGATGCGAGGTCTGTCCGCCATGTGGAGTGCTTGCCCGGCCCGAGGGGACCGTGCTCATCCCACTCTGTATCACGTCAGGAGTCACCTTGCGCGCTTCTCGTCTCCAGGATCAGCCGGGCATAGGGGGCTTCTTCAGCTACCGGTAGCTCCTCGATGAAACGGGAAAGCCGGAGGAGCGAGCGCTCGCCGTACTGGAGAACGGCGGAGATGGGATAGGTCAGCACCAGCTCATCACGTGCCCGGGTGGTGGCCACGTAGAAGAGCCGGCGCTCCTCCTCCTCCTCGTCCGGCGTGCGAGCCGCCCCATGCAGCGGGAAGCGGCCCTCGGCCAGGGAGATGACGAAAACCGCCCGCCACTCCAGCCCCTTGGCCTGGTGCACCGTGGAGAGCGTGAGGCACTCGTCCGGGGGCTCGCCGGTGGCCTCCCGGGTCGAGAACTCGGAGGCCAGCGCGATCTCCGACAGGAAGCGCGGCAGGCCCTCGAAGCGCCCGGCGAACTCGGCCAGCTGCCGGAGGTCGTCCTCGCGCCGCTCCTCTTCCGGGAACTCGGTGCGCAGGTACTCGCCGTAGCCGCCGGCCAGCACGTCCTGGATCATCTCCCCGAGGGTCATGTTTGACCCAGGCCGTGTGAGCCGCTCCAGGAGGAGGCGCAGCCGGTCGAAGCTCGCGGTCGCCTTCCGGGGCACCTCGGCACGGACGTCCGGCTGGCCCAGGGCCTCCACCAGGGACAGCTCCGGCGGCAGGGCACTCAGCACCTCCCAGAGGGACTCCGCCGTCGCCGGGCCGATGCCGGACACGAGCTTGAGGGTCCGCTTGAAGGCCAGCTCGTCGCGCGGGTTGCCCACCAGACGCAGGTGGGCGAGGACATCCTTCACATGGCTCTGCTCGAAGAAACGCACGCCCGAGCGCACCTGGAAGGGGATGCCCTGGCGGGTGAGCTCCAGTTGTAGCTCCAGCGATTGGCTGTGCGCGCGGTACAGCACCGCCATCTGCTCCAGGGGCAGGCCCTGCTCGCGCAGCTCGATCACGCGCCGGACCACGAAGGCGGCCTGTTGCGCCAGGTCCAAGGTGGGCACCAGCACCGGCACCGGCCCTGGCTCGCGCGAGGAGATGAGCACCTTGGGGAACTGGCGCGTGTTGAGCGAAATGGAGGCGTTGGCCAGTCGGAGGACCTCCGGGGTCGAGCGGTAGTTGCGGGTGAGCGGGTAGATGCCGCAGCCCGGGTAACGCTGGGGAAAGTCGATGATGTTGGTGAAGTCGGCGCCGCGGAAGCTGTAGATGGACTGGCAGTCGTCGCCCACCACGGTGAGGTTGCGGCGCTCGCCGACGAGCAGGTCCACCAGGTCACCCTGGAGCCGGTTGGTGTCCTGGTACTCGTCCACGAGAACGCAGCGGAAGCGCTCCACGAGCTCGGCGCGGTGGGTGGGGTGCTCGACGAGCAGCCGCTTGAGCAGCACCAGCAGGTCGTCGAAGTCCATCAGGTGCATGCGCGCCTTGCGCTCGGCGAAGCGGCGGGAGACGGCCAGCACCTCCTCGGCCAGCGGGAGGAGTGGAGGCCGGCGCTCCACCAGCACCTCGGCCACCGTCCGCTGGAGGTTGGCGGCCAGGGAGATGAGCTCCAACACCACCTCGGCCCTCGGGAAGCGCCGCTCCTTCGGCGGCTTGCGCTCGGCGATGCACGAGGCCATCAGGTCGCCCGCGTCCTCGCGATCCAGCACCGTGAAGTCGCGTGAGAAGCCGAGTACCCCCGCGTGCTGGCGCAGCAGCACGTGCGCCGCGTGGTGGAAGGTGCCGCCCAGGATCTTCCGCACGTCCGAGAAGGACCCGGCCAGCTCCTCCACCCGCCGCGTCATCTCCCGCGCGGCCTTGTTGGTGAAGGTGAGCAGCAGCACGCCCTCGGGAGGAATGCCCCGCTCCAGCAGCCTCGCCACCCGGAACGTCAGCGTGCGCGTCTTGCCCGAGCCCGCCCCCGCGATGACCAGCACCGGCCCCTCCCCCGCCTCCACCGCGAGCAACTGCTCCTCGTTGAGCAGCCGCTCATAGTCGATGCGCGGTAATGGGTCCGGGCGGGTGGCCATGGACACAGCCTACTTGAGCAGCGCCGCGGCCTCGGTACGGACCTCCGGGGAAGGATCCCTCTCGCGCGCCACCTGGAGCAGCAGCGGCGCCAGCTTCGGCAGCTTCGTGCCCACCGTCCGGAGCGCCTCGCGGCGCTGGGAGAGCGCGCTCTCCAGACGCTCGCGCACCGCGTCGTCTCCGCACGTGCGCGCCCCGGGCGTCCGCTCGCGCAGCAGCAGCTCCGCGTCCGCCAGCCGCGCCTCCGACAGCTTCAGTGCCTCCGCCGCCGTCACCGCGAAGCCGTCCAGATCCTCGGGGAACTCGGTGCTCACCTTCCGGGCCCGGGCGATCGCCTCCGACGCGAAGCGGGCGTTCCGCGCCGCCGCGCACAGCTGCCGCGCCGCCGCCAGCGGGACGCCTCCCTCGGGGGAGATCGACTCCTCGCGTGCCACCCTCAGCGCCCACAGCGAGAGCTGCCGCGCCGCCACCGCCGCCGAGAACGTCTGCCGCCGCTCCTCGCGCAGCTGCACCCAGCGCCGCAGCACCACCGGATCCGGATCCTCCGGCGCGAAGGCCCGCTGGTACTCGGTGGCCGCCTCGCCCATGCGCCCGGACATATCCAACAGTGCCGCCATGATCAGGTACAGCTCCGCGCTGTTCGCCTTCTCGCGCAGCGACTCCAGCCGCACCGCCACCTCGTACTCCGCCACCGGCCCGGGCAGCGCGCGCAGCACCGTCTGGAGGCTCTCCAGCGCCCGCTCCCTCACGAGCGGATTGCGCCCCGTACGGAACGCCTCCAGCAGGGGATCCACCGCGCGCACCGACACGTGCTGCCCCAGTTCCTCCGCCGCCTGCCACCGATCCATCGCGTCCGGCGCCACCAGCGCGTGCTTCAGGTCCTCAAGGCTCCGCAGGTAGTGCCCCACCTGCGCGGCCTGGGCCAGCGGCTCGGGGCTCTGGAGCGCCGAGCGCTCGGAGCGGATCCGGTTCAGGCGCGCCGGGAAATCCTTCAGCTTCGCGCCCAGCGGGTGCCCCGCCACGCGCGCCCGCGCCTCCTCCAGCAGCCCGGAGACGAGCAGCCCCTCCACCTCGAGCGCCAGCAGCTTCACCTTCGCCTGCTCGCGGTAGCGGCCCGCCGGGAAGTCCCGCAGGTACGCGAAGAGTTGCGTCGCCCCCGTCGTCTCCGCTCGCGTGAAGGTCTCGTCGTCCAGCCGCGACTCCACCTCCAGCCGCCGCGGATCATCCGGAGCCTCCTGGAGGTACGCCCGGAGCTGCTGGGTGTCCTTCGTCGTGGCCAGTTCCTTCAGCTCGGCCTCCTTCAGCAGCCGCTGCGCCTCGTCGCGCTGCGCCCCATCCGGATGGTCCTTGAGGAACTGGCGCAACGCCGCCGCCGTGCCCGCCTCCTTCGCCGCGTTGAAGCGCAGGCCCTCCAGCAGCGTCCGAGCCGCCCGCGCCTGTGGCACCTCCGGGTGCGCCTCCAGGAAGCGCTTGTAGGCCACCACCGTGTGAAGCTTCGAGGCCTCCTCGAACTCCAGCTCGGAGATGCGCACCTCCACCGCCTCCGCGTCATCCCCCTCGGGGTGCTCGCGCAGGAAGGCGCGGTACGCCTCCAGCGTGTCCGCCTCCTGGGCCCGCTGGTACGCCCGGGGCGCACCACAGCCGGTCAGCAGCAGCAGCAGGGAGAGGGTTCGAAACTTGCGCATTGGCCCAGAATTACCACCATGCCTCCGGGTGAAAAAACCGAGCTCCCGTGCCTGCCTGGCCGGGTAGGTTTTTTGACGACACCGTGGATCCGCCGGACCCTCTCTCGTGGACTCGCTCCAGGGAGGTGGCGTCATGAGGCTCGGTGTCCTGCTCGCGGCGGTGGTGGTGATGACCGGATGCGCCAGCGGCATGCCCCTCGGAGGGCGGATGCTGGGCTCCCACTCCCGGTACAGCCCGATGACTCCCCCCGCGGCGCCCCGGGCCCCGCTGACCGTTGTCGCCACTCCCGCCCCCTCGCCTGCTCCTCGTAAGCAGGTGCGCCCTTCCCCGCCTCCCGCCCGCCGAGAGGACGTGCTCACCGCCGCCCGAGGGCTCGTGGGTAGCAGCAAGGTGAAGCTCGCCGGGCGCTCCTGGCCGGATGACTGCACGGGCTTCATCGAGGGCGTGTACGCCAGGGCCGGCGTCTCGCTCCGGGGAGCGGGGGTGACGGGGGATAACGGTGTCACCGCTATCTACCGGTACGCGAGGAGCCATGGCCGCGTGTACACCCGGGGCCAGCCGAAGCCGGGAGACCTCGTGTTCTTCCGCGAGACGTATGACCGGAACCGCGATGGACGGCGCAACGACGGGCTCACCCACGTGGGGTTGGTGGACGGAATCGAGGACGATGGCACCGTCGTGGTCATCCACCGCGTGAAGCGCGGGGTGGTGCGCTACCGGATGAACCTCGCGAAGCCGGGCCTCCAGAGGGATCCACGCACCGGCGAGGTGCTCAACGACATGCTGAGAGTGCCCGGCGCGGGCAAGGCGCCCGTGCTCACCGGGCAGCTCTTCGCCGCGTTTGGGTCCGTGCTGCCCGAGCCCAGGCCCACGGCGGTGGCTCGGCGGTAGACCGTCGCCGGCCTACTCCTTCGCCGACGCGAAGCAAGCGCGCCTCCAGCGGTCTCTACGCGTGCAGGCGGAGCCACTGGAGCTGGAGGGCGTCCCCCAGCTTGAGCGAGTCCAGATCGTCCAACGTGGTCGTCTCGATTCGCGCCTCGTCCTGCCAGGTGCCGTTGGTGCTGGCGGTGTCGATGGCCCACAGCTCCTCGCCCATCTGGACCAGGAGCAGGTGCACGCGCGAGACATCGTTGAGCTCCGCCAGCGGGATTCCGCAGCGCTCGTAGCGGCCCAGCAACACGCCCTGCTCCAGGCGCTCGAGTGAGATGCGGTGCCTCTCCCGCTTCCGCGCCCCCACCAGTTGCAGTTCACCCCAGGCGTCCTCGGGTCCCTCGTGCTCGCCGAGCATCATCAGCGGGCCCACCCGGGTGATCTCCCGGTACGGCTGACCGTCCAGCCGCGGAGGCTCGGAGTGCTCGAGACGGACGGTCGGGGTGCGCCGGTCGATGAACTGGCGCGGAGGCAGCGCACTCCAGGCCTCCTCATGTCTCGGACAGGGGCCCAGTCTAACGCAACCCCCGAGGCTACGACGACGGGGCGCGCGCCGTACGGTCCCAGGCCGCGCGCTGGGTGTTGCGCAGGAATCGCCAGAAGCCCACCACGATGGCCAGGTTCATCGTCACGAAGTAGTAGGCCACCGACGCCACCCGCTTCGCCGTCCCGCTCAGCGCGCCCCTCTTCCCCAGGTACGCCAGCCCGTAGAACAGCACCTGCCCCACCAGCGTCAGCCGGTAGAAAATACTGTTCAGTAGGAAGAGGTTCGCCAACATCGCCAGGGCCATCAGCGCCGGCGCGCACCAGCGCAGCAGCTTGTGCGACCAGAAGGCGAACGCCGGAAACCCCGACAGCGGCGAGAGCAACCCCGGCACCATCCTCAGGCTCTGGAAGTTGCCCGCGGCGATGCGCGCCCTGCGGCCGAACTCCTTGCCGTAGTCCTCCGTCGTCTCCTCGTGCGCCACCGCCTCGGGCTCGTAGACGACCTTGTAGCCCTTCTCCAGGATGCGCAGCGGAATCACGAAGTCGTCGACGATCGTCGTCGGTGGCAGCGCCTCGAACAGCGAGCGGCGGATGGCGTACAGGCCCCCGTTGGCCCCCACCACCGCCCCGCGCTTGCCCTCGTAGAACTTGATGAGCGACTCATAGGTCCAGTACGTGCTCTCCTCGTACTCGGCCTTCGTCGGGTTGAAGAGCCGCAGCTGCCCGCACACCGCCCCCACCTCGGGGTTCTCGAAGTGGCGCACCAGCCGCTTCACCGCTTCCGGTTCGATCATCGTGTTCGCGTCCGACAGCAACACGATGTCGCCCTTCGCCACCGGAAGGCACCGGTTGAGCACGGACGTCTTCCCGCCGCGCGGCGCCGCCGACAGCCGCACCCGCTCGTCCGTGCACTGCCGCACCAGCTCGTCCGTCCCGTCCGAAGAGCCGTCCGAGCCGATCAGCACCTCGAAGCGCTCCGCCGGATAGTCCAGCGCCAGGCTGTTGCGCAGCTTCTCCTCGATGCAGCTCGCCTCGTTGTAGGCCGCCACCACCAGGCTCACCCGGGGAAGCTCGCTCGGCTGCTCGTCCCGGCGCCGGCTCACCCCCGAGCGCATGTAGCGCAGGTTGTGCAGCACCTGCGCCATCCCATCCAGGGCGAACAACACCACCGGGTACAGAAAGTACGTGTGTACCAGCAGCACCGCGGCACACCAGAACACCAGTTCCGCCATCACTCCTGCCTCCCCGCCCGTCGAATCGCGTTCACGCGAACCACTCGGGGGCAGGCGTCAAGCAAGAGGCATACCGGCCTCGGGGCCGGCGCCGGACCCCTCATCCCCCAGGGCGGGGCAGCGCGACTTCAAGGGAGGTGGGAACTTCTTTTCCTCCCCAGGGGACAGGAAGTGGACACCCCGGGTCAGGGCGAGGAAGCGGACTCGGAACCGGGCTCGGGGTTGAGCAGTTCCTGGGCATGCTCCTGGAGCTTCTGGGCCAGCTCGTGCTTGGGATTGAGGGTGAGCACGGTCTCCAGCAGCCCCAGCGCGAGGGTCGGCTCCCCACGCAGCAGGGCGATCCGCGCCTCCAGCACGTAGAGGCGCAGGAAGGTCTTGTCCTTCTCCCGCAGGCGCTCCAACGCCGTGGCGGCCTGGGAGATCTGATTGCGCGTGGTGGAGGCGTTGAGGACGTACTCGGCCATCGCCAGCGCGCTCCAGTCCTGCTGCTGCTGCTGGACGAGCATCACGGCCAGCGAGGGCGTCTCGCTACCACCCAGGGAGGCATTCAACATGGCCCGGGCCCGCAGGCGCGCCAGGGCGGGCTCCGTCTCCTCATGGGCGGGCATCACCGCGAGCTGCTTGGACACGTCCAGGGCCTCCTGCACGAGCTGCGCGGTGCGCGTCTCGAACGGCACCAGCTCGCGCTGCGCGGTGGCCACCTCCTCACGCATCGCGTTGACGCGGCTCTGCCAGTCCGCCGGGGTCTGGGCCTCGGAGAGACTGGTGATCCGCTCCTGGAGCCGCTTCA
The DNA here is from genome assembly GCF_036389735.1 of Archangium sp. Classification (GTDB taxonomy): domain Bacteria; phylum Myxococcota; class Myxococcia; order Myxococcales; family Myxococcaceae; genus Archangium. Next base: position 4,114 of record NZ_DASVWK010000370.1, on the reverse strand, counting down.
CCTTCGCCTCGAGCGTGCTCTTCTGGACGCGCGTGTCGTCCAGGTGCAGGGCGAGCGCGATCGCCCGCTCCGCCTGGAGCTCCACGCTCAGCGGGTGCAGGCCCACCAGCGTCCGGAAGCGAGAGAGGGCCTCCTCCTTCGAGGTCGCGTCGTCACGCCGCAGCAGCACCCTCGCCTCTTCCTTGGCGACCAGCGCTTCTTGCGACACCGCGTTGGACTTCCCGCGCCAGGCTGGCGAGGTGAGGAACGCCGTCAGTGCGAGCACGACCACGATCCCGGCGATGAGCAGGCCCCGACTCCCAAGGCCCTTGTTGGGACGCGGCTCGTCCGAAGGGGTCGCCATCGGGTTGTCGAGCAGCTCCGGCGGCAACTCGAGCGGCTTGGACAGGGCCGGAGCCGGCGTCTGCGCCATCACTCCCGGCAACGACGGCAGCTCCTCGACGGGCACTTCCTCCGCCAGGAGAGCCCCGATCGGGCTGTTCGAGACGGCTACCTCGGGAGGAACGCTCAGCGGAGCCCCCAGGGAAGGCACCGGGCCCGCGAAGGGATTCGGCGGCGGGGCCGGCTGCTCGTCGGGGAGTTCGATGGGCGTCCCCGCCGCCACGCCCACCGAAGCGGGCATCGGGTTGAGCGCGGCCGGGGGAGCCTGGGGCTCGCTCCGGGGCATGAGGCCCGGAGGGTGCGCGGACGGGCCCGCCATCCTCAGCTCGGGAGCGCTGAACGGCGGGACCGGCTCGGGCGTTGGCGCCACGGCGGGGGCAGGAGCAGGGGTGGGGTCCGGCCGCGGCGCTTCCCCACTCCCCGGCTTCGACTCGAACTCGAAGTCCGGAAGGTCACCGAAGAGCTCCACCAGCGACACGGACGAGGGCCGCCCCGCCAGGGACGTGCCCTGGGCGGGCGCCGTGGAACCGAGGGGCGGCGTCGTCGACGCGGAGGGCGGCTTGTTGCCCGGCGGCACCGGCTGCGGCACCGCGCCGAACGCCTGTGTCGTCGTGGGCGCGGGGGCACCCGCCTGGGGCTTGGGCTGGGGATTGCTGGCGCCGGGCGGCGGCACCTGGGGCACCACGCCGAACAGCTGCGTCGTCATGGCCGACGGCGGCGTTGCCGCCGGAGCCGCCTTGGGCTTGTTGGCCGGGGCCTGCTGACCCGCACCAAAGAGCAACGTGGAGTTCGCGTTGGCCGCCGGCTTCGCCACGGGCTGCGCGGGCTTCGCCACGGGCTGGAGGGGCGCGATGGAGGGCACCGGGCTGATGGAGGGCACCGGGCCACCGAGGCCGAATACCTGGGTGGTCTGGGTGGTCGCCTGTGCCGGCGGAGCCGCGGTGAAGACACGGCTACAGCGGGTGCACTGCACCGGCACACCTCCGGGCGGAAGCAGCCGGGGGTCGAGCGCATACTGCATGGAGCACTGAGGGCAGGCGATCTGCACGGATGGTGCTTACCACACGCCTTGGGGGCGTGGCTCCTACCGTAGCTCTACTGTTGCCTGAAGGGACTCCAGCCGGGCGTCCCCCACCCCAGGCACGGACGCCACCTCGTCCCACGAGGCGAAGCGGCCCCGGGCCTCACGCGCCTGGATGAGGCGCCGGGCAAGCGAGCGCCCTACCCCTGGCACCCCCGCCAGCTCCCCCTCGGACACGTGGTTGAGGTCCAGTTTCCGCCCCAGCAGGAGCTGCTGAGCGGACGAGGGGGCCGCCCCGTCCCCACACACCGCCACCCCCTCCACCACACGCACCGCGCCAGGATCACAGTCCAGCGCGGGCGCGGAGCCCGGCCAGCGTCCACGAGCCAGCACGCCCAGGCCCAGGAGCCCGAGCGCGGCCACCGCGAGCGCCCCGGTACGGTTCACCGCTCAGCTCGCCGCGGGAGTCTTGTCCAGGCCGAACGCCGTGTGCAGCGCCCGGACGGCCAGCTCCGTGTACTTCGACTGGATGAGGCAGGAGACCTTGATCTCCGACGTGGAGATGAGCTGGATGTTGATGCCCTCGGCGGCGAGCACCTGGAACATCTTCGCCGCCACGCCCGAGTGGTTGCGCATGCCCACGCCCACGATGGAGACCTTGGCCACGTCGCCGTCCGTCTCCACGCCGCCCGCGTGGATGTCCCGGGTCACCCGCTCCACGACCTCCTTGGCCTTGCTCAAGTCCGTCTTGCCCACCGTGAAGGACAGGTCCGTGCGGCCGTCCCGGGAGGCGGTCTGCACGATCAGATCCACCACGATGTTCTGCGCGTCGAGCGCGCCGAAGATCTTCGCCGCCACGCCCGGCACATCCGGCACCCCGCTGATGGCGAGCTTCGCCTCGTTCTTGTCATAGGCGATACCGCTGACGATCACGTTCTCCATCGACTTGTCCTCTTCGCACACCAGCGTGCCGGGATCGTCCGTGAAGGAGGACTTCACCCAGAGTGGAACCTTGTACTTCATCGCGAACTCGACCGACCGGATCTGCAGGACCTTCGCGCCCACGCTGGCCAGGTCCAACATCTCCTCGTAGGAGATGCGGTCCAGCTTGCGCGCCGCGGGGCACACGTTCGGGTCGGTCGTATAGACGCCGTCCACGTCCGTGTAGATCTCACAGGCGTCGGCCTTGAGCGCCGCGGCCAGGGCCACCGCCGTGGTGTCCGAGCCGCCGCGCCCCAGCGTGGTGACGTTGCCCTGCTCGTCCTGGCCCTGGAAGCCGGCCACCACCACGATGTGCTTCTGTTTGAGCAGCTCGACGATGCGCTCGGCGTCGATGCGTTTGATGCGCGCCTTGGAGAAGACGTTGTCGGTGACGATCTGCACCTGGTGACCGAGGAAGCTGGTCGCCTGACCGCCCTGCGCCTGGATGGCCATGGCGACGAGGCCGATGGATACCTGCTCGCCGGTGGCCACCACCACATCCTGCTCACGCTCACTCGGTCGGTCGGTGATCTGGGAGACGAGCTTCAACAGGCGGTTGGTCTCTCCGGACATGGCGGAGACCACCACCACCACGTCATGCCCGGCGGCCTGGGCCGCGATGCAGCGGCGGGCCACGTTCTTCATCCGCTCGGTGTCTCCGACCGAAGTGCCGCCGTACTTCTGGACGATCAATGCCACGTTGGCTGGTTCCTCCTGGAACGGCGCGTCAAGGTAGTGAGGTGTCATCCTGCTGTCAAAAGCTGCCGGAAGCCCGGGGAGCGGACGGGCTGCGGAGGATCGCCTGTTGAGGTATGAGGGTGAGCGCCCTCGCTCTACGCTCTATAGGAGCGTGACCGCTGCATTCGGAGCCATACATGTACCGCCCCCGCCTTCTGATCGATGGTGAAACCCTCCGGCTGGAGGAGATCCTCCAGGTCGCCCGTAACGAGGCGATCGTGCAGCTGTCCCCCGAGGCCGAGGACTGCGTCCGGGCCTCGCGCGAGCTGGTGGACCGCGTCGCCGCCGGGGATGAGCCCGCCTACGGCATCAACACCGGCTTCGGCACCCTGGCCGAGGTGCGCATCGACAAGAAGGACCTGCGCGAGCTTCAGCGCAACCTCATCCTCTCGCACGCGGCTGGCGTGGGCACGCCCATGGCCATTCCCGAGGCCCGCGCGCTGCTGCTGCTGCGCTGCAACGTCCTGGCGAAGGGCTTCTCCGGCATCCGCCTGGAGACGCTCCAGCTGGCGCTGGACATGCTGAACAAGGACGTGGTGCCGGTGGTGCCCGAGCGCGGCAGCGTGGGCGCCTCGGGAGACCTGGCGCCGCTGGCGCACCTGGCGCTCGTCTTCATCGGCGAGGGCGAGGCCTTCTACCAGGGCCAGCGGATGCCGGCCCGGAATGCGCTGGAGCGCGCCGGGCTGAGGCCGGTGGTGCTGGAGGCCAAGGAGGGCCTGGCGCTCGTCAACGGCACCCAGGCCATGTGCGCCGTGGGCACCCTGCTCCAGCTGCGCGCCGAGATGCTCGCCAACCTGGCGGACCTCGCCGGCTCGATGACGCTGGAGGGCCTGCTGGGCAGCCACAAGCCCTTCATCCCGGAGATCCAGGACGTGCGCCCCCACGAGGGCCAGAAGGCCTGCGCCGCCCACCTGCGCCGGCTGCTCGCGGGCAGTGATCTGGTGGAGACGCACATCAACTGCCGCAAGGTGCAGGACCCCTACTCGCTGCGCT
>NZ_DASVWK010000369.1:0-6214 GCF_036389735.1 Archangium sp. | reverse complement strand
GCGGACGAAGGCGCGGCAGAGCTTCTCCGACCTCTCCATCTTCTCGACCGACTGGGGCCGTGCATGGCACAGCCCATCCTCCACTGAGTTGGCGAGCGCGGGTGCCGCCAGCAGAAGCCCCAAGCAGCAGAGGATGATTCTCATGGATGTAATCTTTGACTGAGCACGGTGCGGCGGTCACGGGTAGGTTGCCTGACCTGACGGGACGACGAGGAACACGGATGACGACGATCAACGCGGCGGCGAGTGGCACCTTCCGGATTGGTGGCGACCTCGAGGTGAACCGGCTCGGGTTCGGTGCGATGCGCATCACCGGTCCCGGCATCTGGGGAGACCCGGAGGACCCGAAGGAGGCGCGTCGCACCGTGGCGCGCCTTCCCGAGCTGGGCATCAACTTCATCGACACCGCCGACAGCTACGGGCCCTTCATCAGCGAGGACATCCTCGCGGAGGTGCTCGCGCCGTACAAAGGGGGCATGGTCATCGCGACCAAGGGCGCGCTGACCCGGCACGGGCCGAACAGCTGGCTCCCGGTCGGCAGGCCCGAGTACCTCAAGCAGTGCGTGCTGATGAGCCTCCGGCGCCTCAAGCAGGAGCGCATCGACCTGTGGCAGCTGCACCGCATCGACGCGAAGGTGCCGCGGGACGAGCAGTTCGGGGCCATCGCGGAGATGCAGCGCGAGGGGCTCATCCGTCACGTCGGGCTGAGCGAGGTCTCGGTCGAGGAGATTCAAGCCGCGAGCCGGTTCTTCAAGGTCGCGACGGTGCAGAACCTCTACAACCTCGTGAACCGTCACAGCGAGCCGGTGCTCGACCACTGCGAGAAGAACGGCATCGGCTTCATTCCCTGGTACCCGCTCGCCGGCGGGCCGCTGGCGAAGGAGGGCGGTCTGCTCGACACCCTCGCCAGGAAGATGGGGGCCACCCCGTCGCAGGTCGCGCTCGCGTGGGTGCTGAAGCGCTCGCCCGTCATGCTGCCGATTCCGGGCACCGGCAAGGTGAAGCACCTGGAGGAGAACACCGCCGCCGCCGCCGTGAAGTTGAGCGACGAGGACTTCCGCGCGCTCGACACCCAGGGCCAGGAAGCGTGGCGCGCGCAGCAGGCCGCGCGGCGCTGAGCGCGTCGGCTACCGCCGCTCCAGCTCGCGCAGCTTGTCGATGATGACCTGCATGCGCTCATGGTGGGAGCCGGCCCAGAACACGCGCTTGCACTCGGGGCACTGCTGGAAGCGGGTGAACGTGGTCTGCACCCGCTCCGGCACGCGTCCCACGACCTCCTCGGGCGAGGCGGCGGACAGGGACGCGTTGCACGGGATGCACCGGGTGAAGGGCCGCATGTGCCCGGTGAGCTGGAAGCGTCGCACCACCTCGACGAGCTGCTGCGAGGGGTCGGTCTCCCGGGGAAAGTACCCGTGGACGACCTCGGAGCGCTTGAGCAGGCCAATGTCCCGCGTCAGCAGGATGCGCTGCTCCTCCCGGGAGAGGCGGGCGAGCACGTCATCGGCGTAGTCATTGCGCCACAGCGTGTCGAAGCCGAGCATCCGCAGCAGGCCCGAGAGCCGGCCGAGCCCCACGTCGAGCAGGAAGCGGGGCTCGGGCAGGGCGGGGGGCCCCACGCGCACGAGCGGCGCCACGTCGATGGAGGAGAACGCCGGGTAGACGGCGATGCGCTGGCCGTGCTCGACGCGGTGGGAGAAGTCCACGGCCTCGCCGTCCACGAGCACCACGTCCACCTCGGGGTGGGGCGGACCCAGTGATTCGATGAGGTCCTTCACCGAGCAGCTCCCGTTGAGGGAGTGCTCGAGCTCGACGCCGCGTCGCTCGGGGGCGAGGAAGTCGTTGAGCGGGCCGTAGAAGCGGACCGTCACCTGCTTCATGCGGGGGGCGGGCCGTCGCTCGAGGCCGGGCCCTTGTTGCGCAGGCGCCGGATGAGCTTGTCGAGCAGGGGCGTGAGCGCGAAGGTGGCGGCGAAGCGCGGAATCTTGATGAGCTGGCAGGCGGCGTAGGCGCCGGCGAAGGTCCCCGCCGCTCCGCTGGCCCCTTCCCACTGGAAGCCCGAGCGGATGAGCAGCGCGAAGACGCCCAGGCAGAGGCCGAAGATGGCGTAGTGCACCGCCACGGCCAGCATCCCATACCGGGTGATGAACGCCTGGAGGCGCTCCATGAGGGACGGTTTGGGGTTCACCAGGGCCTGGGCGGTAGGGGTCTCGTTCGGATTCGGCGTCACGGGCGGCTCAACAGTCTCCATCATCCCCACCATGCCCCACTTCGAGGGCGTCGAGAGAGTCAACCAGTTGCCTGCCCGGCTGTATTCCGGTCCGGGTTGTCAGCCTCCTGGCCACCAAGGTAGAGGTCTGGATTCCATGATGCAGCGTTTCCGTGTCCTGATCCTCCTGGGCCTCGCCACCCTCGCCGCCGACCAGGTGACCAAGTATCTGGCGGTGTCCCACCTCACGGAGGCGCTCGATGGGCGCACGGGCGTGGCGCGGCTGGAGGGCTTCGTCTCCGAGCAGAACCTGGACAACGACCCGCCCGTGGCGGGAAGTTACCGGCGCTCGACGCGGCCCTACCGCTTCATCGAGAGCTACTGGCACTTCCGCTACGTGGAGAACCCAGGCGCGGCCTGGGGCATGTTCGGCAGCCTGCCCGAGTCCGTGCGCCGGCCCTTCTTCCACCTGGTGAGCCTGTCGGCGCTCGGCTTCATCCTTTATATGTACCTGGGGCTGTCCCCGGAGCAGCGCCGGGCGCGCTGGGCGCTGGCGCTCCTCACCGGCGGGGCGCTGGGCAACTTCGTGGACCGGCTCCTGCGCGGCTACGTCATCGACTTCATCGACTGGCACTGGCGCAACCAGCCGGGGATGCGCTGGCCCACCTTCAACGTGGCGGACGCGGCCATCTGCGTGGGGGTGGGACTGCTCCTGCTCGACTCCCTCCTGGAGCGCCGGCCGGTGGAATCCGTGACGCCGGGCGGACAGGTGGTGTAAGTCCCTACCCGTGCCGCGCAAATACCTCCTCCTGCTGACGGTGGCGCTCGGCGTCATCGTCCTCGACCAGTGGACGAAGTACCTCGTCGTCCGCGAGCTGACCACCCGTTTCGATGACCGGCCCACGCTGAGTGAGCGGCTGTCGGCGCTCTACGGCGAGCCTCCGCCCCTGGGCTTCGACGGACTGCACTACCGGTCCAAGCGCTACATCGAGGTGTCCGAGTCCTTCTTCCGCCTGCGCTACGCGGAGAACCCGGGCGCGGCCTGGGGCATGTTCCGCTCCCTGCCTCCCCACATCCGGGGGCCGTTCTTCCACCTGGTGAGCATCGCCGCCGTGGTGCTCATCACCTGGTACTTCAGCAAGCTGAGCGGGAAGGACCCGCAGGAGAAGTGGGCGCTGTGGGGCCTGCCGCTCGTGCTGGGTGGGGCCATCGGCAACTACATCGACCGCATCGCCCGGGCCTTCGTCATCGATTTCCTCGAGGCCCATTGGTACGACAAGGCGGCCTGGCCCTCCTTCAACGTGGCCGACTCGGCCATCGTGGTGGGCGTGGGGCTGCTGCTGATCGACGCCTTCGTGCGCAAGGAGGAGAAGCCGGCCGAGGTCCGCTCCTGACGTCGGGCCGTCTGTCCTCCGGGCGGCCCCGCTCCCGGGTCGCCATCTCCCAGCCGCCGAGCCGCCGTGACGGGGTAACCTGCGCGGCCTCGCGTCCGTAACGGTCCCTGCCCATGCTTCCCGTCCTCGTCCACTTCACCTTCACGTCCTTCTGGTCCCAGATCCTCCTCTACGGGCTGGCCCTCGCCGTGGTAGCGTACATCGCCTACAACGGCTGGCAGGGCGCCGAGGGCACTCCCAGGGCCCCCGGGGAGAAGCCCGCGCCAGCCACGACGGATCAGCGGATGATTCGCGCGCTCCTCTACGGGGCCATCGCGGCGGGCATCGCGACGTTCGGCCTGCGCTACGCGCTGCCCGCGGACGCCTTCCTGGGGGGCAAGGGCGAGGGCATCCCCATCCACACCTACGGCGTGCTGCTGGCCACCGGCTTCCTCACCGCCGCCTCGGTGGGCGCGAGGCTGGCCCAGGACGAGTGGCGCAAGCTGACGTGGGTAGCGGACGCCCAGGGCGGCGGCAGGTGGGTGGACACCGAGGGCCCTCGCAAGCGCGAGGCCTTCATGGACCTGACCTTCTATCTCCTGGTGGGCGGCCTGGTGGGCAGCCGCGTCCTCTTCGTGCTCGTCAACTGGAAGGACTACGCGCGCGACTGGTCGCAGGCGTTCTCCCTGGGCGGCGGGCTCGTCTTCTACGGCGGCCTCATCGGCGCGACGCTGGCGGCGTGGATCTTCGCCCGGAAGCACGACATGGAGTTCCTGCGGCTGGCGGACCTGGCCATCCCCACGGTGTCGCTCGGCCAGTGCCTGGGGCGGCTCGGGTGCTTCTCCGCCGGCTGCTGCTGGGGGGACGTGACCGCGGCCGGCACGCGGCTGGCGGCCCACTTCCCCGGCGCCGGGCTGGCCAAGGACATTTTCGGCCGCCTCGGCGGCACCTCCAGCCTGGCCTACCAGTCACAGGCGCAGGACTCCCGCTATGTGGTGGAGGCCACCGGGCAGATCCTCCACCAGGCGGCTCCCGGCGCGGTGCGCATCTCCGAGTGGGTGGCGAGCCACGGCACCACGCTGCCCGTCCACCCCACGCAGATCTACGAGTCCATCGGGCAGCTCGGCCTCTTCCTGGCGCTGATGTATGCCCGGCGCTTCCGGCGCTTCCATGGGCAGATCTTCGCCCTGTGGCTGATGTGCTACGCGGTGCTGCGCACCACGGTGGAACTCTTCCGCGGCGACACCGAGCGCGGGACGCTCAACGGCCTGCTCACCTCCCTGGGGGCCAAGGGCCTGGCCGAGGCCGTGCCCCTGGAGGCCTGGTACAACATCTCCACCAGCCAGTTCATCTCCCTGTGCATGTTCACCTTCGGTGCGACTTTGCTGTACCGGCGGATTCGTCGGGGGGGCGAGGCGGCTGGCGTCGGCCCAACACCGAGTCCGGCCTGAGGTTGATCCCCGGGCGAGTCTTGGGGACACTCTGGGGTGCGCATGGCGTACGAGTCCTCGAAATCCTCCACGAAGAATCAAATCGCGAAGCCCGGTGCTTCGACGAAGTCGTCCGCCAAGCTCGCCGCGAACTCGGGCGAGACGAAGGGCGGCATGCCCACGAAGTCGGGCAGCGAGGTGGCGGCGCAGGAATGCGACGCCATCGAAGCGGAGCTGGCGGCGCTGAAGGTGGCCTATGAGCACTACTTCCTGGGCCTCGACCGCCACCCGCCGACGCGAACCTATGAGGAGCTGAAGAAGCGGCTGGAGCGGCTCAAGAACAGCTTCGTGCGCAACACGGGCGCCAAGTTCCGCGTGCAGTCGGTGCACAGCAAGTTCGTCACCTACGAGCGGCTGTGGCAGCGCACGCTGCTGGAGATCGAGAACGGCACCTACAAGCGCGACCTGGCCAAGGTGAGGCGCCGCACGCAGAAGGCGCCGGACAAGACCAAGGGCCGCCAGGGCGCGGTGGACCTGTCGCAGGACGCCGACTTCGAGGTGGACGAGGTGGACGAGGTGTTGTCCTCCGCCTTCAAGTCGCCCCCGCCCGCGGTGCCGGCGGTGGCCCCCGCCGTGGCTCCGATGGAGCCCGTGCCCTTCCGGGGCGTGGCGCCCGCGGTGGCGCCGCTGGTGCCGTCGGTGGCGCCGCTGGTGCCGTCCATCGCGCCGCTGGTGCCGCCCGTGGCCCGGATGCCGTCCATCGCGCCGGTGGTGCCGCCCGTGGCTCCGGCCATCGCCCCCGTGGCGGCCCGGCCTCCGGGCACGGGTCCCCGGCCGGCGGTTCCGGCCGTGCGTCCTCCCTCCGCCGGCAGCGCGAACGACCTGTCCGACGACAAGCTGAAGACCGTCTACGACGCCTACGTGTCCGCCAAGCGCCGCAACAAGGAGGACACCTCGAAGATGAGCTACGACTCCATCGCGGCCACGCTGCGCAAGCAGGTGCCGGAGCTGATGAAGCAGCACGGCGCCAAGGCGGTGGAGTTCAAGGTCGTCATCAAGGACGGCAAGGCCGTGCTCAAGGCCGTGCCGAAGTAGGCGCTCGCGGATGAACCAGAACCTGGAGTCCCTCAAGGCGCGGGTGAGCAAGCTGTCGGTGATGATCTTCGACATCGACGGCACGCTCACCGACGGGCGCATCTTCTGGG
>NZ_DASVWK010000368.1:0-2910 GCF_036389735.1 Archangium sp. | reverse complement strand
CTGCCCTGGCAGATGGAGCCCACCGCGCCGCCGGTGCGCTGGGCCACGCTGGAGAAGCGCGGCCCCGGAGGGCCCGCGGTGGTGCAGCCGCCGTCGGTGGGCACGAGCGCGTAGAGCTGGGTGCGGTGCGACATGCCGGTGCCCTTGAGCGTCTGGAGGAACTGCACGTAGCTCTCCGGCTCGAAGCCCGAGTGGTCGTCCTCGTCGGACACCACCACCACCGCGAGCCGGGCCGTGGTGCGCAGGAAGCTCAAGTTGCCGTCGTTGGGCTGCGGGGTGCGCGGGTCGTCCTCGTTGTTGGCCAGGGGCGCGGAGAGCGCCTGACGCATCGTCTCCAGGCCCTGCACGAGGTTGTGGCACAGCCCCACCTCATTCAGGTTGGCCTGCACGGTGGCCGCGGCCATGGACGAGTTGCTGGAGACGGCGCGCGAGCGGGTGCCCTCCACCGGGAGGAGTCGCCCGGCCTCGCCGCCCGACGCCGTGCCGCCGCAGGTGGACGCGCGGGGCGCCAGGCCCGTGGTGGTGACGCCGATGCGCAGGTCCACTCCGGCCTGCTTCGCGCGCTCCATCCACCCGGGGATGGCCGCCTTCAGCCGCTCGCGGTACGGCTCCATGGTGGTGGTGTTGGCCACCACGAAGAGCACGTCCAGCTGGCTGTCGGTGCCCTGGGTGAAGCGGTCGAGCTGGAGGCCCTCATGGTTCGTCTCGGCCAGCAGGGGGATGAGCAGCGGACCCGGCTCGCCCTCCGCGGAGATGAAGAACGGGCTGTAGTGCTGGCCGAGGACGTTGCGCGCGTAGTTGAACTCCAGCTCGAGGCCCTCGCCGGGGGCCAGCGTGCGCGGGCCGGGGAAGGGCGTCATCAGGGTGTACTGGTTGCTGGTGCCCTCGCCGATGACGGGGTCCTGCACGTTGACGGGCACGGTGCACTGGTTGGAGACGAGCGTGCGCCGGGGCCTCGCCGCGCAGTCGTAGCGGATGGGCCCGAAGTCCACATAGGGCGGCGCCGCCACCAGACAGGTCGCCTGCGACATGCCGCGGATGGGCAGCGTCACCGTGGGGTTGGCGGGGTTGTTCACCGTCAGCTTCAGCTCGCCCTGGTACGTGCCCATCACCTGGGGCCGGAAGGCGATCATCGCGCTGAAGGCCGAGTCGTACGGCACCACGCCGCCGGTGAGCTTGCCACCCGGCATGAAGAAGACGCCTCCGCCGTCATTGGACAGGTGGATGTCCTTCACCGCGCACTCGGCGCGGCCGGGGTTGCGGAAGTAGAAGCCCAGCACGGCGCCCCGGCCCGGCGTCACGTTGCCGAAGTCCAGCGCCGGCCACGGCTTGAGCTCGTAGACGCAGGGGCCGGTGGACCGGGCCCGGCCGGTGAGGACGATGGTGCGCTCGGGTGTGAAGACGTCGTCCGAGACGAGCACCAGCGTGGCCCGCCAGGAGCCCTCGCTCGCGGGCTCGAAGTACACCTTCAGGTCGATCGCGTCCGTGCCCGGCGCGATGGGCAGGTCGTTGCTCGCCAGGTCGGGCCAGGCGGTGCCGGCCTTCCAGGCATGGCTCTGGGTGCCGCGCATGGGCACGTCCACGTTGAAGTGCGCCGCGTCCCCGGTGCCGCGCACCCCGCGGAAGTGCAGGTTGCCGAGGGTGCCACCGTTGGTGATGCGGATCGTCTGCGCCACCTTGCCGCCCACCGGCAGCTCGCCGAAGTCCAGCGCGAGCGGCGCCACCGCCAGCCGGGGTCGGCCGCCACGCGCGTCCAGCGACACCTTCGACTGGCGGGCCTTGTCCGACGCGTAGTCCACCGTCAGCAGGCCCACGTTGGGCCCGGAGAAGCGGGCCGCGAACTCCATGGGCAGCTCCACGAGCTCACCCGGCTTCACCTCCACATTGGTGTGCTGCGCCAGCGGAGCGAAGGACGAGTCGTTCGTGGTCAGCCCCTTGAGGGTGACCGGCCGCCAGGTGATGTTGCGCGCGCGTGCGACGGAGCGGGTGCGCTCGTGCACCGGGATGGGCTCGAAGGGCACCGGCGCCGGTTCGAAGACGAAGGCGCTCTCCACCGAGCGGCCGGCCAGCTCCGCCACCGTCGGGGTGCAGTTGCCGCAGGGCTTCACCTCCACCTGCGCCCGCATGTCGCCCAGCGCGCGAGGCAGGTACTGCGTGCGCACCTCGCGCGTGCCCAGCGGCGGGATGGTGAAGGTGTCCGTGGTGAAGGCATCGGCCGCCGAGCCCTTCACCGTCACGGTGAGCGGCAGGTCCACCGGGTTGGTGATGGTGAGGCTCAACGTGCGGTCGCTCTCCACCTCGAGCGTCTCGAAGTCGAGCTGCGCCGGGTAGACCTTGATGGGGGAGGGCACGCCCTGGCCCTTCACGCGCACGGTGTGCTCACGGCCCGAGTTGGCGTCCGTGGTGACGTGCACCGTCTCCTCCAGAGCGCCCTCGGCGAGCGGGTGGAAGCGCACGCGCACCACCCTCTCCCCGCCCGGTGGCACCCGGTCCTCGCCCTCGGCGGAGACCTCGAAGGAGGGGTTCCCCTGGAGCCCGAGCGCTTCCAGCGCACGGAAGGGCACATAGCCCACGTTGCGCACGCGCACCTGCTTCTCGCGCCACTCGCCGACTGGCACCTCGCCGAAGTCGAGCGCGTCCGCGTCCACCGCCGCATTGGCCTGCACCGAGCGCGTGTTCCCCGGCTCATGGCACGCCGCCAGGGACGCCACCAGCAGTGACAGCCCGATGATCCGCCCACCCCGCAGCCCCGTCTTCATCGTCCCATCCCGCCTCGAACTCATTCGGCGGATGCCATAGCAGCAAGCGTACCAACCCAGGCGCCTCGGGAGCCCCAGTAAAAACAAGGGCTTGGCCGAGGAGTCGATGTAGGTATCGTGCGGAGGGAAGCCGCGTACCCTGGGGGGTGAA
>NZ_DASVWK010000367.1:0-2833 GCF_036389735.1 Archangium sp. | reverse complement strand
CCTGGGTCCGCGAGGAGCACGCGGCGGAAAGGGCTGGAGTGACCTGACATGAGATACCTGGGAATCATCGCGGTGCTCACCGTGCTCGTCGGCTGTGGCGGCGAGGAGATCCGTCGTTACCACGTGGTCATGGACCCCGCGCCCCTGTCGGCGCTCGCCAACTCCTGCTACCGCGGTGGCACGCCCCCGTCCGAGCGCGTGGAGGAGCGCAACCTCTTCCGGGACTTCGAGTGGACCGTCTGGGAGGCCGGCCGTGGCGATCGCGCCTTCCTGGAGCTGGACGCGCCCGAGGGGGGCTGGCGGCTCGGCCATGCCCCGCCCGTGATGCTCTCGGGGGCCATCGTCGGCGATGGGGAGTCCTTCTCGGCCGAGCGGGTGGTGGTGGCGACCGACGGCCAGGTGCTGGAGTCCACGGCGCTGCGCGTCGTCTTCGAGGAGCGGGGCACCATCTCCAAGGGACTGGTGGAGCTCGCGTCGCGCTGTGCCTCGTGCGCGGGGGGCAGCGCCCTGGGCTGCGACGCCCGGCTGTCGTTCACTGCCCGGGAGGAAGTTCTCCAGGAGTGAAGCGCGCGGACACGCTCCGCGTTAAGGTGCCAGCCTCTATGGTTCTCAAGGGTCAGTTCCTCGAGCGCCCCACGCTCATTCCCGTGGGCCCGGATGTCATGGAGGGCGTGGCTCACCGGGGCGACGAGCGTCCCCCGCTGCTCGTCCTCCCGCCCCGGCCCGAGGATGGCGGGGGCATGGACCACGTCATCGGCGCCGAGCTGGCCTTCGCCGCCGCGTCCGCGGGCCATCCCACGCTGCGCTTCAACTACCGGGGCGTGGGGGGAAGCCAGGGCGAGCGGGGCTCGGGCGAGGCGCTGGTCCAGGAGGCCGAGGCCGCCCTCGGCGTGGTGCTGGAGAATGCCCATGCCCCGGCGGCGGCGGTGGCCTCGCTCCACGGCAGTGCCCGGGTCGCCCTGGAGCTCCGGGCGCGCCACCCCGAGGTGGCCGCCGTGTGTCTGGTGAGCCCCCGGGCGGTGACGGCCCAGGAGCTGGCCGGGCTCGGGCGGGCGCTGCTGGTGGTGGTGGGCGAGCTGGACTCCACCCTGTCCCGGGCCGAGCTGGCCGAGGCGGTGGGCGAGGCGGGCGGCACCCTGGAGGTGGTGGAGGGGGCCGGGGCCAATTTCCACCACGCGCTCCCCCTGGTGGGAAAAGCCGTTCGCGCGTGGCTCAAGCTGCTGTCGGGCAAATGATCGATGCCGTGTAACCCGTTGAATTGACAAAGGTTCTTCATCCCTGGGGGAACTTGCTCCCCAGCAGGGGTGTCGAGCAGACTCGAATCAGACCCAATCGTTCCGCCGTTCGTTCGTATGGGTCGTCATAAGGAGCACCCATGCCCATGAAGCGATCAACCCTGGCTCTGGCGGTGCTGGCCCTGGCCGTGACGGCGGTGGCCTGTGCGTCTCGCTCGGATTCGTCCGAACAACAGGCGTCGGTGGCGGAAGCCGGCGGCATCGTCGTGGACTTCAAGGACGGCACCTCCAAGGCCGAGTTCGATGCCTGGGAGTCCGATTGGGGGGTGAACCTCGAGTTCAACTCCGTGGAGGGTGAGCGCTCGGGCGTGACGATCGCCCAGGGCGTGGGGGATGTGTCCGCGGCGCTCGAGCGCATCCGCCAGAACCCGGCCGTCGAGTCCGCCGAGCCCCTGATGGTGTACTCGGTGCCGCCCGGCGAGGAGGCCGTGTTCGGGCTGGGGGCTCCGCTCGATGAGGTCAACAAGGACGGCTACACGCCGAACGACCCGGACTACCCCAAGCAGTGGAACCTCCGGATGATCAACATGCCGAGCGCCTGGCAGGAGACCCATGGCAAGGGCGTGGTGGTGGCGGTGCTGGACACGGGCATCGCCTACGAGGACCACGACGACTTCAAGCAGGTGCCGGACCTCAAGGGCGCGAAGTTCAAGAAGGGCTACGACTTCGTCAACGACGACGTGCACGCCAATGACGACCACGGGCACGGCACGCACGTGGCGGGCACCATCGCGCAGGCGACCAACAACGGCCAGGGCGTGGCGGGCGTGGCCTTCGAGGCGACGCTGATGCCGGTGAAGGTGCTCAACCACTTCGGCTCGGGCACGTCGGCGGACATCGCCGACGCCATCCGCTTCGCGGCGGACAACGGCGCCAAGGTCATCAACATGTCCCTGGGTGGCGGGGGCCACTCGAAGGTGATGGCGGACGCCGTGGAGTACGCGCGCAACAAGGGCGTCACCGTGGTGGCGGCGGCGGGCAACGCCGGGCGTGCGCGGGTGGAGTTCCCCGCGGCCTACCCGGGCGCGGTGGCGGTGGCGGCGGTGGGTCCGGGCGGCACGCGCGCTCCGTACTCGTCCTATGGCAAGGAGCTGGACATCGCGGCCCCGGGTGGCGACAAGCGCCAGGGCGACGTGGGCGGCATCCTCCAGAACACCATTGATCCGCGCGACCCCGCGCGCTCCGTCTACGCCGCCTACCAGGGCACGAGCATGGCCACCCCGCATGTGGCGGCGGTGGCGGCACTGCTGTACGCCGAGGGCGCCAGCGGGCCGGACGAGGTGGAGAAGGCCCTCTTCGCGGGCGCGAAGCGGGTGGGCGGTCAGGCCTGGACCGAGGAGTACGGGCACGGGCTGCTGGACGCCAAGGCCTCGCTCGCGGCACTCGGCGGTGGCTCCTCGCGCTGGCCGTCGATGTGGTGGGCCCTAGCCCTGCTGGCGGTGGTGTTGCTGACGATGCGCGGCCGTGAGCGTCCGGGCTACTTCAACCTCCTCTTCCGGCCGAGCTTCTTCATCCCCCTGATGCTGGCCACGGTGGGC
>NZ_DASVWK010000366.1:0-24450 GCF_036389735.1 Archangium sp. | reverse complement strand
TCGCGAGCTTCTTCGCGTCGAAGTCGCCCACCACCGAGAGGATGAGCCGGTCTCCACCGAGCTGCGCCTTGGCGTACGCCAGCACGTCCTCGCGCTTGAGGGTGGCGAGCGAGGCCTCGCTGCCGCTCACCGGGCGCCCGTAGGGGTGGGTGCCGAAGTGGAAGGCCTGGAAGTAGGTGCCGATGACGCCGCGCAGGTCGCCGTCCTTCTCGGCGGCGATCTCCGACACCATGCGCTCGCGCGTCTTGTCCAGCTCGGCCTGCTCGAAGCGGGGCCGCCGCAGCAGGTCCGAGAGCAGCTCCACCATGAGCGCGGTGTCGCGCGCCATGAACTGGCCGTCGATGTTGAGCGCCTCGCGGCCGGAGGCCACCGCGAGCATGCCGCCCACGCTGTCCACCGCCTCGGCGAACTGCTGTGCATCACGCGCACCGGCGCCCTTCTGGAGCAGCTCGGCGGTGAGCGCGGCCAGGCCCTCCTTGCCCTCCGGGTCCCCGAGCGCCCCACCGCGCACCCGAGCGCTGAAGGACACCAGGGGCACCTCGCGCTTCTCCACCAGGAGCAGCTTCGCGCCGTTCTTCAGCTCCAGCACCGTGGCCTTGGGCAGTGTCACCGCGTCCTGCACCGCGGCCTGCTTCACCGGCGGAGCCTCCGGGCGCTGTGCCTTCGTTCCTTGAGCCCCCGCCGTGGAGGCCACCAGCAGCGCCGCGAGCGCCGCCCTTCCCGTGAACGCCATCATCGCGCCGCCTCCTTCGCTTCGTCCCCGGCTTCGGGCACCAGCACGCCCACCGTGCGGTTGTTCTTCGAGAACACCTTCGCGGCCACCTTCTGGAGCTGCTCGCGCGTCACCGCCTCGTACTGGGCGGGGGCGTCGAAGAGCTTGCGCCAGTCACCGTGGAACACCTCGTAGGTGCCGAGCGCCTGCGCCCGACCGCTGTTGGTCTCCAGGTGGCGCCAGAAGTTCGCCACGACGATGTTCTTCGCCTTGCGCAGCTCGGCGTCGGTGACGCCGCCGGACACCACCTTCGCCAGCTCCTCGTCGAGCAGCGACTCGACCTTGCCCAGGTCCCCCCCGGGCGGCAGGTCCACCACCAGCCAGGTGAGGGACGGATCGAACCCCGCGCCGCGCATGCCCGACACGTTGATGGCCACCTGCGTGTCCTCCACCAGCCGCCGGTGCAGCCGCGAGGAGTCTCCGTCCGTGAGGATGCGCACCAGCAAGTCGAGCGCGGGCGCCTCCGCGTCGCTGGCCTTGAGGCCGTGGAAGGCCATCTGGAGCAGCGGGGCCTGCGCGAGCTTGCGCACCACCACCCGGCGCTCGCCCTGCTGCGGCGGCTCCAGGGTGCGCACCGGCTCGGGCGCGGGCTGGGCGGGAATCGGCTCGAGGTACTTCGCCGCGAGCGAGAACACCTCCTCGGGCTTCACCGCGCCCACCACCAGGAGGGTGGCGTTGTTGGGCGCGTAGTAGGTGCGGAAGTAGCGCTCCAGGTCCTCCTGCTTCCAGCCCTCGATGTCCGAGGGCCAGCCGATGACGGGAATCTGGTAGGGGTGCGCCACGAAGGCGGTGGCCTGCACCTGCTCCATCAGCAGGCCGGTGTTGTCGTTGTCCACGCTGGAGCGGCGCTCCGAGTAGACGACGCCGCGCTCGCTCTCCACCACCTTGGGGTCGATGGCGAGGTGCTGCAGCCGGTCCGCCTCCAGCTCGAAGATGAGTTCCAGCGTCGAGCGCGGGAACCAGTCCTGGTACACGGTGACGTCCTCGGAGGTGTAGGCGTTGTTGCTGCCGCCGTGGGCCTCCATGACGCGATCGAACTCACCGGGGCCGTACTTCTTCGCGCCGTTGAACATCATGTGCTCGAAGAAGTGGGACAGGCCGGTGATGCCGGGCCGCTCGTTGCGGCTGCCCACGCGGAACCAGTTGTAGAGCGCGACGCTCGGGTTGTCCGGGTCCGACCAGACGATGACCTTCAACCCGTTCTTCAGCGTCTTCGTCTGGACGTCGGCGCCGGGCTTGGGCGCCGCGGTGGCGACCGTCTCGGCCTTCGCGGACCGCGCCTGGGCACATGCGGCCGTCCCCGCCAGCAGTACCAACCCCGTGACGAGCAACTTCTGTCTGAGCATCCGCTCTCCCTTGGCTCGAAGGCCCCACCCAACGGGTGGGGCGACTGGATATTCCCCGACGGCTCGACCCTTGTTCAGCCCATCGACGAGTTGAGTACGGAGCCGGGCTCGAAGGCGGCCGGCGCTCCCCCGCGCAGGGGCCCGTGGACCCACCCGCGCAGCGTCGCCGAGAGCCCCGCGAGGTGCGAGCCCCGCACCGCGCCGAAGATGTAGCGGTCCGGACGGAGGACGGCGATGTCCGCGCGGTGCTCGCGGAACCACGCGTCGAGCTTGCCCTCGACGTCCACCACTTCGCCGGGCTGGGCCTGACCGGAGCCCGGCGGGAGGATGCGCACGCAGCGCGCGCCGATGCTGTCGGCGAGCGCCTGGGCGCCCCGGACCGAGGCCTCGCGGGTGTCGGAGTGGACGAGCACCGCGAAGCCGGAGCCCAGCAGCTCGTCGAGCCGCACCACGCCGCCGCCTGGAGCGCCCACGCGGGGCTGCGGGAAGTAGGACCCCTCGGGGGACTGGCGATGGCTGCGGGAGCCGCCCAGCATGAAGCCGCGGGTGATGAGGGGGCGGGGCTTGAACTCGAGGTTGCGGATGAAGCGCTGCACACGCGGGACGCGGTCGAGGGCGCGGAAGACGCGGTCGCGCAGGAACGCGACCGAGCGGCTGCCGGTGAGGACGATGCGGCCCATGTTCACGCTGGCCTCGAGCATGGCCTCGGCATGGGGGCGGCGTTCCTGCTCGTAGGTGTCGAGGAGCGGCTCGTCGGCATGGCCTTGGAGGACAGAGGCCAGCTTCCAGGAGAGGTTGGCGGCATCGCGCAAGCCGGAACAGAGCCCCTGGCCGAGGAAGGGGGGCATGAGGTGGGCGGCATCGCCGAGGAGGAAGAGCCGCCCGTCGCGCCAGCGCGAGGCCACGCGACGGTTGAAGATGTAGGTGGCGGCGCGGAGGATGGTGACGCGGTCGGGGTCCACGAAGGGCGAGATGAACTCGCGGATGCGCTCGGGCCGGACCATGTCCTCGGGCCGCTCGTCCTCGCGGATCATGCACTCGATGCGCAGCTCGTTGCCGGCGCAGCGGGTGACGAAGACGTGGCGATGGGGGTCGCACACCATGCGGCACAGGGGCGGCGGCGTGTCGTTCAGGAGGAGGGAGATGGCGACCATGCCCTCGTCATAGGTGGCGCCGACCATGTCGATGCCGGCGAGCTGGCGCAGGGTGCTGCGACCGCCGTCACAGGCCAGCAGGTAGCGGGCGCGGATGGTGCGCTCGGAGCCGTCGCGGGTATCGCGAACGGAGACGGAGATGCCCTGGGCGTCCTGGGAGTAGCCTTCGACGTGCTGGCCGGTCCGCAGCTTGACCTGGGGGAAGCGCGAGAGCCCCTGACGCAGCACGCGCTCCAGGTAGGGCTGGTTGAAGAAGCGGAGGGCCGAGTAGCCGTACCCGAAGTCCGTGCCCTCGATGACGAGGCGGGCGAAGAGCTCGCCCGTGGCCCCAACGAGCTCCACCTCGGGGCAGGTGTACATGTGGGCATCGAGGACGTCGGCGAGACCGACGGCCTGGTAGATGCGCATGGCCTCGTCGTCACAGGTGATCGCGCGGGGCTGGCTGTGGTGGGTGAGCTCGCGTTCGAGGACGAGCGTGCGCACTCCGTACAGACCCAGGAGGTTGGCCGTCAGCGCGCCCACGGGGCCGCAGCCGGAGATGAGCACGTCCGTGTCTTCCACCAGTGGCGTCATGGAACTCCCTGCCTCGATACCCCAGGGGTGGGGCCCTGGCGGGGGGAATCTACCGGATGGAGGGCGTCCCACCACGTCCCTTGTCACGGGACGACCCGGCCGGGGCACGGACGAGGAGTTCTCCACCCACACTGGGGGTGCGACTAGACGATCCCGAGCCCCGACTCCTCCATGCGCGGGAGAAGGTCACGTCGGCGTGCGTTCTTCTCAAGGTGTGGAAGTGGGCTGGAGAGGAAAAACGATGGAAATTCCAGGCTACGTGCCGACCGCGCTCGTCCACCATTCTCAGTCCCAAAGGTGTTCTTCCAGATTGCTCTCCCGAACTGCGCTAGCGAGGTGCGACATGCTCAAACCACATCGAGTCATGCTGGCCGTCTTGCTGATGGCCTCGACGATGAGTTCCCGAGTCCACGCCGCCGAGCCAGGCCAGGGCATCACGATTCCACTCCCCTTCGCCGAGCCAGGCCAGGGCATCACGATTCCATTCCCCTTCGCCGTGGACTCAGTCCGCTGGCCAGAGGAAGTACGCCCGCTGGCGATCTTGGATGGGCCCGCCATCCTCGCCGCCCATGCCGCGCTCCAGCAGGTTCTCACGCGCGTCCCGAAGGAATATGCCGGAACGTGTGCCTACTCCGCCAAGGCCATGGACGTGGTGATCGGCCAGGAGGCGGGCCTGTACTTCGTCCGGATCAACCCGCGCGCGGACAGGTGCGGAGTGGTGCTCCCGAGCGGTGCCATCGGATTCGATTGGTTCGAGTTGTATGCGGTGTCGCCAGAAGGAAAAGTCCTGGCGCGTTACCCGCACTGGCCGTAGCCGCCGGCTGTCGTCCGCCCTGCCTCGTCAGTAGACCCGCCCACGCGGAGGGTGCGCCCCCCTCTCCCCGCTGGGAGGGGGATGGGGGTAAGGGTCTCCGCTCCGCCAGGACCGAGGGTCAGACCGTCCCGAGGCCGGCCTCATTCATCCGCCGCATGAGGCCCTGCCTGCGCGCATTCCGCTCCCGGAGGTCCGCGAACCTTCGCTGGAAGTCGGCGAGGGTGCCCAGGTGCTGGGCGAGGTCCCGCAGGTCGACGAGGAGCTGAACACCCCGCGAATGGTCGGTGGACCTCCGGGTGGCGAAGAGGGACTCCACCTCGCGCCAGACCTCTCCTTCACGCGCCGCGAGCGCCTCGAGCTCGCGGGCCCGCGCCCGTGCCGCCTGCTTCGCCTGACTTCGCGAGCGCTCGGATTTGAGCACCTCGGCCTCGGTCCGGAGATGCCCCACCGTGCGCCGGGCGTCGGCGGCCCGAGAGCCACGCTCACGGGGTCGGGACTCCAGGAAACGGTGGAGCAGCTCCGCGCCAAGCAGGGGCTCCGGGCCCTGGATGACGCGCAGGAGGAGGGAATCCTTCTCCTTGGCCGGTAGGGAGGAGAGCCAGTCCGCCAGGGCCTGCTTCGGGACGGCGTCGGAGGCCCGGGCGGGGCTGGCCTTCGCGGCGGCGGCGACCAGGTCTCGGGGCACGAAGAGGAACTCGGCGAGAGCCCGCAGGGCCGGGGAGGACTCGCCCAGACCGGGCGGCACGGGAGGCTCCACGTCGTCGTCCTCTTCCTCATCTTCGTAGCCCCCCTCGTCCTCCTCGGTCCGAGGCGTGCCAGCGAGCCACCCGATGTAGAGGGCGCGCAGATCGCCCGCGAGCAGTTCCGTGCGCAGGGGCAGCAGGGAGGCGAGCCACCCCTCACCTTCCGTCCACTCCGCTTCATCCTCCATGTCGACGTAGAACTTCAGGATGACGTGGTCCCCCTTGGTGCGCAGGGAGAGGGACTTCTCGCGCAGGTAGGGCTGAGCGAGGGCGGGATCGAACAACCGGCGCGGCAGGCGGAATTGGAGTTCGCGAGTGCCCCAGTTGGCCACGTAGACGAAGACATCGAAGTACCGCTCCATCAAGCGGTCCGGGTCGCCCTTGAAGGCCCCATAGTTGTAGACATTGACGAAGCGGGACGAGGTGATGTCCGCGCGAGAGGAGAGCTGGCGCAGCGCGCCCTGCTCGGCGGAGGTGAGCGCCCGGTCCACGGCCTGGAACTCGTAATACTGGTACGTGCTCATGGGCACTGGAGCATGGGCCCAGCGAGGTGACTTGAAAAGTCTGTCTCCCGGCTGGACGTCTGCCGTCGTACAGACCGCATGGGTCGTGTGCTGACAGGAGACCGCGAGCGTTGACCTCCTGGATCCGGAGCAGCGCCCTGGCCTTGAGGTGCTATAACTGGTTCGAGCTGTATGCGGTGTCGCCTGCCTCGTGGTGAGACAGGTGGTCGCAATCAGCGCCAGGTTGCCAGTCTGCCCACGTGGTCCGAATCAAATGCCCATATGTCGGCAGCAGCCTCGTAATCGGCGGCACCTCTCCCCGCGCTCTTGTGAATAGGGGTCGAGAGTAGACCGGCATGCCACAACGCCTGTTTGAACTTGAAGACAACCGATGGGTTGAAGTCCACGCCCTTGAAGTGCTCTGCCTTGAGGTGCTTTTCCTCTCCTCGAGACGGGTCTGACAGAAGGAGCGTACTGGCAAGCAGTAGATCCAAGTGACGGGCAGCGAGAAAGAGTTCCGGCGTCGAGAGAGGCTTCGTCACGGTCCGAAGGGTATCTACGATCAACCGCACGGTTGCTTGGCGGAGCAGCACCACCCTGGCCACGGCCGCTACAGCCGGTGCGGACTCCACGAGCCGACGCCGCTTGTCAATGGGGCGCGTGGGTGGGAAGCCAGCAGAGGAGAGAAGATCGGCGGTGGTCAGTCCCTCCAAGGTGAGCCTTCCTCCCATATCGAGCAGCCCCAGCGCCATGGCTCCATCAAGGGCATGCTTTCGCGAACTGGCACTCCTGAGGTCTGGCCAGTGCTGCTCCATTGCCCGCAGTACACCGACCTGGGGAAAACTCACCGCAAGCCAGGGCACAACGAGGTAGTTCAACGGGTGGTTGAGTTGGAGGCGACGCACCGCTGGGACCCCATGCAACGCCGCCGCTACGCTGTCCGCCGTCCACGGCAATGGGAGGGGGTCATCTGGACGTAGCACTTCGTTCCAACGATTGTCGTCCCGCAGTAA
Source organism: Archangium sp. (assembly GCF_036389735.1). Taxonomy (GTDB): domain Bacteria; phylum Myxococcota; class Myxococcia; order Myxococcales; family Myxococcaceae; genus Archangium. The sequence continues at coordinate 17,532 of NZ_DASVWK010000366.1, read as the reverse complement.
CAGGCCAACACCGTTGCGACTTGCCAACGCTTTCAGCTCCTGATTCGCCGCACGGCCCGGAAACGCGAGATAGGCGTAGTGAACTCCCCGGCGATATTGAGAGGCTTGGCCCACTCCACCGTTCGACGCCGCTCCTGAAGCCTTCACCTCGAACCCGATGATGGCCGAACGGTCTGGTCGAGCCAGCGTGCAGAGCATATCGGGATAGGCACCACCAATGGGAATGCGCGCCGTAGGCTCCAGACGCTGGATGAATCTTGAATGCGTGTACGCGGGATGAGCATCAACCAGGACATTCCCCACGCGATAGCCCTGGAGTCCCTGCTCAAGCAGATGCGTCTTTAGCGAATCGACGACCTCTGCTTCTGAAATCTCGCGCGCCATGCGGAGAATGATAGGGCATCCGGCGAAGGAGCTGCTGGGTCCTTGACTTCCGAAGCATCCGACGTTTTGAGGTGTGCGTCCCTGAACAACTGGTAGACCCTCTCGTGAAGTTCTTCCTGCCCGACAGCCAAGATTTCGTCGATCCCACCTTTGACTTCGAGCGCGAGCGTCGGTCGGTGAGCCGCCAGCGCCAGCGTGACGACCTCTACGCCCACGAGGTCTTCACCGCCCCCGCCTTCGATGGCCTCCTGGTCTCCAAGGGCATCGTCGATGGTTTCGGCACGCTCGGCAGTCGTTATACGCTGGCCCAGCGGCACCGACTCCAGCGGCTCGGTGCGCCTCGGTTCTTCCGTGTGGACCGCGCCCCCAACCCGCTCACGATCATGGGCGACTGTGGCGCCTTCACCTACGTCCACGAGGAGGAGCCGCCCTACTCCATCGACGAGGTGCTCGAGTTCTACGAGGGCAGCCGCTTCGACTACGGCGTGTCGCTCGACCACATCATCCTCGACTACCTCCCCTCGGCGGACGAGCCCGGCGCCAGCAAGGACGCCGTCCCGGAGCCCATCCGGAGGAGGCAGGAGCTCACCTTGGAGCTCGCCAAGGACTTCCTTCGGGAACACAAGGCGGGCCGCTATTCCTTCGAGCCCCTGGGGGTCGCCCAGGGATGGAGCCCGAAGTCCTATGCCGCGTCCGTCAAGGCGCTGCAGAAGATGGGCTACGACTACATCGCCCTCGGCGGCATGGTGCCCCTCAAGTCACCGGAGATCCGCGCGTGCCTCGCGGAGATCGACAAGGTGCGCAGCCCCGGAACACGGCTGCACCTGCTGGGCGTGTCGCGCACCGAGCACCTCCCGGAGTTCTCCCGCCTGGGCATCGCCTCCATCGACAGCACCTCGCCGCTGCGGCAGGCCTTCAAGGACGACCGCGACAACTATTACGCGGACGACTACAAGTACACGGCGCTCCGCATCCCGCAGGTCGAGGGAAACCCCAAGCTGCGACGCGCCATCTCCTCCGGGAAGGTGTCCCAGGAGCACGCGCGCCGCCTGGAGCAGGCGAGCCTGGAGGCCATGAGGCTCTTCGAGGAGGGCCGGCGCACGTCTGGCCAGGTCGTGGAAGTGCTGCTGGAGTACGAGCGCCTCTACGACAAGGACACGAAGAAGGACCACGCCGCCGCCTACGTGAAGACCCTGACCGATGCTCCGTGGCGCCGTTGCCCCTGCGAGGTGTGCAAGACGCTGAAGCACCACGTCATCCTCTTCCGCGGCGCGGAGCGCAACCGGAGGCGTGGCTTCCACAACATCTGGACCTTCTACCGCCAGCTCCAGGGACTCGGGCTGGACACGCGCCTCCCTCGGGCTCGGGCCCGTGGTTGATGCAAGGAAACGAGACATGAAGAACGAGCTGAGGCTTCCTGCCGTCGAAGTGCGCCAGTCCCCAGGGAGGAAGCTCTACTCCTTCGCGGTGGACGGGAAGCTCGTCCACCGCTTCGCCACCATCTCGCGCGTGAGCCGCACGGAGGAGGGTGGCCTGCACGGCTACCAACGGCCCGAGGTGCTCTCCCACATCGAGGAGATCCGCAACTACCTCGAGAGCCCCTCGCCAATGGTTCCCAACGCCATTGTGCTGGCCTTCGACTCGCGCGTGCGCTTCGAGCCGGTGAAGGGCGCCTCCCCCTCGGACTACGCGCACCCGGGCTTCATCGTCATCCCCATGGAGGAGAACCTCCCCGACGAGCGCAAGCCGGGCTTCATCGTGGACGGCCAGCAGCGCCTGGCGGCCATCCGCGAGGCCACCATCGAGCGCTTCCCCGTCTGCGTGACGGCGTTCATCACCAATGACGTCAGCCAGCAGACGGAGCAGTTCATCCTCGTCAACTCGACCAAGCCCCTGCCCAAGGGCCTCATCTACGAGCTGCTCCCCAAGACGACCGCCCAGCTGCCGTCACTCCTCAACCGCCGCCGGCTCCCGGCCCAAATCCTGGAGCGGCTCAACCTGGACATCAGCTCGCCCCTGCGCGGGATGATCCACACCGCGACCAATCCGACGGGCCTCATCAAGGACAACTCCATCCTCAAGATGCTCGAGAACAGCTTGAGCGATGGCGCGCTCTACAAGTTCAGGCGCGCGGGAAGCCTGGAAGCTGACGTCGAGCCCATCCTGGAGTTGCTGCGCAACTACTGGATGGCGGTCGCCAGGGTCTTCGCGGCGGGCTGGGCCCTTCCGCCCAAGAAGTCGCGGCTCATGCATGGTGCCGGAATCGTCAGCATGGGGTTCATCATGGACGCCATCACCGATCGCCTCCATGACACGCACATTCCCACTGCCATGCAGTACGAGGCCGATCTCCAGCCCCTCAAGGAGATCTGCCACTGGACCGCCGGCTACTGGGACTTCGGAGGTGGGCAGCAGCGCAAGTGGAACGAGTTGCAGAACACGTCCAAGGACATCGAGCTGCTCGCCAACTACCTCATCGGTCAGTACAAGAGCCGGGTGTGGAACCGGCCGGCGAAGGCAGTTAAGGCCGTGCGCGCCGCGCGGCGCTGAGCCATCAGTCGAAGCGTTCAAGCTGACAGCTCGCGTCCCCTATTTGGGCGAGCACCAGGAGCTGTCAGCATCCCTTGGTAATCATTGGGATTGCCTACCCATCAGGGTGGCCCTCACCAAGGGAAATCCCCATGAAGCAGGTCCGGACGGCGGTGCTGTTGGCGCTCCTCACCGGATGCGCGACATCCCAGGGCACGGACGGGTCCGGAACGGGCGGTTCAGGCCCTTCACGCTCGCCACCAGGAGTCCAACCCGCGACGAAGAAGGAACTGCCCTGGCTGAACGTGCCAGGCGGGCGGATGAAGACGACCCTCTACTACGGTCCCTGGCAGTGCCGCCGGGAGTTCATGAGCCAGTGCCAGCTCGAGTGCGCCCAGCAGGGCTACCCCCTCATGGGCTGCATGTGGCTGGCCGATATCAAGCTGGACTGGGTGGGAAGCCTTGTCCTGTTGCCCGTCCCCGTCGAGGCCGGTAGCCGCTACGGCATCTATCACTGCTGCTGCAACTACCCCGAGCTGCCACCCGCGGAAAATGCTGTTCGCCGCAAGGAGTGGGAGAAGTTTCGAGAGTCCTATCGGGAGGGGTGGAGCGAGAAGTTCGGGAAGTGGCCCGAGGAGGGTGAAGTGTCCTGGCCGGGGCACCACATCCGGGACCTCAAACGCGGGGGCAACCCGGTAGACCCCAACAACGTCTTCCCCGCGAAGCCGAGCGTCCACGATATCTACAACAGAGCCTACCCTGCCTGTTACGGTGGTCAGTCGCCCTGGAATACAGTGGGACCCGACCTACCCTACACGAGCAACTGACGATGCCCACCCCGATGAGCAGCCTGCTCGACGAGGTCTCCCGCGATCACTTCCCCCGTCCCCCGGCCACCCCCGAGGAGATCGAGGAGTTCGAGCGGCGGGTAGGCTGGAAGCTGGATCCCGACCTCCATGCCTTCTACCTGCACTGCAACGGGGCGGAGCTGATCAAGCGGCTGCCCAACACCCCCTACCGCGTTCTTCCCCTGTCGAAGATCGTCCGGGCTCGGGTGGCCATCTACGGCGAGGATGACGACCAGTGGGGACCGGCCTCGGTGTACGCCCTCTGCGATGTGCAAGACGGCAACTACGTACTGGTGGACGTGGCCCGCCAGGAGAATGACCGTTACCCCCTCGTTGACGGCTACCATGAGGCATGGCCCGATCCGAAATACTGCGGGCCAGTCGCCAACTCCTTCGCGGAGTTTCTGGAGCAGGTGCTTCGCACCCGGCGCAACCTCTACTGGCTGGGGGAATGAGTTCTCCCCATCGTGGGCAAGAAAAAGGGCGTCAGACCGAAGCCTGACGCCCTGAAATCTCTTGGAACTCTGTGCCCAAGGGCGGAATCGAACCACCGACACGGGGATTTTCAGTCCCCTGCTCTACCAACTGAGCTACTTGGGCGTTGCCGCACTGCTCAACCGCGAGAAGCAGGGCCGATTTACGAAGACTTCGCCCTTCCGTCAAGCTGGTTCTTCAACTCCCTTTCTCTTCCTCTCCTTCCTCCTCCTCGCTCGCACGCCCGGCCTCCCTCCCTCCTTCCGGCCACGCACTGTCCGTGCGCTTCCGTTAAATCCCCGCCTGTCTCCCTGGAGTCTCTCGTGAGCTGGCTCAACTACCACCACCTCCTCTACTTCTGGACCGTCGCCCGCGCCGGCTCCATCGCCAAGGCCAGCCAGGAACTCCACCTCGCCCAGCCCACCATCAGCGCCCAGCTCAAGCTCCTCGAGGAGTCGCTCGGCCACAAGCTCTTCGAGCGACAGGGCCGCCGCCTCGTCCTCACCGACGTCGGCCGCACCGTCCTACGCTACGCCGAGGACATCTTCCGTCTGGGCAACGAGCTCAAGAACGTCGTCAACGGCATCCCCTCCGGCCAGCAGCTCCGCCTCGCCGTCGGCGTCACCGACGTCATCCCCAAGCTCGTCGCCGAGCGGCTCATCCAGCCCGCCTTCGACACCTCCCCCGACATCCGTATCACCTGCCGCGAAGGGCCCCTTCCCCAGCTCCTCGCCTCCCTCGCCCTTCACGAGCTCGATGTCGTCCTCGCCGACGCCCCCTCCTCCGAGCCCGTCAGCATCCGCGCCTTCAACCACCTGCTCGGCAAGTGCGGTGTCTCCTTCTTCGGCGCCCCCAGGCTCGCCCACCTCACCCGCGGCTTCCCCCGCTCCCTCGACGGCGCCCCCCTCCTCCTCCCTTCGGAAACCTCCTCCGTCCGCCGCTCGCTCGAACTCTGGTTCGAGGCCCAGCACGTCCACCCCGTCATCGTCGGCGACTTCGATGACAGCGCCCTGCTGAAAGCCTTCGGTCACCGCGGCCACGGCGTCTTCGCCGCCCCCTCCGTCATCGAGGACGAGGTGTGCCGTCAGTTCGACGTCTCCATCATCGGGCGCACCGAGGACATCGAGACGTGTTTCTACGCCATCTCCGTCGAGCGGCGGCTCCGGCACCCGTCCGTCGTCGCCATCGCGGAGACGGCTCGCTCACGGTTGTTCGGGTAGGGGGGCGTTCACGCCTTCCGCGCGGAGACGTACGCGGCCCATCCCCTGGCGCGCAGCTCGCACGCGGGGCACGTGCCACAGCCGTAACCCCACTCGTGCAGCACGTCGCGCTGCCCCAGGTAACAGGTGTGGGTCTCCGTCCGGATCAAGTCCACCAACGGCTGCCCACCCAGGGACTCGGAGAGCTTCCAGGTCCGGGCCTTGTCGATCCACATCAGTGGGGTCTCGATGACGAAGCGCTGGTCCATCCCGAGATTGAGCGCCACCTGGAGGGCCTTGAGGGTGTCATCCCGGCAGTCCGGGTAGCCGGAGTAGTCCGTCTCGCACATCCCGCCCACGAGCACCTTGAGGCCACGCCGGTAGGCCACGGCGGCGGCGAAGGTGAGGAACATCAGGTTGCGCCCGGGCACGAAGGTGTTGGGCAGTTGGTTCGCGTTCAGCTCGATCGTCCTGGCCTGGGTCAGGGCGGTCTCACTGATCTGCCCGAGCACCTTCAGGTCGATCATGTGGTCCTCGCCCAGCTTCGCTCCCCATTCGGGAAACCGGGCCCGAAGCGCCGCCGCGACGCGGGTGCGGCAGTCGAGCTCGACCACGTGACGCTGGCCGTAGTCGAAGCTGATCGTCTCGACCCGGTCGAAATGCTCGAGGGCCCAGGCGAGGCACGTCGTGGAGTCCTGGCCACCCGAGAAGAGCACCAGGGCGGAAGACGAGGCGGGGGGAGTCGTCGGAACGTGGAGGGTCATAGCGGCACGCTAGAGAGCCGTCGGAAGTGTTGTGGAATGTAGGTGGACCTCCCGGCCCGCGACCACCGTGGCCACCACCGTCGCGTCCACCAGCGCCTTCGCCTCGTCCGACACCGGGTCCACCGACAGTACCGTGAAGTCCGCGTCCATCCCCTCCGCCAGCCGACCCCTCCGCTCCTCCGCGAAGGACGCCCACGCCGGCCCCACCGTGAAGCCCTCCAGCGCCTCCTGCCCCGTCAGCCGCTCCCGTGGCAGCCAGCCCCCCTCGGGTCTTCCCGCCGCGTCCTGCCTCGTCCTCGCCGCGTAGAGGCCCGCCAGTACATCCGGGTTCTCGATGGGGAAGTCGCTCCCCAGCGCCAGCACCGCCCCCGCCTCCTTCAGGCTCCTCCACGCGTACGAGCCCTTCAGCCGCTCCACCCCCAGCCTCGTCTCCGCCCACCCCATGTCGCTCGTCGCGTGCGTCGGCTGCACGCTCGCCACCAGCCCCGCCGCTCCCAGCTTCTCGATGTCCTCGGGCCTGAGGATCTGCGCGTGCTCCACCCGGTGCCGCAGCGCCTTCGTCCCCGTCGCCGCCCCCGCTCGAATCAGCGTGTCCACCACCAGCGTGTTCGCCCGGTCTCCAATCGCGTGGATGCACACCTGGAAGCCCCGCTGCATGAAGGCCAGGGCCCTCGCCTCCAGCTCCTCCGGCTCCATCAGCAGCAGCCCCGTCTCCCCCGGCGCGTCGCTGTAGGCCTCGTGCAGCGCCGCCCCTCGCGAGCCCAGCGCCCCGTCCAGCAGGAACTTCACCGACTTCATCTCCAGCATCCGCCCGCCGTACGTCCCCAGCTCCAGGTACGTGTGCCGCTCCTCCCCCTGCCCGTCCGCCATCGCGTACACCCGCACCGGCAGCCGCCCCGCCATGTCCCACGTCTGCAGCAGCCGGAACGTGCGCAGGTCCATCCCCGCGTCGTGCACCCCCGTCAGCCCCACCCGCGCGCACCGCTCCAGCGCCGCCGACAGGCGCGCCTCCAGTTGCTCGTCCGTCGGCGGGGACACCACCTTCGCCACCACGTCCATCGCGTTGTCCACCAGCACGCCCGTCGGCTCGCCCTTCGCGTCCCGCAGGATGCGGCCTCCCGCCGGGTCCGGCGTCTCGCGGGTGATGCCCGCCCGCCGCAGCGCCTCGCCGTTCACCCACGCCGCGTGGTGGTCCACCCGCGTCAGGTACACCGGGGTCCTCGGAAACCGTGCGTCCAGCTCGGCTCGCCCGGGGAAGCCCTGGCCCGGCCACCCGTTCTGGTCCCACCCCTTCCCAATCAACCAGTCGCCCTGGAAGCTCGTGGACGGCGCGTCCGCCAGTCGCTGGATGACTTCGTCCACCGAGCCCGCTCCCTCCAGCCTCGCCACCGTCAGGCTCCGGCCCAGGCCCGCCAGGTGCGCGTGCGCGTCCACCAGCCCCGGCACCACCACCGCGCTCCCGAAGTCCACCACCCGCGCGCCCTCGCCCGCCGCCTCCAGCACTTCCGCCTTCGTCCCCACCGCCAGCACCCGACCCCGCCTCACCGCCAGCGCCTCCGCCTCCGGCTTCCCCGCGTCCAGCGTCCGGATCCGGCGTGCCACGTAGACTGTCGTCTCCACTCGCGCTCCCTCGGGCGCCCTCCGGGCGCACCCCTGCCCCAGTGCCAGCACCAGCGTCACCAGGACGACTCGTGCCGCACTCAGGGCCCATGTTCCTTGGATGTGTTGGACCGTCCGTCCCTTCATCGGCGCGCCACTGTGCGCCAGCCGATGGTCCTTGTCACCGGGCGAGGGAGGGGGCGGGGCGCTACGGCATCGTTCCCGAGTCCGGCGCCGTCAGCGGCTCCCCCGTCCCCGGTGGCTCGTTCGGCACCGTCTGGATTTCCTCCCGCTGCGCCGGAGCTTCGATCGGCTCCCGGTTCTCCGTCCCCGGGGGCTGTGTCGTCCGGCAGGCCAGGAAGCCCACGAGCACTCCCACCGCGATGAGCACCGCACGCCGCATACGCATTCCTCCGTCTGGGTCCGAAGCGTCCCGCCCACCGTAGGAAGGCCCCTCCTCCTCCGCAATGCGCTCCGCTCCGCTCCGTCCTCCACCGGATGCACGCTCCCGGCTGGAGCCTCTCAGGGCAGGACGGCCCGCTGGGGGAGATTGAAACGCTGGCCCTCGACCAGCGCGTGCTGCACCAGTCCCGAGACCGACAGCCGGTTGTCCTTCGTCCGCACCACCCGCGCCCGCATGGCGTCATAGAGCACCACCCACCCCTCCCCCAGCACCTCGAGCGTCCCGTCCGGCTTCACCCACGCCGCCGTCGCCTCGTCGATGCCCACGCCCAGCAGCTCCGGGTTCTCCAACACCAGGCTCTCCAGCCGCCCCTGCCGCTTCCTCGCCACGAAGTGCGAGTCGACAATCGTCCCCGGCAGCAGCCCGATGCCTCGCGTGGTGACGATGTTCGACGCGCGCAGCACCGTCTCGTCGCCCTCCCCCACGAACATCATGTCGCTCTGGCACGCCGCTCCCGCGCTCGTGCCTGCCACCACCCCGCCCCGCCCCATCAGCTCCCGAATGGCCTCCAGCAGCGGCGTGTCCACCAGCCGCTGGGAGATCCGGTTCTGGTCCCCTCCCCCGAAGAAGACTCCACCCGCGCGACGCACCGCCTCGAGGACCTCGGGCTTCAGTGCGTCCCGGCGCTCGTCGATGTGCACCACCCGCACGTCCTTCGCCCCGGCCACCACGAGCTGCGCCTTCAGCTCCTCTCCCGTGGGGCGGCTCTTGTCACTCGCCAGGGGGAACACCACCACCGGCTTCTCTCCGCCTCCCGCCAGCGTCACGAAGTGCCTCAGCACCTCCGGGGGCTTGAAGCCTCCGCCGATCAACAGCAGGTGGCCGACGCGCACCTCGTTCCGGGCCTCGAGGGGCGGCACCGCGAGGGGCAGGTTCCGGGAAGACTCCGACCCGGAGGCCGGGCGCGCCACCACCACGTTCGTCTGGCTCATCGTCTCCATCTGGCATTCGGGAGGACGTTGTGTAGCACAGGCGACCTCTCGGCTCTCGGAGGCGTACACGGCTGGACGGATGCCCTCCAGGGTGGGCGCCATCCGACTCGTGGAGGGCTATTGGTTCGCGCCAGGTCGCGGGTCGGAACACGGGGACGGGATGATGGGTGCGCTCGGGCGTTCAGCGGTGGTGCTCCTCGCGCTGGGCGTCTTCCTGCTCGGCCAGGCGGACGGGCGAGCGGAGTCCTCGTCGCCTCCCGTCGTCTCCCGCTGTGTCCTCGACGGCATGGTGGATGCCGGCTCCAGCGCCTACCTCGTCGACTGTGTCCGTCGCGCCCAGGAGGCCGGGCATCACGCGTTGCTCATCCGGCTCGACACGCCCGGCGGAGAGCTCGAGTCCACCCGGGACATCGTCCGCGCCTTCCTCGGCTCCCAAGTCCCCGTGCTGGTGTGGGTGGGGCCTTCCGGTGCTCGGGCTGGCAGTGCTGGCGTCTTCATCACCCTCGCCTCCCACCTGGCTTCCATGGCCCCCGGCACCAACATCGGCGCCGCCCACCCCGTCGTCGGGCTCTCCGGGCAGGACCCCGAGCAGGCCGGCGGCAAGGAGATGGCTCGTAAAATCGAGAACGACGCCGTCGCCTTCGTCGAGGCCATCGCCAGACAGCGTGGCCGCAACGTCGAGTGGGCCATCAGCGCCGTCCGCCAGAGCGAGAGCGTCCCCGCCGAGAAGGCCCTCGCGCTCCACGTCATCGAGCACGTCGCCCCCACCCAGGAGGCCTTCCTCGAATGGGCGAACGGTCGCTCCGTCACCGTCGCCGACACGCCCATCACCCTGCGCACCGCCCAGGCCCAGCTCGTGGACCTGGAGCCCTCGTTCTCCCAGCGCGTCCTCCACGTCCTCGCCCAGCCCTCCGTCGTCTACCTGCTCTTCATGCTCGCCGGCCTCGGCATCGCCCTGGAGGTCACCCACCCCGGCCTCTTCGCCCCCGGCCTCATCGGCGTGGTGTGTCTGGTGCTCGCCCTGCTCGCCTCCGCGGCACTGCCCGTTCGCACCGGCGCCATCGTCCTGCTGCTCCTCGGCGTCTCGCTCCTCGTCGCCGAGCTCTTCGTCACCAGTGGACTGCTCGGCGCCGCTGGCCTGCTGCTCCTCGTGCTCGGCGGCGTGTTCCTCGTGGATCGCTTCGACGCGGGCTGGTTCGTCGACAAGCCCCTCCACCTCTCGCTGAGCACGGTGCTGCCCACCGCCCTCTTCGTCGCCGGAGCCTCCGTCTTCCTCGCCTTCCGAGCCGCACAGGCCCGCCGCATGCCTCAACAGGCCGGAGACGCGGGCCTCGTGGGCGAGCAGGGCCACGTGCTGGAAACCGTCTCGCCCTCCGGTGGCGCGGTCTTCGTCCACGGCGAGCGCTGGGCCGCCGTCTCTTCCCTCCCCATCCCCTCCGGCGCCCACGTGGTGGTGCGCCGCGTGGAGGGGCTCACCCTCTTCGTCGATGAGGTGCGGTCATGAACGAAGTCTTCGTCGGTGCCCTCGGGCTCCTCATTCCCCTGGGCATCCTCGTGCTCGCTTTCATCTCCGGCGTGCGCATCATCAACGAGTACCAGAATGGTGTCGTCTTCCGGCTCGGCCGCTTCGTGGGCATCAAGCGCGCCGGCTTCCGGTGGCTCATCCCCCTCGTCGAGCGCATGGTCATCATCGACATGCGCACCGTCGCCCGCGACGTGCCCCCGCAGGACGTCATCACCAAGGACAACGTCAGCGTGAAGGTGAACGCCGTCGTCTACTTCCGCGTCATCCACGCCGACAAGGCCGTGCTCCAGGTGGAGGACTTCCTCTACGCCACCAGCCAGCTCGCGCAGACCACCCTGCGCGCCATCCTCGGGCAGGTGGAGTTGGATCAACTCCTCTCCGAGCGCGACCGCGTCAACCGCGAGATTCAGAAGGTGCTCGATGCCCACACCGACCCGTGGGGCATCAAGGTCTCCAACGTCGAGGTGAAGCACATCGACCTGCCGGTGGAGATGCAGCGCGCCATCGCCCGTCAGGCCGAGGCCGAGCGCGAGCGGCGCGCGAAGATCATCGCCGCGGAGGGTGAGCACCAGGCCGCCGAGAAGCTCTCCCTCGCCGCCGAGGTGCTCAACCGCAACCCCATTACCCTCCAGCTGCGCTACCTCCAGACGCTGGTGGAGATAACGGGGGGAGGCAACCAGACCATCATCCCCATCCCCCTGGACCTGATGCGCTCCCTCGGCGTGCTGAAGTAGGCGTCCCCGTCAGTCCCGCGCCTCTCCGGTCGGCGCGGGCAGCCGGGTGTCCATGAACATCTCACGCTTTTCCAGGGCGATGGCGTCCCGGCCGAGCCGCAGCGACGCCAGCGCGAACACCGCGATGCAGCCCAGCAGCACCACGCCCACCGAGAAGGCCACCACCGGCAGCACCTCCGGTACCGAGAAGCGCCGCTGCGTCAGGTAGAGCAGCGACGTCATCACGAAGGAGATGAGGGCGCCGTAGGCCATCCCCAGCGCCCGCGCCAGCAGCAGGTGCCGCCGGTCCAGGATGGCCACCTCCGCCCGCAGCACCTCGCGTCGCGGCTCCCCCTCCGGCAGCGAGCGCCACTCGCGCAGCATCTCCCTCATCCGCGACGTCATCCGGCCAATCTGGTTGTCCAGCCCCGTCGCCAGGATGCCGCACGCGGACACCATCACCGCGGGTGTCACCGCCGCGCCGATGACCCGGAGGGAGGAGAGGTCCACGCCGACTGTCGCGTCCATGGACCCTCTTCTGTCCCACCCGCCCCCTTCCGGTGCAAGCCTGGTCGCCTGCCCTCCTACATCCCGACAGTGCCTTCATGACAGTGAGAACTCATCAGTGACTTCTTGACACCAATACTGTCGGGTCTTACTGTCAGTCCCGTGAGCACGACGACACGCAAGGAGTGGAAGCTGGCGGAGCTGGCCCAGGAGGCGGGCGTGTCCCCGCGGACCGTGCGCTACTACGTCCAGCGCGGGCTGCTACCCGCCCCGCCCTTCAAGGGCCCGGACACCGTCTATGGGGAGGAGCACCTGCTGCGCCTCAAGGCCATCCGGGTCCTTCAGGCGAGGTTCCTCCCGCTCGATGCCATCCAGGTGGAGCTGGCGCGGCTGAGTCCCGAGGAGCTCCAGGCGCTCGCCGAGGCCGACCCCGCCGTCGAAGCCCCTGCTCCGGCCCCTTCCATGCCTCCCACCGCGGGGCCGGTGAAGACGAGCCCTCGGGCTGACACCTCGGAAGCTGGGGTGACAAGCTGGCGTCGGTGGGAGCTGGCACCGGGGCTGGAGCTGCACCTCGCCGACACGGCGGACGAGAAGACCCGGGCGCTCGCGGAACGTGTGCGCGCCCTCATCCAGGAGTCCCAGGAAAGGTAGAGCCATGGTGAACGAGAAGGCAGGGCTGTACACGAGCACTGGCGCGCAGGTTCCCCTTCAGGGCGTGGATGTGTCCGGAGAGCTGCTCGGTGGTCACGCCCGCGTGCGCGTCCGCCAGCGCTACCGCAACACCGAGTCCAAGCCCGTCGAGGCCGTCTACGTCTTCCCCCTCCCGTCGGATGCCACCCTCACCGCCTTCGCCATGGAGTGCGCCGGGCGGCGCGTGCAGGGCATCCTCAAGGAGCGCGAGGAGGCCTTCCGCACCTATGACGACGCGGTGACGTCCGGCCACGGCGCCGCGCTGCTCGACCAGGAGCGCCCCAACGTCTTCACCGCCCAGGTGGGCAACCTGCTGCCCGGCGAGGAAACGCTGGTGGACGTGGAGTTCCTCCAGGCCATCCAGGTGGAGGAGGGCTGCGTGCGCTGGGCCCTGCCCACCCTCGTCGCCCCGCGCTACATCCCCGGTACCTCCACTGGGGACCGTACCGCCCATGGCTCGGTCGACCCGACGAACCGCGTGCCCGACGCGGACCGCATCACCCCGCCCGTGGGCGACGCGCGCTACGGCCTCACGTTGGACCTGCTCCTCTCGCTCGGCCGCGAGGTGGTGGTGGAGAGCCCCTCGCACAAGCTGGACATCTCCCGCGCCGAGAACGGCACGCGCGTGAAGCTCTCCCAGTCCAGTGTCGCGCTGGACCGCGACCTCGTGCTCAGCATCCGCGGCCCGGACACCAGCACCCCGCTCACCACGCTCGTCACCCACCGCAAGGGCGAGGGCCCGGGCACCTTCGCCCTCACCGTGGTGCCGGACCTGCTCGGCATGGCGTCCGCGCCCAAGCGCCAGGAGGTGGTGTTCGTCGTGGACACCTCGGGCTCCATGGACGGCGAGAGCCTCCCCCAGGCCCAGGGCGCGCTCCGCCTGTGCCTGCGCCACCTGCGCGAGGGAGACCGCTTCAACATCATCGCCTTCGAGAACTCCTTCCATCTCTTCTCCCCGCAGCCGGTGACCTTCACCCAGCGGACGCTGGAGCAGGCCGACCGCTGGGTGGCCGGCCTCAACGCCAGCGGCGGCACCGAGCTGCTCCAGCCCATGGTGGCCGCGGTACAGGCCGCGCCGGATGGCGTGGTGGTGCTCCTCACCGACGGCCAGGTGGGCAACGAGTCGGAGATCCTCAATGCCGTGATGGGGGCGCGCAAGACGGCGCGCATCTACTCCTTCGGCATCGGCACCAACGTGAGTGACGTGCTGCTCAAGGACCTGGCCCGGCAGACGGGCGGCGCGGTGGAGTTCATCCACCCCGGCGAGCGCATCGACGACAAGGTGGTGGCCCAGTTCTCCCGCGCGCTCGCGCCCCGCGTCACCGGCATCGAGGTGCGCTTCGAGGGCGTGGAGGCCTCGGAGCTGGCCCCCGCCGAGTCGCCGCAGCTCGTGGACGGTACCCCGTGGAGCCTCTTCGGCCGCTACACCACGCCCGGCTCGGGCAAGGTGGTACTCAAGGGGAAGTCGGGCGCGGAGACCTTCTCGCTCTCCATCCCCATGAGCTTCCCCGCCGAGAGCGACCGGCCCGTGGTGGAGAAGCTGTGGGCCGCCGAGCGCATCCGTGGGTGGCAGGACGCCGCGCTCGTGGGCCGGCGTGCCCAGGCCCTCAAGGAGCGCATCGTCCAGCTCGCGCTCGCTCACGGCCTCGTCACGCAGTACACCTCCTTCGTCGTGGTGGAGGAGCGCACCGGTGAGCGCCGCGCCTCGGGCCAGCCGGAGACGCGCGTCGTCCCCGTCAACGCCCCCGCCGGCTGGGCCATGTTCGGCGCGGCCCAGGAGGAGGCCGAGGGCACCGCGATTCCCGCCTCCTCGGGTGGAGCGGCCCGGCGCGGCGGGGGCGCGGCGGCTCCGGGGGTTCCGGCGAAGAAGATGGCGGGCCTGTCGGCTCCTGGCGCGCCGCCTCCGAGCTTCAGCGCGCCGGTGGGCGCTCCCCGGCCCTCACCCGCTCGGGCGTCCGCGCCGCCTCCTCCGGCGCCCGCCCCGTCTCGCACCACCGCCTCCTTCGCGGCGATTCCGGCCGCGGCGGCCCCCAGCGATGGCGCTGACGCCTCCTCCCGCTCGTCCGAGAAGCGCAAGGAGAAGGGTGGCTTCTTCAGCCAGCTCTTCCAGGGCAAGGCGGAGGCATCCAAGTCCGTCGCGGAGATGGACTACGACGACGAGGCGTTGGGGGCGGCCCCGATGGAGGACCTGTCGGTGGCGGAGTCGATGCCCGAGCCCCTGGAGCACGAGCCCGCCGCCGACGGCGGCGTGGGACTGCTCGAGACGCAGCTCGCCAGCGGCCTGTGGGCGGGCACCGGCGCCGGCCCCGAGCCCGTGCGCCAGGCCCGCGCCACCGCGCTCGCCCTGCTGGAGCTGCTGCGCCAGGGCATCACCAGCAGCCACGCGATGCATGGCGCACAGGTGAAGAAGGCCGTGGACGCGCTGCTCGCGCTCGTGCCCCAGCTCGGCGGTGTGCCCGAGGTGGCCGAGCTCGCCCTCGGCGTGGCCTGGCTCGTGGCCGCCGGCCCGCGCACCCGCGGGCGCATCGCCCAGGCCGCCCAGCCGCTCGCCGGACTCAGCGCGCGGCTGGAGAACGAGGTGGCGCTCCGCCAGCACGTGGACACGCTGGCGGCGCGGTAGGCCTCAGCCGAGGCATTCCCCGGCGGTCGCCGTCACTCCCCGGCGACCTTGAGCACGAGCTTGCCCGTGTTCTCACCCTTGAAGAGCTTCAGCAGGGTGTCGGGGAACGTCTCCAGGCCCTCGACGATGTCCTCGCGGGACTTGAGCTTGCCGGCGGCCATCCAGCCGGCCATCTCGCGCGCCGCCTCGCCGTAGCGGGCGGCGTAGTCGAACACCACCATGCCCGTCATGCTCGCGCGGTTGACGAGCAGCGACAGGTAGTTGGCCGGGCCCTTCACCGGGCCCGTGTTGTTGTACTGGGAGATGGCTCCGCAGACGATGATGCGCGCCCGGAGCGCGAGCTGCGCGAGCACCGCGTCCAGGATGTCGCCGCCCACGTTGTCGAAGTAGATGTCCACGCCCTTGGGGCAGTGCGTGCGCAGCGCCTTCTTGACGTCCTCCGACTTGTAGTCGATGGCGGCGTCGAAGCCGAGCTCGTCCACGAGGTACCTGCACTTGTCGGCCCCCCCCGCGATGCCGATGACACGGCAGCCCTTCAGCTTCGCGATCTGCCCCACCACCGTGCCCACCGCACCGGCCGCGCCCGAGACGACGACGGTGTCCCCCTCCTTCGGCTTGCCGATGTCGAGCAGCCCGAAGTAGGCCGTCATCCCGGGCATGCCGAGGGTGCCGAGGTAGACGGGCAGCGCGGCGAACCCCGTGTCCACCTTGGTGACGCCCTTGCCGTTGGACAGGGCGTACTCCTGCACGCCGAAGGTGCCGGAGACGAAGTCGCCCACCGCGAAACCGGGGTGCTTGCTGGCGATGACCCTGCCCACGGCGCCGGCGCGCATGACCTCACCGATGCCCACGGGCGCGATATAGGACTTGCCCTCGTTCATCCACCCGCGCATGGCCGGGTCGAGCGAGAGGTAGAGCACCTTGACCAGCAGCTCGCCCTCCGCCGGCTCGCGGACGGGCTCCTCGGTGTAGCTCCAGTCCTCGCGCTTGGGCAGACCCACGGGGCGAGCGGCGAGACGGAACTGATGATTGGTGAGGTTCATGGGGCCCTCGTATGACGAGCACCCCATGAACGCAACGCCCACGCGGGCACTACTGCGCGACGAAGACGAGGTCGTCCACGTCCGTGTAGTAGCCACCCGAGCACGTGCCCGCGGAGCCGTTGTAGCGGAACACGCCGCGAACCACCGCGCGGCTGCTCCCCGCGGCCAGCGTGTACGTCTTGGAGAGCACGTGCGCGCCGGCGGCGATGGCGGGCATCGTGCCGAGGAAGGTCCAGCTCGGCGCGCTGGCATCGGGCGCGTAGTACAGGTCCAGGAAGTCGGAGCTGTAGCCGCCGAATGCCCACACCGTGGCGTCGATCTGGATCGTCTTCCCCACCGCGATGGCCGTGCCATCGAGCGTGGACACCTTCAACCGGTCCAGCGACTCGTCGGAGTGGTAGCCGCCGCCAGCCCCGTCAGTACAGGTGTCCACGGTGTTGGGCGCATTGGCCTCGGGCCCCAGGCCGGCCCGGCCGTTGAGCAGGGTGCCCGAGTCGCAGGAAGCGCCCGAGGAGGCGCACCGGGGCGCGCCCAGCACGGTGTCATAGGCCGCCGTCGTCACCGGAGCCTGGACGTTGTTGACCGCCACCTGCACCTGGGCGCTCTGTCCCACGTTGCCCGCCGCGTCGTACGCCCTGGCCATCAACGTATGGCCGCCATTGGAGACACCCGCCGTGTTCCAGGAGAGCGCGTAGGGAGCGGTCGTGTCGGTGCCCAGCAGGGTCGCCCCATCGAAGAACTCGACGCGGATGACGCCCCTGTTGTCACTCGCGGAGGCGGAGACGGTGGCGGTGCCACTCACCGTGCTTCCCGCGCTCGGCGCGGTGAGCGACACCGTGGGGGCCATCACGTCGGTGGCCACCGCGAAGACCAGGTCATCGTGGTCATCATAGCCACCCGAGCCGCACGGCATCGCGGAGCCTCCGTAGCGGAAGCGCCCGCGCACGGCCTGCACCGCGCCCGAGGGCAGCACGTAGGAGGCGTACAGCTTCCGGGCATTGGACCCCCCAGGCATCATCGTCGTGAGGTACGTCCACACCGGGTTGTTGGCATCGGCCGCGTAGTAGAGGTCCAGATAGTCCGACCGGTAGAGATACGTGGCCCACACGCTCACCTCGACGGTCACCTGCTTGCCGGGCTCGAACGGGCTCCCGTCGGCGGTGTAGACGCGGATGCGGTCGAGCGACTCGTCGTAGTGCAGGCCACCGGGCCCGTCCGCGCACGAGCCCTGGAGGGTGTTGG
>NZ_DASVWK010000365.1:0-4521 GCF_036389735.1 Archangium sp. | reverse complement strand
GTTACTACAAGACGAGAGCCTGGGACCGAGACGCTTCATCTCAACAGGAACACGCCTTGGGAAAGCCAAGTCCGGTGGCACGGCTCCAATCTCAAGCAACTGTTGTTCCTTTACAAAAATAGCCCCGATCTGGAGGTCCAGGAGAGATTCGAGCAATTGCGCGCGGCCGTTCGCGACCCTGAACTCGGAATTGGAATTGTGAATGTTTCTGTCCAATCCGACCAGAAAATCAACGTGCGTACCCGCCAGAATAGGCTTGAGTTGGACTTGGAGGAGCGAGGCACCGGTATCCAGCAACTGCTGACACTGCTAGCCCTCGCGCTCTGCCACCGCGGCAAGATTCTCGCCATCGAGGAGCCGGAGATGAATCTCTCCGAGCCGAATCAGCGCCTTCTCTGGAAGAAGTTGCGCGAGTTTACTGGGGAGGCAGGGCCAATGGATCAGGTCTTCGTCACCAGCCATTCCCGGGTTTTCGAGGAGGAGGCCGAGCGGATCGTCGTCTCGCGAGATGTGGAATCGGGAACGGATGCGAGGTGGGCTGCCCCCGCTCCTGCCAAGATGCAGGCCGATGAAGAAAGCCTACCGGTCACGAGAGGCGGTGGCGTCACTCTTTCCCCTGAAGTCTTGAAGCAGCTAGGTATTCAAGAGGGAAAGCACCTGTACCTTGTGCCGACCCGGCACGGGTACCAACTCCTTGGGCCCCAGGGGTATGCGGATTTTCTGAGGGAGGAAGGCTCGGATGCAGAATCCGCTGGCTGATCTTCCTCCTCCTCCTCCGGAGATAGTCTTCGTCGGGGAGGTGCCAACACAGGCCCTGTTCTTTGATACCAACAGCGCTCTCCAGCCGGAAGTGGAACGAGCGCGACAGCAGGGACGACCTGCGCTGATCTCCGCGCTCGTGTATGCCGAACTCACCAGCAGGAAGAAGGGGCCCAAGGGGCTGCACAGCATCGATACGAATCTCATGGATCGAGGGCTTCAGGTCGTTCCGTTCGATCAGGTCTCCGCACGGTGCTTTTTCGACCTGAACCGGCAGCTCCATTTCGATGCTCCCCCGCTCCTGCGTCAGAACGAGACCCCGCGAGCCTGCCGGGATCGGCTTCGTTTCGACCTGGCGGTCTTCGCGGCGGCGCTACGCCACCGGGCGATGCTGATCACGGACAACACCAACGACTTCATGCATTTCCCCTACAAGAGCTACTGGCGGACTCGGGTCGAAGCGTTCCCCTGAGATGGCCGGGCTCACAGCGCACCTTCGCGGCGCAGCTCGCGCACCACGGCCACCACGTAGAGCCCGATGGACACCGTGAGCAGCAGGCTGCCCAGCATGAAGAGGCCCACCCAGGCGGCGCGGATGGAGAAGAGGATGGGCAACAGCAGCACCAGCCCCACCAGGGTGAGGAGGACGGCGGCGCGGATGAGGATGTCGGAGGAAGGCAGGCGCATGGGGAGCCTCACGGGTTCGCGGTGACGCGGGTGGGAGCGCGAGTCGGGCGGGCCGGGTGCGGCAGTCCGTGACAGGTGAAGCAGTTCATCTCGTCGTTCGCGAGCTGCTGTTTCAGGGCCCGGTGGCTCTCCACCGCCGTGAAGCGAGGCGCGGTGGCGTGGCAGGACAGGCAGTTGGCGTTGGGGTAGGTGCCCTTGTACGTCAGGGGCTCCTTCCACGTGTCCGTCACGTACAGCAGCCAGTGCCGGAAGCCGTCGCGCTTGGACTCCACCGTGCCGAAAATCCCGTAGCCCGTGTGGCACGCGTAGCACTGCTTCGCGGGAATGGCTCCCGAGCGGTAGTGCCGCGCCGCCAGCGTGGCGCTCTGGGCGTTGTGCATGTCCACCACGAAGGGGTCCATCACGTGGCAGGACTGGCAGGCCTCCACTTCCTTCATGGATTCGAACATGTGCCCCGTGGTGCCCAGCAGCGCCACGCCCGGCAGGATGAAGAGGCCCAGCAACAGCGTCCACCGGTACGTCGAGCGCGCCATCCTCGACTTGAAGACGAACTCCACCAGCACCAGCCCCACCAGCGCCAGGGCGATGGCCCACAGCGCGACGACCTCCAGCGTGCCTCCCAGCGTGGCGCCGTGAGGGGCCTCGGGAGCGGCCATCGCCGCCAGCACCGTCCATGCGCGCATCACGTGCCCTCCTTCACGCGCTCCACCCGCACCGCCGCCATCTTGTACTCGGGCTGCGCCGAGGTCGGGTCCAAGTAGTCGCTCGTCGCCGCGTTCACCAGGTGCTCCGTCGAGTGCATGAGCGCGAACACCACCCCCGTCCTCACCCGCATGCTGGGCTTCGCGTGCAGCCGCACCGAGCCGCGTGCGCTCGTCACCTGCACCAGGTCTCCCTCCTTCACCCCCATCACCACCGCGTCCCCGGGGTGGATCTCCAGGTAGTCCGTGGGGATGTCCTTCAACTGGGGAATCCGTCCGGTGAGGGTCGCGGTGTGCCAGTGCTCCAGCCGGCGCCCGGTGGTGAGGATCATCGGGTAGTCGCTCGTGACGTTCTCCCGGAAGGGGCCCTGCTCGGAGAGGTAGATGACGGCGCGCCCATCCGGCCGGGCGTAGAAGTCGATGCGCCCCTCCTTCTTCGCCAGTGGATCCTTCCCCGGCACGAAGCGGTGGCAGGTGCCCGGGTGCTCCTCGCTCGGGCACGGCCAGGTGAGGCCCGGCAGCTCCTTGAGCCGCGCGTAGGTGATGCCGGTGAAGTCATAGGAGCTGCCGGCGGAGATCCTCCGCCACTCGTCCCAGACGGCCTCGGGCGTGCGGGCCTTCAGCAGCTCGCCGTGCCCGAGCCGCTCGCCGAAGGCCACGAGGATGTCCAGGTCCGAGCGCGCCTCGCCCGGTGGCTCCACCAGCTTCTCCACGAGATGGTAGCGGCGCTCGGACTGCGAGAAGACGCCCTCCTTCTCCGCCCACATGGCCGCCGGCAGGAAGACGTCCGCCAGTTGTGCCGTGTCGGTGGGGAAGATGGAGTCGCAGACGACGAGGAAGGCCTTCTCCATGCCCGCGCGGTAGCGGTCCGCGTTGGGCAGCGAGCGCGCCGGGTTGGTCGCCATCACCAGCGCCGCGCGCACCTTGCCCTCGCGCATGGCCTCGAACATCGGCACCGCGGACAGGCCCGGGTTGGGAGAGATGCGACCCTCGGGCAGGCCCCACAGCTTCTCCATCTCGTGTCTGTCCTTCTCCTTGGAGACGAGTCGCCCCGCTGGCAGCGCGTGCGCCAGCGTGCCCGTGTCCCGCACTCCGCCTCCCGCGTTGGTCTGGCCCGTCAGCGAGAAGGGCGAGGCCCCGGGTCGGCCAATCTGTCCCGTGAGCAGGTGCAGCGCCATCATCATCCGGTTGGCCGCCACCCCGTGCGTCTGCTGGTTGAGCCCCATCGTCCAGAAGCTCGTCGCCGCCTGGGTGATGCCGAAGAGGCGCGCGGCCTCGCGGATTTCCGCCGAGGACAGGCCACACACGTCCGACACCTTCTCCGGCGCGTAGTCCTCGAGGAACTTCTGGAAGTCCTCCAGCGTCAGCGGCGGCGAGTCCGGCGTGCCCTTGCGGAAGGTGACGAAGTTCTCGACGAAGGCCGGGTCGATCAGCCTGGTGCGCAGCAGCTCGTACGCCATGGCGTTGAGCAGCGCCACGTCCGTGCCGGGGCGGATTTGCAGGTGCAGCGTGGCATCCCGCGCGGTGGGCGTGCGCCTCGGGTCCACCACGATAACCTGTGTCTCGGGATGGGTGCGGATGCGGTCTCGCACGCGCTCCCAGACGACCGGGTGGCACTCGGCCATGTTCGCGCCGATGACGAAGAAGAGCGTGGCGTGCTCGATGTCGTCGTAGCAGCCCGAGGGCTCGTCCGCGCCAAACACGGACTTGTAGCCGAACGCCGCCGAGGCCATGCACAGCCGTGGGTTGCCATCCACGTTGTTCGTCCCGATGCCCCCCTTGAAGAGCTTGTTCGCCGTGTAGCTCTCCTGGGTGAAGAGCTGCCCCGAGCCGTAGTAGGCCACCGCGTCCGGCCCACCCTGGGCGATGGCCTCCCGGAAGCCCGCCGCCGCCGCGTCGAGCGCCTCGTCCCACGTGGTGCGCACCAGTTGCCCGTTCTTGCGCACCATCGGGTATTGCGCCCGGTCCGAGACGTAGAGGAGCTCGCGGTTCATCAGCCCCTTGATGCACAGCCGGCCCCGGTTCCACCCCTCCTGGAGGCCCTCGACCTTCACCACCTTCCCGCCCCGCAGGCCCACCCGCGTCTCGCACCCCGAGCCGCAGAAGCGACACACGCTCTTGTGCCAGGTGTCGACGGGGATGGCCTCCTCCCGCGTCCAGCCGATGCACCCCGGCCCGCTCAGCCCCGCGGCCGCCGCCACACTCATGTATTGGAGCAGCTCGCGCCGTGTCATGCCCATGGTTCCTCCGAGAAGCCCGGCATCTCAGCCGGGCCCTGGAGGCCCTGGGTCGTGCGCGTGTGACGAAAGGCGTGGGGCTGTCCGCTCGGTGACGGCTCGGGAGCGGAGGGCCACGGGGGATGCCCGGGGGTGAA
>NZ_DASVWK010000364.1:0-9731 GCF_036389735.1 Archangium sp. | reverse complement strand
CCACCACGCCCCCCGTGGTGAAGGTGAAGGCCGACCTGCCCACCACCACCACCACGCCCCCCGTGGTGAAGGTGAAGGCCGACCTGCCCACGTTCTGAGCCGGACGGGACGCTCGCGCGGTACACTGGGGGCGCTCATGTCGGGCGCCCCACAGGTGAGGACACGTGAAGACGGTCGCCGTCATCGGCTCACGCAGTGATGAGCACACCCGCTATGTGGCCGAGGCGGTGCAACGCCGCCGGGCCCGCGTCATCCTCGTCGAGACCGCGAACGTCCCCGAGTCCGCCACGCTGACGTGGGAGCGTGGCGCCGTGCGGTACCAGGGCGAGCGCCTGGATGACGTGCGCTCGTTCTACATCAAGCGCGTGCAGCTCTCGCTGCCCATCCCCGAGCCCGCCGCGCTGCCCGAGCGCAACTTCGCCACCTGGCAGGAGCAGTACGTCGCCGAGCGCGAGCGCCAGTCCTTCCTTCAGTCCGTGCTGCGCGCCCTGCGCCAGCCGGGGTGCACCTTCGTCAATCCGTTCGAGACGATCGAGCTGCACTACCTGAAGCTGCATCAAATCTCCCTGCTCCAGCGGCACAAGGTGCCCGTGCCCCCGAGCCTCGGCACGTGCGATCCACAGGCGGTGCGCGACTTCGTGCGCAAGCACGGCTCGGTCATCTACAAGCCGCTCGGGGGTGGGGCGCTGGTCCAGCGCGTCACCGAGAAGGACCTCACGGACGAGCGGCTCCAGCTCCTGGGCAACTGCCCCGTGCTCTTCCAGGCCGAAATCAAGGGCGACGAGTTCCGGGCCTATGTGCTGGACGGCGAGCCGGTGGCCGCCTTCCGCATCCCCACCGAGGGGGTGGTGGACGCCCGGGTGAACCTCCATCAGGTGCGCCGGGCCCGGCTGCCCGAGGAGGCCTGGCGCCTGTGCATCCGTGGGGCGCGTGCGCTCGGCATGGTGTTCACGGCGGTGGATCTGCGACGGGACGCGGACGGCCGGTTCGTCGCCCTCGAGTTCAACCCCACGCCCGCCATCTCCTTCTTCGAAGACCCCAAGCGCGGGAAGATCATCTCCCGCCTCGCGGAGTACCTCGTTGCGAAAGCCTGAACGCGTCAGCGGTTTCTTCATCCCGGATCTCGTCGAGAACGTCTTTGGCGAGGACTGGCGGGGCCCCCCCGCGGTGAACGTCGAGGCGGCGCGGTGGATACACCCCACGCTGCTGGACCCGGCCATCGCCACCGGGGTCCGCGCGGCCTTCGGGGAGGGGGGGCGGGTGCCGCACGTCTGCCTGTCGGACGCGCTCGCGCCCCCGGTGGCGGAGTCCGTCCACGAGGCCTTGACCCGGGCCCGCTTCGTGCCTCACCACCACGCCCCCTACCCGCTCTCCATCGCCCGTCAGGGGGAGCAGGAACCCTCGGCGCTGACGGGCTTCGTCCAGTGGCTCGGCACCGATGCGGCGGCCGACTATCACGCCTGGCTCGTGGGCTGGCGGCAGAAGCTCGTGGCCAAACAGGTGCAGGTGTCGCGCATGGGCGTGGGCGAGCGTTTCCCCGTCCACGTGGACACCGAGGACGAGGGGCTCGCCGTCGTCTACAACTTCACCCGGCCCTGGGAGGAGCGGTTCGGCGGCGTGCTCCACTTCCCCCACCCCTCCGGCAAGGGGGACGAGCTGCGCATTCCGCCCCTCTTCAACTCCGTCTTCATCTTCCGCTCCCGGGGGGCACCACACGGGGTGTCGCAGGTGCTGCCCGAGGCGGGCGCTCGCTTCCGCTACACCGTCACGTCCTTCTTCCTGGCCGAGGGCTGAGGCTCCGTCCAGGCCCGCAAAGCCGAAGGGCCGGCCCCGCGTATAGCGGAGGACCGGCCCCGAGGACTCCAGAAGAACCGCGACGACTAGGCGGCGTAGCGCGCGGCCAGGGCGTCGGCGTGCGCGGTGGAGAACAGCTCCTGGAGGTTGTGCGTGGTGCTCTCGCCGACCGTCTTGTTGGTGAACGCACCGACCTTGTCCGCGGCGCTCTTCACCTTCTCGGCGAAGTCAGCCAGCTGCCCGACCTTCGGGGCCAGCTTCTTGGCGAACTCGAACACCGAGCCCAGGTTGCTCTTGGAGATCAGCGACAGGGCGCCGTCGACGACCTTGTCCAGGAAGGGCTTGGCGATGTTGCCCAGGTTGAAGGGGAGCTTGTCCAGCAGCCCGCCCGCGGCCTTCTTGATGAGACCGCTCAGGGCCTGCTCAGGGGCCTTCAGGATGTTCACGGCCTTGCCAGCGATGTCGGCGACCTTGCCGGCGATGTTCGAGACCTTGCCGGCCACGTTGCTGACCGTCTTCGCCACGTTGCTGATCGCGCTGCCGATGCTCTTGAGGAAACCCATGACAGACCTCTGAATTCTGGAGAGAGAGTTGAACCGAAGTGGACGCCGTGTTGCTTGAGGCTTCGAAATGATTCTCGGGGGGGCCGAATAAAGGTTGCGTGATCCAGATTATTTTCGCGCCCCCCGCGGACTAGCCTCGGGGAACACTCCCCTTCTTGATCTGCTCCATCAGCTCCTGACGCTGCGCGTCATCCTGGGGCCCGGCGGGAATGGCGCCGTTGGAGGCGCCCCCGGTGGCGGGGCCCTTCCGGCCGTCGGCGGAGTCGAAGCCGGACTTCTGGAACTGGGCGCCCGGGTCCAGATCACCGCGGACGGCGGCGGCGAACACGTCATGGACGTCCTGCTCGGTCATCGGGTTGTAGCCGGCGGCGCGCAGCTCCTCGTCCTCGGCCACCTCGAACTCCGGGCGCCTGTCCGGGTACTGGAGGTAGGTGAGGACCTTCTCCACGTAGTCCGCCAGCTCCATGCTGACCGCCTTGGCGATGCGAGCGGTATCCGGGTCCTTCATCAGCTCCGCGCGGATCTCCTCGATGGGCTTCTTGAGGGCCCGCTTCTTCTCGGCAGTCTCCTGCGACATGTCTTTACGCTCCCCCTGAACAGGGCGGTCGGATGAGAAAGGGCCACTCTAGCCAGAACTTCCAGGATCCGAAAAGAGCAGCAGCCTGGGAAACCCGGTAGAAGCAGCCCCCGGCGGCGGATTCCCAGCGGCTGGAGGGCCGCTCCTCCCTGGCCGCTGGACAGCCCATCCAGACAGCCTCCGGCTTCCCGTGCCGTTGCAACGGCCCCTCCCCAGACTCAATGACGAAGGAGGCCCCCGGAGTGGAGGGGCGGCCCCCGGGGGATGGGATGAGGCAGCGGATCGACGACTACGCCTTGCTGGGCGACTGCCACTCCGCCGCCCTGGTGGGGCGCGATGGCTCCATCGACTGGGCCTGCTTTCCCCGATTCGACTCGCCGGCGGTGTTCTGCCGCCTCCTGGATGTGCGCCGGGGCGGCTCCTTCGGGGTGAGTCCCGAGGGCACGTTCCACTCCACCCGTCGCTACCTCGAGGACACCAACGTCCTCGTCACCACCTTCACCACGCCCACGGGGGTGCTGGAGCTGACGGACTGCATGCCCGTGCGGCCCGGCCTGTCGCGCGGCGCGCGCGTGGGGACACGGCACTCCCTGCTGCGGCGGCTGCGCTGTCTGGGGGGCGAGGTGAAGGCGCGCGTGGTGGTGTCCCCGCGCTTCGAGTACGGCGCCTTCGTGCCCCGCATCCGCTTCACCTCGCCCCACGCGGCGGAGCTGCTGGGGGGCGCGGACGCGCTGTGGGTGACGGCCACGCACCCGCTTTCGGGCAACGACACAGCCCTTCGCGCGCGCTGGCCCCTGAAGGCCGGGGACGAGGCCTGGGTGGAGGCCGCCTGGACGCCCTCGCTCGTCGAGCGCGGCCCGGCGGAGCTGCCCGACCTCGCGATGATGCGCCGCCGGCTGGAGGAGACGGTGGCCTTCTGGCGTGAGTGGATTTCCCACTGCGCCTATGACGGCGAGTACACCCGCGCCGTGCGCCGCTCCGCGCTGGTGCTCAAGGCGCTCACGTACGCGCCCTCGGGCGCCATCATCGCGGCCCCCACCACCTCCCTTCCCGAGGAGCCCGGCGGCGAGCGCAACTGGGACTACCGCTACACCTGGCTGAGGGACACCGCCCTCACGCTCATCTCGCTGATGCTGCTGGGCTACCAGGAGGAGGCGCTCGCCTTCCGCTACTGGCTGACCCGTACCAGCGCGGGCCGCGCCGAGGACATCCAAATCATGTACGGCATCCGCGGCCACCGGCTGCTGCCGGAGGTGGAGCTCACGCACCTGGAGGGCCACCGGGGCTCCCGGCCGGTGCGCATCGGCAACGGGGCGGTGAAGCAGCTCCAACTGGATGTCTTCGGGGAGATGCTGGAGGGGGCATGGCTCTTCTCGAAGATGGGCCTGAGGCTGATGCCGGGGGACTGGGACTTCTTGAGCCGGCTGGTGGAGGACGTGTGCGAGCGCTGGCGCGAGCCGGACCAGGGGCTGTGGGAGATTCGCGACGAGCCGCGGCACTTCCTCCACTCGAAGCTGCTGTGCTGGGTGGCGCTGGACCGGGCCATCCGCATCGCCCGGGCGCGGCGCTTCCCGGCCCCGGTGGGGCGCTGGATGCGCGAGCGCGCACTGCTGCGCCGCTACCTGCTCGACGCGGGGGCGCGGCACGGGTGGTTTTCCCAGGCCGTGGACTCGGACAACGCGGATGCCTCGGTGCTCCAACTGCCCGCGCTGGGCTTCCTCCCGGCGACCCACCCGATGGTGAGCCGCACGGTGGCGATCATCCGCCAGCGGTTGGAGAGGGACGGGCTGCTCTACCGCTACGACTCGCCGGACGGCCTGCGCGGCGGCGAGGGCACCTTCCTGCTGTGCTCCTTCTGGCTGCATGACGTGCTGGTGCACTCGGGCAGGACGGGCGAGGCGGAGGGGCTGCTGCGCCACCTGCTGAGCCTGTCCAACGACGTGGGCCTCTATGGAGAGGAAGCGGTGCCGGGCACGGGCGAGGCCCTGGGCAACTTCCCACAGGCCTTCACGCACATGGCGCTGGTGGCCTCGTGCGCGCAGCTCTCGGCGGCGCGCGCCTTCCCGCTGCCCAGGCCCGGCGCGTATGACTACGCGGACTTCGCGCTCACCTATCACCTCGGCAAGCGCTCCATCTTCATGTCCCACTTCGCGTGGGAGTCGGCGCGGTGAGTCAGTACCCCAGGCTCGGGTCGTACGGCGGCGCGAGCAGCGTGCAGAGCACCAGCTCCGTCACGTCCTTGCCGCCCCCGAGGTTCGTGGCCAGACACCGGGGCGTGTAGATGAACCCGGAGACGCCCCACCAGCCCAGGAACAGCGACAGCAGCGTGTAGCCCAGGCTCATGGCGAACGTGCCCTGTCCGGCCCGGACGAAATACACATCCGAGCAGCGCCGGACGGTCGTCACCACGGTGGAGAAGCAGTACTCGAAAACCACGAACTTGCCCCCGCGCCGCAGCTCATCCTGGACCTGCGCCGGAGACAGGCCGTCCATGCCGT
This sequence comes from Archangium sp., assembly GCF_036389735.1. GTDB lineage: Bacteria > Myxococcota > Myxococcia > Myxococcales > Myxococcaceae > Archangium. The sequence continues at coordinate 4,299 of NZ_DASVWK010000364.1, read as the reverse complement.
GGATGCCAGTCATACTGCCCCCCTGTCCGTAGAAGCGCGGCACCGACCGCGATGAACAGTGAAACCAGCGTACATGGGGGGCGTACGCATGCACAGACACTCCCCGAGCGAGCAGACACAGGTGCACGACAACCCAGGGAGTTGCTCCTGTCCCCCTCCGGGCCCCTGCTTACCGTGAGCACCTGGGAGGCAGGAATGGCCACGAAGAAGACCGAGAAGAAGGACCCCATCGCCCACCTGAGCGAGCTCATCCACGGCATCAAGGTGACGATGATGACGACGGTGGAGGAGGACGGCAGCCTGCGCAGCCGCCCCATGTGGACGCACGACCGGGACTTCGACGGGGAGCTGTGGTTCTTCACCCGGGAGCACTCGCCCAAGGTGGACGAGGTGGAGCGCGACCACCACGTCAGCCTCTCCTATTCGGACCCCACGCGGGACCGCTACGTGTCCGTGACGGGCCTGGCCCGACTGGTGCTCGACAAGGAGAAGGCGCGAGAGCTGTGGAATCCCACCCTCAGGGCCTGGTTCCCCCAGGGGTTGGATGACCCCGAGCTGGCATTGCTGTGCGTGAAGGTCACCAAGGCCGAGTATTGGGACACCCCCAACAGCCGCATGGTGCAACTGGTGGGCTTCGTGAAGGGAGTCCTCACCGGGGAGCCGTACCGTCCGGGAGACAACGAGAAGGTGAGCCTCGACGAGGCCGGCGCCCCGCTTCACTGACCGTCTGGCCCACGGCGCGTGAATAAAGCGCTCCGTGGGCCGTTGGAAGCGGGAAACCCGGTCCTCACCAGAGGTTCACCGCATGTCCAAGAAGCTCCTCGGCGCCCTCCTCGTTGCCGCCTCGCTCGCCGCTCCCGCCGCCGCGCTCGCCTGCGAGGGCGAGAAGCACGCCAATGGCGAGGCCTGCGCGTGCGACCACGCCAAGAAGGAAGCCAAGGCGGAGGCCAAGGCCGCCGCGAAGTCCTCCCTGAAGGAGGTCACCATCACCCAGGTGGCCAGCCTCCAGAAGGAGCAGAAGGTCACCGTGCTGGACGCCAACGGCGACGACTTCCGCAAGCAGAACGGCATCATCCCCGGCGCCATCCTCCTCACCCACTTCAAGAAGTACGACGCGGCCAAGGAGCTGCCGGCGGCCAAGGACGCCAGGCTCGTCTTCTACTGCGCCAATACCCAGTGCACGGCCAGCCACGCCGCGGCGCGCAAGGCCGTCGAGGCCGGCTACACCGACGTGAGCGTGCTGCCCGACGGCCTCCTGGGCTGGAAGAAGGCGGGGCAGCCCACCGCCACCGTCACCCCGCAGAGCTGACGCGCTACTCCTCCAGGTCCTGGAGGGAGGGCGTGGGCACCAGCCGCAGAATCCCCGCCTCATCCCTCCAGACCGCATACGTCTTCCCGGCGACCGCGACCCGCGTCTCCAACGTGGGGGAAGGCTGGCCGTGAAGCCATGCCGAGGCCTGCTCCATGTCTGGGAAGTCCCGCTCGAGGTGAAACGAGCGGGAGGCCGGCTCCTTCACCTCGTGGAGGTACTCGCGGAACTCCTTGAGCTGGCCGGTCGCGTAGAGGAAGTGGAGCGCATAGGCGGCAACCTCGATGGCGTCCTGGGCCTCCTCGGGACAGCCTGTCGCCGCGCCTTGGAGAGCCCGGCAGGTTGATTCGAGTTCGAAGTCCTCGAGTCGCTTCGTCACGATGTGGCTCCTCAAAGAGCGGCGAGTGGAATCAGGACCAGCGCACCCGCGCCGCCCGTGGCGACCACGAAGGTTGCTCCAGCCACCCCCACGAGACTGCCCACCAGCACCTCCGTTTCGTGGCGAGCGAGCCAGTCCTTCGCGGTCTTCATATCGGGAAAGGCCAGCGGGCGTGCCTCGAGTTCCTTGACGCACTCCATGTACTCTTCGCGGCACTTCTTGGTGCAGTACTTGTCGTGGCCTTTGTCCCCCCTCTTGAGGGGCCAGGGGGGTGCGGAGTTCCAGCACTTCCTGAAACAGGCGATCTGCTCCGCATCACAGTCTCGCGTCCCGCTCGATGCGCACACGCTCTCGAATGCACGAGCAGAGTCGCGGAGGGTCGGCTGGGTACTGCCACATGCCAGGAGAAGAATGGCGGGCAGGGACAGGACGCCGCGATGGCTCAGCCCTCGTGCGCTGCGCTTCCTGTGGGACTCCCTGCGCCCCACGTCGATGAGCGTTGGGAACTCCAAGTTGAAGCTAGGGCACTTCACCCACTGCCACCACTCACGGCAGGTGAACCCACTGGTGTATGGACAGCCTCCCAACCGTGAGCCCCATCGACACGCCCGAGCATGAGCTGGAGCGGTATGCTCCACGGGCCATGAGTTCCCCTCCCTTCGCCGCGCACTTCCCCGCCCTGCGGTCGGGTTTCAGCTACCTCGACAACGCCGCCGGGGCCCAGGTGCCCTCCCACACCATCGACGCCATCTCCCAATTCCTCTCCGGGGGAAGCTGCAACGTGGGTCAGCCCTACCGCGCCTCCGTGCTCGCCACCGAGCTCAAGGCCCAGGCCCGCGCCGCCACCGCCGAGTTCCTCAACTGCCTGCCCGAGGAGGTCATGCTCGGCACCAGCGCCACCGCCCTCACCTTCCAGCTCGGGCGCGCCTTCTCCCGCCTCTTCCAACCCGGGGACGAGGTCGTCATCTCCGAGCTGGAGCACGAGTCCAACGCCAGCCCCTGGCGCGCGCTGGAGGCCCAGGGCGCGGTGGTGAAGGTGTGGCGCGCACGCTGGCCCGAGGGTCGCCTGGAGCCCGCCGACCTGCGCGCCCTGCTCACCCCGCGCACCCGGCTCGTCGCCGTGACGGCCGCCGCCAACTCGGTGGGCACCACGCCGGACGTGGCCGCCGCCGCCGAGCTGGCCCACTCCGTGGGGGCCTGGGTCATCGTCGACGCGGTGCACTCCAGCCCCCACCTGCTCCCCGACATGAAGGCCTGGGGCGCGGACTTCGCCGTGTTCTCCCCCTACAAGGTCTTCGGCCCCCACCTGGGCTGCATGTTCGTGCGCCGCGAGCTGCTGCCCCGGCTGCCCGCGGACAAGCTGTGGTTCGTCCCCGACGACAGCCCGCAGAAGTTCGAGCCTGGCACCGCCAACCACGAGGGCCTCGCGGGCTGGCTGGGCTCCCTGCGCTACGTGCGCGAGGTACTCGGTGAGGGGCAGCCCGGGCGCGCGGGGCTGGAGCAGGCCTTCCGCCGCATCGAGGCCCTGGAGCGCCCGCTGCTGGAGTCCACCCTGGAGCGGCTGCGCGCCCACGCGCGCGTGCGGCTCTACGGCATCCCCGAGCCCAGGGGCCGGGCCGCCACCTTCTGCTTCACCGTGCGGGACGCCTCGCCTCGCGGGGTGGCCGAGCACCTCGCCCGCCACGGCGTGGGCGTCGCCGCCGGCCACTACTACGCCACCCTCGCCATGCAGGCGCTGGGCCTCATGCCCGAGGGCGCCGTGCGCGTCTCGCTCCTCCACTACAACACCCTGGAGGAGGTGGATCGGCTCTTCGCCGGGCTGGACTCGCTACCCTGAACGCGGCACGAAGCGCAGCCCGAAAGCCCACGCCGGGAAGGCCGTGCCCGCGAAGCCGGCGCCCGTCCCGTACAGGAGTTCATCGAGCGGAACGCCGAGCAGCCCGCCCTCCAGGAAGACGCTCGGTTTCCAGATGCGCTCGACGGCCGCCCCGGGCATGAGCGCCTCGAAGACGAGGCACAGCCCGAAGTAGATGAGCGCCGTCACCCCCGCGCCCAGCAAGCTCGGCATCACCAGGTCCGAACGCATCACCAGGACGAGCACGGTGGTGGAGACCATCGCGGCCACCGCGGCGTAGAGGATGGGCACCCCCGCCCCCAGCAACAGCACGGCCACCGCCAGCACCGCCCCGACTCCTCCACCCACCCGCTTCCACGGCCGCGAGCCCGAGCCCAGGGGCACCACCGTCCGGCGGAACACCACGGCATAGGCGCTGGAAGCGAAGGCCGCGAGCCCGACGATGAGCAGCACGTCCTCGATGCCGAAGCCAATCCGGTCCGCCAGGTCGAACAGGAACTTCGGGGCCCAGTACTCCGGGTAGAACAGCCACTCGGTCGTCGCGAAGGGCAATGCCATCACCGCCGCCCCGCGCATCAACCCGCGCAGGTCCGCGCGCATGAACCAGAAGAGCGTGCCCGGCACCAGGAAGAGAAGCGCCAGCACCAGATAGTCATGGGTCATGACACCCTCAGCGGGCCGCCAGTCCGAGCAGGGGAATCATGACCAGCGCCAGGGTGGCGGTGATGGCGGCCGCGACCCGGATCTGGATGAGCC
>NZ_DASVWK010000363.1:0-4019 GCF_036389735.1 Archangium sp. | reverse complement strand
CCACCGCCACCGCCCGCCTCTACGAGGAAGCCAGACGCCGCGAGGCCGAGGGCCGCGACTACCTCGCCGAGACGCGCGCGGAGATGGACGAGGAGCTGCACGGCCTCGGCCAGGATGCCCGCGCCCGGATGCGCCAGCTCGAGCGCGCCGCACGCACACTCACGTCCCTGAGGAACAAGCGCATGTCCACGCTCGCCGAGAACGGCAAGGGAAAGAAGCTCCGCGCCTTCGACCCCGTGCTGGAGAGTCCCCTGGTGCGCCAGGGCGTGCTCCGCCTCGAGCGCCAGCGCGCCACGCCCGCCGCGCGCGAGCTGGCCCGCCGCCTCGAGGACTCCGTCTCCCAGGAGCCCTGGCAGGTGGCCCTCACCCTCATGGCCTTCTTCGCCGAGGCCGCTGGCCGCCCGCCTCCGGGGCTCGACTCCAGCGAGGCCTGGGCCGAGCGCTACGAGCTGCTGCGCGAGCTCGGCCTGCAGGACGCGCCCGGCTACGACCAGGCCCTCACGCGGCTGCCGCGCCACCTGGAGCTCGGCATGCGCGTGATGAAGAAGGAGGTCCGCTTCGGCCTCCAGCTGCGCGAGGCCGAGCTGCTCGCCGCGGTGCCCCTGGCGCTCCAGCGCGCGGACGTGGCCGAGCTGGGCCGCTCCGTGCTCGCCGTCATCGGCCCGCAGGAGCAGTGCAAGCGCTGTGGCGAGGAGGTGCTCCTCCAGCACCTGCTGCGCACCCGGGGGCTCGACGAGCTCAACGGCCTGCTGTGCCCCCTGTGCGCCCACGTGCAGAAGAGCTACTGGCTCTACAGCCGCTCCGAGGGCCAGGAGTCCCTGCTCCCCCATGCGCTGCGGCTCGGCACCGTGGCCGAGCAGGTGGTGCGGCTGGGCGGCAAGAGCTTCAGCTTCCAGTTCCTCCCCGAGGAGCGCGAGGCCCTCGGCGCCGAGCAGCTCCGCCAGCGCTTCATGGACCTGTACGTCCAGCCCTACGGCGTGGAGCTGGAGCCCACGCACCTGCGCCTCACGCAGGGAGGCAAGGTGCTCGCCCCCGAGGCGCGGGTGGGCAAGGGCCTCGTCAAGCTGGAGCTGGAGCCCGAGGCCGGCAAGAGCGAGAAGGAAGTCCTCGAGCTGCTGCGCTCGCGCATCGAGCGCCGCTTCCGCCCCGACGCCTCCAAGTGAAGCCAGACTGAACGGGCGGAGGTTCGTGACAGTCGCTCCGTGGAACCCCGGATTGCGCGGAGGGGTCCACACTCGGGAGGATGCTCCCCCCTCTCACGGGAGCCTCGTCCATGAATCGCCTCCTCCTCCCTCGGGCAACACTGCTCGCGGGTGTCGTCACCTTCCTCGGCTGCCTGCCGGGGCCGCCGCCCACGGACCCCCCAGACGCCTCGACCCGCGCCGACGCCTCGACCGACGCCGGTCAGCAGCCCACCGACGAATGGGATGGGAGCTACGTCGCGCTCCCGGAGACCGGCAGCAACTGGACGGACCCTGGCCTCCTGTCGCCCTGCGGTTTCCCCGCGGCCGGTGGCAACTGCGAGGACTTCAGCACCTTCGACCTCTCGGGGTGCGACCCGGCGTCGCTCGCCAACGCGGACACCGCGGGCCTGTACCTGCTGAACAGCCGCTTCCAGCGCTCCGACGGTGGCTACTCCTCCATGTACGCCTATCCCTTCGGCTTCAGCTCCGACGGTGGGACGACCGCGTACCTCAGCGGCCAGCCAGCCACCGAGCAGCGCGACGGCAACACCCGGCTCTTCTCCACCTTCACCGCCTTCGCGGACGGCGGCACGCGCCGCACCACGATGGTCACCTGCGCGGCCCCCCAGGCTCCCGAGTTCACCGGCTGCCTCGCCTTCTGCCGCAATGGAAGAGTCACCTCGCGCGCCACCTTCTCCTCCACCCGGCTGCGGTGGCGCGCCGGTGAGACCGAGGCCTCCGGCCTGGAGCTCGTCTCGGAGAATCGGGTGGAGCTCGCCTACCCGGCGGACGTCTACGTCACCCGGGGCCACGCCTACGTGGTGTCCGTCAACCACAGGGGGCAGGCGGGCGGCCTCGCTGTCTTCGACGTGAGCGACAAGTCCGCGCCCGTGCTCAAGAAGACGATCCAGATGTCGGGCGACACGTACTGGAATGGCGTATGGGCCAAGGACAACGCGCTCTACGTCGCCAGCAGCAGCAAGGGCGTGGTCGTCTTCGACATCAGCAACCCGGCGGATCCGCAGTTCGTGAGCACCCTGGGCAGCAGCGGCCATACCGTCTTCGTCGAGGGCAACCGCCTCTACGCCACGGGCTCCGGCGGCGTTCACATCTACGACCTCACCACGCCCACCCACCCCGTCGAGCTCGCCCGCTACGCGCCCGACCCCGATTACCCGCATGACATGTTCGCCGTGGGCACCCGGCTCTACGTCAACTACTCCGGGGCCGGCTACTACGTGGCCGACGTGAAGGACCCGAACAACCTCGTCACGCTGGGCACGTACAGCTACGCCCCGTTCGAGCAGTACAGCCACGCCACGGCGGTGGGCACCTTCGGTGGGCGCACCATCTCCTTCATGGGCGGCGAGGGCCCGGGCGAGCACCTGCGCGTGCTCGACGTCACGGACCCGGCGAAGATGATGAAGATTGGCGAGTTCCAGCTCCGCGCACCCGTCTCCATCCACAACATGGTGCTGTCGGGCAAGCGGCTCTACCTCTCCTGGTACCAGGAGGGGGTGCGGGTGCTGGATGTCTCCAACCCCACCCGTCCCACCCAGGTCGCCTACTACAACACCTACCGCGAGACAGACCCGAACCGTGGGGACTACTTCGACGGGGCCATCGGCATCCGCGTGCCCGGTGACGGCTACATCTACGCCGTGGACACCGGACGCGGACTGCTCATCCTGCGCGAGAAGTGAGCCCGCGCGGGCCGCTCAGCCCTGCTGACGGCCCTCGATGGCGCACAGGAGGACCGCCGCCGCGATGCCCAGGCGGCGGTCCAGCGCGCCGCCCCTGTCCAGGGAGAAGTCCAGCTCGACCTTCTGGATGATGGGGTTGAAGCGCTGGCGGAAGGTGAAGACGGGCGTCTCGCCCACCTTGCCCTGGAAGGTCTGCGGCACGAGGTTGGTCAACAGGCGGCGCACCAGCGCGAGCACCATGCTGTCCTCCTGAATGGTGCCCACCTCGCGGTCGTTGACGTCCAGGATGAGCCACTCGTCGCGCAGGATGGACTTGAGGCCCTTGCGGCGCAGCGCGCCCACCTTCTGGCCCGTCGCCGAGTCGGTGACGTCGTACGTGGCACCGATGTCCAGGATGCCGCGGGCCTTGATGGAGAGGACCTCCTCGTTCATCTCCTCGCTGGAGAAAACGCGCAGATCCTCCTTCAGCTTGAAGGCCTTCATCTTCGAGTAGAAGACCACGTTGCCCGCGTCGTCGTAGATGTGGAACGCGTCGCCGAAGAGCTTGAAGAACTTCTTGCGGATCAGATAGCGGCGCTGGCCAAAGCGGCCAGTGGCCAGGGCACTGTTCGGGCTCTGCTCGAGTGCGGTCGACATGGGAGTCCCCCTCTGGGTTGCTGCGTGGTGGCGCAGGTATAGCGCATCGCGCCATGACGCCTGAAGGCCCCTCACTCCGGGTGAAGGGGGGCTACCGCCACCGTGCGCGGCGGATCCTCGCGAGCCGGCTGCGCCTTCACGCGCTGGTGCTTGTCGAGGAAGGCCTTCCACTCCTGGATGACCTTGGAGCCGGAAGTGATGGCACCTCCCGAGGGCCGGGCGCGGATGAACTGCTCGCGCACGCCCACCGCCAGAAGCTCCTCCTCGGGCAGCAGCTCCACGGCCAGCAGCGCGTGCGAGTAGGGCACGGGCACGGGCTGGAAGTCGCGCCCGTTGGCGGCGTACTGGAGCACGTTGCCCAGGCCTCCGCCGCACGCCGCCGCCACCGCGTTGCCCGACCTCGCGAGCCGCACGCAGGAGAGCTTCGACAGCACGTGCTGGAAGGTGCGGCCCCGATCCTCGCTGCGCCACACGCCGCCGTCACCGCTGACGTAGA
>NZ_DASVWK010000362.1:0-22598 GCF_036389735.1 Archangium sp. | reverse complement strand
TGCCCGGGGGTGAACGGTGCGGGGTGGGGCTCAAGTGGAGGCTGGACCACGGCCACGGCGTTTGCGGTCGGGGGACAGCAGGCTCCTGAGATTGTCGGGATTCGTGCTGGCGAACCGCGTGAAGCGCGAGCGCATCCCGTTCTCTCGCAGCGACTCGAGCCACTCCAGCGCCTCGGCGGAAGGAACATGCCGACGGAGGAGCGCGACATAGAGGTAGGCGTACTCGTCCGCCAGGGAGGTGGCGAAGGTGATGGGGTCGTCGGAGTTGATGGACACCAGCATCTGGGGCCGTGCCTTTCGAGGGGCGAGGCTCCTCCTACCGGTGCTCTTCATCGTCCGGAGCCGACGGCCCGTCAGACTGAGGATGGGATGTTCCTCCATCCCGAGCAGGTCGCCGATCAACAGATTGCTCGAAGGGTTCGACTCCACGGTCACCTCGAGCCGGGCCAGCAGGGCACAGAGCCAGTGCTGGACCTCTTCGAGGAACGTGGCCTCTCCTGCATCGGCGTGTACTTCCACCAACGCCTGCCCTCGGCGGAACACCCCCACGTCCGTGAGGTGGCGCAGGACGAGCCATTCTGGGCTCATCGGCGGAGGCGGCGGACGTCGACGGTCGGGAAAACCCAGCCGTCGCAGGGTGGCGGGGCGGTGCCGGAGACGCCGGGCTTCGAGCAGGGTGTCAAGGTCCACGGGATCCGGGCTGTAGATCTGGCGTGCCAATCCCACTGCCTCGGAACGCACGCGCTCGAGTCGGCGCGGTGATGCGCCCACATCTCCTCTTCCGTAACGCTCCAATTCCCAGAGGAGATCGTCCAGTCGATCCTCGGCGGATTGGATGACGGTGCTCGCCGACTCAGCCCACCGATGCGGGTCCACCCCGAGCGCCAGGCCATGACCGAGCCGGTCCCCGTTGCGCAGGGCCCCCGTCGTGTGGAGCTCATGGATGCGACGCAATCCCTCCACGAGCCTCGAGAAATCCTCACCGGCATGGCAGGTCACCTGGAGGGGTGGAACTCCCCAGGAGGGCTGCCGTCGGTTGAGGAGGGCGGAGACAGTGACCGATGTCTCGCGGAGCTCCGTCAGTAGGGGAGCCGTGGCCCATGTCGGGACGGCCAGCTCGGTGCTGGCGACATCCAGTCCTCGGAGGAGCAGGAGCAACTCGGGGTGGTGCGCGAGGGCTGTCTGTAAGGCGAGGGCTTCTCGGCGGCGAGCGCGGTACCACACGCCGTAGCGGAAGCCCGCGGGGTCTCCACCCGGGTCGGCATGGAGACGCTGGCGTCCACCCAACCGGTGCTCGCGCTCCTTGATGAAGTGGAAGAGGAGCCCCAGCTCCGGCGCCAGGGGACCGGAGGGCCGCAGGGGGAGCGAGGTGCCGGTGCGGGCGAGCCGGCGGACCTCGTCGCGGATCTCCGTCCAGGCCGACATGGGGGTGGTCCGCATTTCCAGGGCCCCGAGCTGGAGACCTCGTGATTGGTGCCGCACCGCCGCGTCGAAGCGAAGCGCTTCCAGCGGACCCCGAAGGGGAGACAGCCGTCGATAGTGGCGGCCGAACCAATCCAGCCCGGACGTGCCTGGCTCCTGAACGAGGTGTGCATGGACGAGACACCGGACCCGCTCGTACTGCCAGAACAGCTCGGCGAAGCGTGTATCCCCCCGGCCATCGTGCAGCAGGTAGTGCAGCGCACGAGTGGTGAACAGCGTCTCGGAGCAAGCTCCCTCTGGGGAGGGGCGAAGCCAGGGAGAAAGGGGATCGTCTTCCCGCAGCGCATCGAGGGTCTTCGGCGCCGACCGTGAGGCGCTGGCAGTCAGGATCGTGTAGAGCCGCTGGGTACGGGCGTAGGCCAACGTCGCGACCGTGCCTCGGATGAAGGCCATCACCTGCGAGCAGAGCCGCCGGCAGTCCAGCGCACCGGTGGGCCAGTGCAGCCGCTCGCAGATGCGCAGCAGCTCGTGGGCCTCGAAGCTCTCGAAGTCACCTGGAGCGGATCGTCGCTCGCGGCGCCAGAGGAAGGAGGCGAGCAGGACACGCCCGACGGCTGCCGCGAGCAACCTGCTGCGCAAGCCCTCACCGTTTCCAAAGGGGCTAGTGGCGTCCACCTGCAGGCGCTGGAGATCCGGACCCTCCCGGCACAGCCAGCTCATCCAGGTGGTCCAGAGGAGGGGAAAGCCGAAGGCGGCGCCGACGTGCAGGTGGGTCTCGGCGACGGGCCGCTGGAGGATACGCTCCAGGTGGGCGGTGGCGAGGCCGACTCCATCCGAGGGAGGGGGAGTGCCGTGCGGCGCGTGCATGGCCGCGACGAGGAGGTCGGCGGGCAGGCGCAGCGACAGCCACCGCCAGTGGGCGGCACGGTCCGCGAGGTCGGTGTCCGAAGCGTCCCCGCCCGCGCGGAGCGTCACCTGGTTACCCGCGCGAGCCAGGTAGTTCTCCGCGAGCTCGACGGTGTAGTCCGCGAGCGCTACGCCTCCGGGCCCCCCCGGCCCACGTCCGAACCAGGCCCGGTCGCGCAGCGCCGTGAGGTTGCTCAGGGACTGACCACCGGAGCGCAGGCGCAGGTGGGCTTCGAGCCCCTCCGCGAGAGCGGCCGTCGGAGCATCCAGGACGCCGACGGCTGTTCGTCCCAAGCGGGTCGCCCTCAGGTGCAGGGCCGTGTCCGAGCACAGGGGCCAGGCCTCGGCCTCGGCGAGCAGACGTAGGTGGGGGACCTCCCTGGACATGGAAACCTCCGGGGCCGCAGATCAGGGGGACGAAGTGCCTTCAGTGCTCTTCCAGACTCCGAACTTCTTGACCCAGGGGTGGTCAGGATTAGCCCGATCAATCCTGGAGAGGAGCGAGTCCACGTGCTCGGTGGGAATCCCCGCATCAATCATGCGGGTGTGGCGAAGTGTGTGGGCACTCCTGGAGAAATCGTTTTGTATTGCTGGGCGGATTCCCTCACGGAAAACGCCGTTGAGGATGGTGGCAGCCGCGTTCTGGGACAGGCCGGACTCTGGAGCGGCCATCAGCGGGAGACGGAGCCTCCAGCCCTCGTAGAGCAATCCACGAAACTCCTTGTTCTGCGGGACGATGAGAGTGAACCAATCGTCTGCCGAGGGGTTCAGCTTCAGTTCCAGGAGGGAGGGGCGACGCCTCTGCATGTCCTGGCAGACCGAAAGCATCCAGAAGGCGAGCGCATCGACGATGCGGATGTCCGGAAGGGGGTCATTCGCCGCAATGGCCTCTTTCGCGAGCTTCAGCGCGTCCACCCAACTCTGCTCCAGAGACTCCCATTCGAAGAGTGTCGGCCAGCGGGGAACGGGCCAGGGATGGAACGGTTCTGATCCCTGGAATCGGAGTTCCACGCCCTTCCAACCCACGGGAACCGTGGAGTCGCCAAGGAGACGACTCCAATCCTTCTCATGGTCATAGGCCATGCGGATCACGACATCCAACACCCGATTGGCTGCCTTACTGGCGGACTTGGAGTCGATGAAGGGGGACAAGGTGCCCCTCGGGCTGTGGAGGCTGAGGGCGAGGTCCTCCCTGGGGACGAAGACCAAGCTCGGTGTCCCGGTAGCGGTCTTCTGCGCGGTCTTCTGGTCCAAGAGCCTCCGATAGGGTTCGGCAATCGTCAGTCCGTCAGGGGTGGATTGGAGCGCATTCGCGACATCCGACGCGCCAGCCTCCTCATGCGCGGCTTTCCAGAACCTCGTCAGGGCGAGCGTGCCCGCGTCACTGATTTGCTGGAACGAGTCCAGTTCATTCCGGATGTGCTGCAGCATGGGCGTGGGAGCCTTCCTCAACCACGTCAAGCGGAGTGGGGTGAGGTAGGTCGCCAGAGTGTTGCCGGGGCTCCGGGGACCAATGCGGCTGTCCAGGAACGGCAGGTGGATGTTCTGGAGGACGGTCTGCAGGTGGGAGAAGACCCGCTCCTGCTCGGAGGTGTCACCTTTCACGTGCTCGACCGAATGCCGGAATTGGTGGGTCAGGAATTGTTGGTCGAGGGCGTGGATGATGTTGTCCAACGTCCCGGCATCGGCGGCTTGGCGTCGCTCCGCCTGGAAACTCCACGCGAGGCGTTCCCGGCGCGCGTCGAGAAGGGCCCGCCGGACGCGTTGCCAGGACGTGTCCTTGAACGTGGCCCGCAGTGCCTGGAGCAGGGCATTCGCCACGCTGGCGGGAAGGCCGGATTCCGGCGCGGCCAGCAGGCCCGCGCGGTCGTGTGCCCATTGCGCCAGCGCGCGCCTCCGCGCCGAGTGCTGCTCCCCCTTCTTCAGCGTCGCGGCGAGCTTGAGTCTGGTCGCGAGCGCGGTCCAGGAGAGCGAATCTTCCTGGTCGGGCTTTCCGGCATCCACCGGCGCTCCGAGCCCCACATTCAGGACGGTGCGGAGGAATGCCTTCGCCATGCGCTCCGCGAAATGTACATCCGGGGACGGGGACTCCAGGAGGACGAGCGCGAGCTTCCAGTCCGTCCGCAACAAGTCGATATCCAGGAACGAATCCCAGTCCGGGAGGGGCCAGACGTAGGTGCGAGGCCCGACGACGAAACTTCTCAGGGTGGCGTGTGCGAGCAATGACCTCGCCATGCTACCCGGGGCGAGCGGTGTTCTCCCGAGGCTTGTCCCGCTGTCCGCGATGACACTGGCGGCCAGGAGCAGGGCCGCGGTTGGCTGGGCTCCGAGTTCGCTGTCGCGCGCCTGGTTGCGGAAAACCACGGCTCGGAGGGGAAGCTCGAAGCTCAGGTGGGCATGGCCGGTCTCCATGGCGGCGCGCGCCTCGACCTCCCAGTCGACGACGAAGCCATCCTCGATCCGTAGCCGGCCCGTCGTGGCATCCACCCGCACCATGGATTCCAGGCGCGACGCGCCGGGCTCTGTTCGCAAGGCGAACTGCCAGATGCGCTCCACCGTCTGGCTGCTCGCGTTCTTGGCATTCGCTGCCTCGGCTTCAGTCGTGAGGGGCCGCAGCGAATCCGCCAGTTCTCCGAGTGCGCGCAGCCGTCCGGGCAGTGCTTCCAGGATCTGCGAATCCCTACCGAAATAATCCAACAGGCTTCCGCTTGGCCGACCAGGAGGAAGTTGCTGTGTCGGCACCCGGATCCGTTCGAGGATGCGAGCGATTTCAGGACCCTTGACCAGTCGCTGGTTGGGCTCAAGCTCCTTCAAGCGGCAGCGGTGCTTCAGCGGAATGGCCTTTGCGTAGAGGTCCATGCCCAATTGCTGCCGCTGCTGGACGTCCAATTCCGCCGGTGGGCGAATGGGGATGAAGCCCGGACGCGAGGGCTGGGAAGGCGGAGGCGGGGCCGTGAGGCGCTTGATAAACAGGTCGGTATCCCCGGTGAGCAGGAAGGCCAGCCGCGGGTGCCGGAGCTTGCGCACCAGCTCCAGCAGATGCACCGAGAGCTCCGGGTTCATGTCGGCATCGTCGATGGCCAGCAGGAACAGGGGCGGTGGGTCGGACTGCCAGTGGCTCCAGGCTTGGTAGTCGTCGACCAGCGCGTCCATGAACTCGCGGAAGGTCTGCGTGACGTCCAGCCGCTGAAGCTCTCCCTGCTCGACCTCTACCGCGAAGGCCTCGGGGTCCAACTTCCCCTTGCGCGCTTCCAGGTTGTCCTCCCAGCCAGAGGCGGCGACTCGCGCGAAACGCCTCCAGGTCTGGCGGGACCTGGACTCATTCCCTTCTTCAGGATGCCAAGCGGCCGTGGCCTGCTTGGAATGCTCGCGGCGTGTTTCCATCGCCTCCACCACCCGCTCCAGGCTGGCCACGAGGTGGAAGAGCAGGTGGGTCGATGCGGGGAGTGGTTGCAGGTCGATCAGCCCCACCGGGATGATGCGGTCCGCCGGAGTGATCCAGGCGTCGTATTTCGGAGGAAGTCGCTGCTCGGTCAGCGCTCTGCCGTATGCGTCCAGGAGCGTGACCAGCAGCGCGGATTTGCCCGAGCCTCGCTCTCCATCCAGGAGGATGACCCGGTTGTGGTGGGCTTCCTTGTAGATGACAGGCAGATACGAATGCGCGGGGGATTGCCGGGGCGCGGGCTTCCAGGACTGTTGGGTCATGCCCCGCAGCAGGCGCGTGGCGTTCTTCCCCGCACTGCGCTGTTCCTCGGTCAGTGCATCGAACTCCAAGGGCATGGCTTCGGGCCGTGGTTCGATGACCTCTCTGCTCGGGTCCATTACGTTCCTACCTCCCGGGATGTCCGGGCGACTCTGCCTTTACCTAAGCGTTGCCGCCAGAAGAGTGCCCGGTATTAGTGGCCCACGGCTCAGCGGCCCACGGTGCTCGGGGCCAGCGGCTTGAAGCGCACCAACAGGAACGGCGGCTGCACGGTGCTGGCCCCCTGGTTGAGCGCCGCGTGCCGGTGCAACTGGTTCACCGTCACGTAGAAGTAGCCGTCCGGTCCATAGCTCAGTCCGTCCGGCCAGTTCAGCAACTCGTCCCGCACGTGCACGCCGTAGCTCCCATCCGGCTTCGTCACGCCGATGGCGTTGGCTCCGAGGTCCGTCACATACACGTTCCCCTCCGAGTCCACGGAGATGCCATCGCTCACCGCCTTCTGCCCGTATGCCTTCACCCGCTTGCCCAGCTCCTCCGCCGACAGCTTCGGGTCCAGCACCTCGTCCATCTTCACGCGCCACACCGTGCGGCCGTTCATCGAGCCGAAGTAGAGCCACTCGCCCTTCGGGTCGAGCGCGATGGGGTTGAGCCCCAGGCGCGGCTCCACCTGCTTGCCCTGCTTGTCCGCCACGGTGATTCGCCGGTTCTCCACCACCATGGACACGTCCTCGGGCTGGACGGGCTGCTGGCCCTGGAGCACGCGCCGGCCCTCGCCCGTCTTCAGGTCCACCACCACGAGCGCGGGCATGTTCTCGCCCACCAGGTCACCCCGGCCCATGTCCGCGAGGATGGCCACGCCCCGGTCTGGATCCACCACCAGGTCCTGGATGAAGGAGTTGGGCGCCGCGGCCGGCGGGGGCAGGGGATAGGTCTTCACGAGCTTCTCGCCGCGCGTGTCCCATGCCACCAGCTTCGCGCCCGCGCCGCCGCCCTTGCCGTTGTCCAGAATCCACAGCACCCCGTTCTTGTCCGACTCGACGCCAATCACCGTCTGGAGCCCCACTCCGTCCGGCCCGGGCGCGCGAGCCCACTGCTCGGTGGGGTAGGGGCGCGTGGTGCCGTCCGGCAACAGCTCCACCACCGCGTACTGAGGACCACCGAAGGGGTGCTGACTCAGGAAGATGCGTCCCTCGGGCGTCACGGCGGGGTTGCCCGGAGGGGTCTTCTCGAAGCGAGCCACCACCTCCAGGCCGGACGGGCGCTTCTCCAGCGCGGGCAAGCCCTCCCGCAGGGGCGCCGTCTGGACGCCCTGCACGGAAGTCCTGCCTCCCGTGGCGCAGCCGGTGGCGAGGAGACCCAGGAGCGGCAGTACCTGGGGCAAGAAGGACCGATTCGACATGGTTCGCGACCTCCGAGGAAGGGGAGGGCACATCTTGCGCGCGCCCGGTTTCCTCGCGGCGAACTTCCGCACTCCGCGTGCGTGTCTTGTTCATGAAAGGTCAAGGCCGGGCGGGGCCCCAGGGGGCTGTGAAATGATGGGGGCTCGCGATGCCTCCCCCGCCCCCTCCTCCGGAACCTGTCTCCCCGGCGTGCCTGAAGCCGCACGAGGTCGCCCTCTTCATTCAGGGGCAGCTCCCGCCCGAGCGGCGGCAACGCCTGGAGGCGCACCTCCCCACGTGCCCGCGCTGTCAGGCCGTGCTCGCCCGGGTGCTTCCTCCCGTCCCGGTGGCGGCTCCGCGCGCGGCCTCGTCGGCGTCCGTGCCCCGCTCGGCTTCCTCGGCCGCGGTGCCCCGCTCGGCCTCCTCGGCGTCCGTGCCGCAGTCGGTCTCGGCCGGTTCGTCTCCGGGCTCCTCGCTCAACCACGTGCGGCGCATCCCGGTGCGCCCGGCGGGGGGAGGCTCCTCGCCCGAGGAAGTCACCCGTCCGAGCGGCCCGGCGGCCCCATCCCGCCGAGAGCCCCGCCCAACTCTCAAGGGCTTCGAGCCCGGCAGCCGCGTGGGCCGCTACGTCATCGAGCGTGTGCTGGGCGAGGGCGGCATGGGCGCCGTCTACCTCGCGCATGACCCCGAGCTGAACCGCCGCGTGGCCATCAAGCTGCTGCACGCGTCGATGTCCTCGCACCCGGAGCACAAGGCCCGTTTCCTGCGCGAGGCGCAGGCCATGGCGCGCGTCTCGCACCCCAACGTGGTGGCCGTCCACGACATCGTCAACCTGGACGACCAGCTCTTCGTGGCCATGGAGTACGTGGAGGGCTCCACGCTGCGCGAGTGGATGAAGTCTCCGCGCTCCGTCCGCCAGACCGTCGAGCTGTTCCGCGAGGCGGGTGCCGGCCTGGCCGCCGCGCATGCCGCGGGCCTCATCCACCGCGACTTCAAGCCGGGCAACGTCCTCATCGGCACGGATGGCTCGGTACAGGTGTCGGACTTCGGGCTGGCGCGCTCGGCGGATGGCTCGGCCGAGTCCCCCGCGCCCGAGGTCGCCTCCGCCCCGGAGGGGTTGCTCGGGGAGGCGATCACCCAGGCGGGGCTGGTGCTGGGCACGCCCGGGTACATGTCTCCCGAGCAGATGCTGCTCAAGCCCATCGACGGGCGCAGCGACCAGTTCAGCTTCTGCGTGGCGCTCTACGAGGCGCTCCACGGCCGGCGGCCCTTCGCGGGCAAGGCCATCGAGGAGCTGATGCGAGCCATCCAGGAGCGCAAGTACCAGCCGCCGCGCACCCGCACGCGCGTGCCGGACTGGCTGCGCGAGGTGGTGCTTCGCGGCCTGAACCCCGCGCCCGAGGATCGCTTCCCCAGCATGGAGGCGCTGCTCCAGGCACTCGCGAGGGACCCCGAGCACGAGGAGGAGCAGGGGCGGACCCGGGCACGGCGGCGGGTGCGGCGCGGCGTGCTGCTGGGCGCGCTGGCCACCGCGCTCGTCATGGTCCTGGCGCCCACGGGGGCCTGGCGTGGCTTCGAGGAGCGCGCGCAGGGGCTGCTGCTGACGGCGCGCCCGCGCCCGTGGAACCCGGACGTGGTGCTGCTCGCCATCGACCAGCCCACCATCAACAAGGTGGGCTGGCCCCAGCCTCGCCACGTCCAGGCGAGGATGGTGGAGGCGCTCACCCGGGCCGGCGTGAGGGCGGTGGGCATCGACTCGTTCCTCTACCTGCCGGCACGCGATGGCCCCGAGGCGGACGCGGCCCTGGGCAAGGCCATCACCGACTCGGGCCGGGTGGTGCTGGCGGTGCCCTGCACGACGGATCCGGAGGTGGACGTGGCGAAGCTGCCCGCCCAGCTCGAGCCATCCTCCCTGCCACCCGGCCCCACGTCCGTGTCCCCCTGTCCGCGCGTCCTCGTGCCCCGCGAGCAGTTGATGCACGGCTCGGTGGTGGCCCAGGTGGAGCTCGCCCGCTCGGCCTCGGGCAACGTGCGCGGGGCGTACCTGCTGACGGAGACGGCCGGGCGGCGGCTGCCCACCTTCGCGCTGTCCCTCTTCATGCGCGGCCTGGGGCTGCCCATCGTCGGCATCCGCCAGGAGTCGGGAGGCGTGCGGCTGGGCGAGCTGTTCGTCCCCATGGACGACGAGGGCATCACCCTCGCCAGCTTCCGGCTGCCCGAGGCCACGGACGTCCTCTCCTATGGGGCGCTGTACGCGGAGCTGGAGGCGTCCGGCACCTCCACCTTCCCGCCCGAGCTGGCCGAGCACCTCAAGGGCAAGTACGTGCTGGTGGGGCAGACGGCGGAGAGCATCCGGGACCTGGGGCCCTTCGCCAACGGCATGACGCTGCCGCTGGTGCTGCTGCACGCCTCGGTGCTGAGTGACCTGCTGGAGGGGAAGCCGGTGCGCGAGGTGCCGCTGCCGGTGCAACTGCTGTTCATCGCCCTCTGCGGCGCTCTGCTGACGGCGGCGGCCCTGGTGCTGCGCCCGGCGCTGACGTTCGCCTCGGTGCTGGTGGTGCTGCTGGGGGTGTTGGGCGGGGGCCTGCTGCTGGCGCAGAGGGGCCTGGTGGTGGGGCCGCTGGCGCCCATGGCGGCCTCGGTGCTGGCCTTCGGCCTGGTGCTGGCGGGGCGCCTGTCCGCCGAGGAGCGTGACCGCTCGCGGGTGCGGGGGGCCTTCGACGGCTACGTGGACGACGACGAGCTGGGCCGGCTGCTGGCGGCCTCGGAGAGCGCGCTGCCGCTGGAGGGCTCGCGCAAGCACGTGTCGGTGCTGTTCGCGTGGGTGCAGGGGGCCGCGGGCGCCCTGGAGCGGCTGCCTCCCGAGGAGGTGGTGCGCGAGCTGCGCGAGGTCTTCGGGGTGATGGCCGAGGAGGTGCTCGCGCGCAAGGGGCGGGTGGACTCGCTGCGGGGCAATGGCCTGCTGGCCGTGTTCGGGGATCCGCGAGGGCTGGCGGATCATGCGCCCCGAGCGGTGGAGACGGCGCTCGCGCTGCGGGCACGACTGGCGGCGCGGAGCGACTCCGATATTCAACTGGAGGTGCGCGTGGGCGTGGCCACCGGCGAGGCCCTGGTGGGCAACGTGGGGTTGAAGGGGGGCCGGCTGGAGTACGCGGTGCTGGGCTCACCGCTGGAGCAGGCGCAACAACTGGCGCAGCGGGCGCCGCGCGATGGGGTGCTCGTCACAGCGGACACGCAGGAGGTGTGCGGCCAGCGGTTCGACTTCGTCCGCACCGTCGGGTCCGAGCCGGGGCAGCTCGCCTTCGTGGTGGAGCGGGCTGCCGGAACGGACGGCTAGTTGATGCCTCCGGGGTCACCCGGATTGGCCGAGTTCGAGGCGCCTCCCGGGCCGCCGCCGAGGCCTCCACCGAGGCCTCCACCGAGGCCTCCACCGCCACCGCCACTGCCGTCCGGGGCAGGGGAGTTGGACGTGCCGCCCGAGCCCAGGCCCTGACCCTGGCCGCCGCCTGACCCGTCCCCGTCCCGGCCCCGCAGGCTCCACTTCGCCAGACGCGCGGGCGTCTTCTTGGCGCCCGTCTCGACGCTGCTCTCACCGGCGAGGGCATCCGAGCTCGCGCCGAACAGGGTGCGCAGGTTGTCGCCGAAGATCCCCACCACGCCGATGGTGCCCACGGCGATCAGGAACACGATGATGGCGTACTCGGTCATGCTCTGACCGGCCTGATGCCGAGCGGTTCGGCGCCGGAGAAGCGGGCGGGGAGAGGGGGCCATGGAATACAGGTTAACCGGAAATCAAGGCCAAAGCGAGTAACTCCTGACACAGGTAGTGAAGTTGCGGACCCGCCGTTCAGAAGTGGGCGCAGGTGGGACTCATTCCGCCTGCTGGGCGGCGGGCTCCGGTTCGCTCCGCGCGGGCGGGCGGGAGTCGGGGAGGCGGCCGGCGTCGTCGGGCACGGGGCTCCCCTCGGAGGCGCTCGGCGAGGAGAGGGCGGGGATGGCCAGCACCCGCTGCTCCGGGGGCAGTACCCTGGCGAGCGCCTGCCGGGCCTCGTTCGAGCGCGGGTGGAGGGCCACGGCGCGCTCCAGCCACCGCAGTTGGCCCTCGCGCTTGCCCCGCTTGCCGAGCAGCGCGGCCACCCGGAGCATCTCCTCCGCGTAGTCCGGATGCAGCGAGGTGTTCGCGGTGGCCAGCTCCATCGCGGGCCAGAGGGCCTCGGGGTCCGCCACCTCATCCAGCCGCACGCGCCGCAGCTCGGCCACCTGCGAGCGCTCCCAGACCTCCGCGAAGTGCCGCACCTCCTTCTGGAGGGCCTCGCTGAAGCGCAGGGGGGTGGGGCAGGGCACCTGCTCGCAGGCGGCGAGGTAGTCGGTGAAGAAGGCGAGCGGACCGCGCGCGGGGTACTCGCGCAGCTTCTCGGGCCCCCGCGTCTTCTCCAGCGTCCGGGCCATGTGGGCGCCCACGCGGATGAAGAGCGAGCCCGCGCTCGGATGGTGGGCGGCGCGCACGCGCTCCAGGGCGGCCTGGGGCTCCTGGACGAGGGTGGCGCGGTCGAGCAGCGCGGACACCTGGGAGAAGGCCTCGGCGGGGTCTCCCAGCTCCAGCGGCGTGCCCGGTCCCCGGGTGGCCCACAGGTGGTAGGAGAGCCCGTAGGTGAAGAGGCGGGACAGGCCCTCGTGCAGCACGGCGTCCACGGGCTCCACCGCGTGCGCGTCCCGGCGGACGAGCCCGTCCTCCAGCAGCGTCTCGAGGATGCGGGTGGATACGCGCCGCTGCCGCTTCGCCTCGCCCTCCAGGTTGCTGGCGAGCGCGATGACGATGTCCTCGGCGGGCAGCATCACCAGCAGCGACGTCGTCTCCGGCTGGCCTCCGGCATGCGCCACCACGTAGTGGCCGCGCAGCGGGTAGGTGGCGAAGCCCATGCCATAGTCGGTGAGCTTCCCCTCGCGGGTGCTCATGGAGGACTGCATCATCCGCGCGGTCTCGGCGGGCACGAGCTGGTGCCGGAGGAGGGCCTGGCCGAAGGCGAGCAGATCCTCCACCGAGGCGCGGGTGCCGCCGCCGGCGAAGCGGCTGGAGACGTCGAGGAAGTGCGAGGGGACGAGCTGGCCCTGGCGCAGGCGGTAGCCCACGGCGTGGTGCTTGTCGCGCGTGCGGTGGTCGTCCAGGGCGGCGGTGCGCATGCCGGCGGGGCGGAAGACGTGGGCCTCGAGGTAGTCGCCGTAGGACTGGCCCGAGGCCGTCTCGACGGCGGCGCCGAGCAGGTTGTAGCCCCAGGTGGTGTAGACGAACTTCGTACCGGGCTCGACGACGAGCGGCTTGTCCGCGAAGAGGGCGAGGGCGCCCGCGGTGTCCAGGTGGCGGGTGTTCTCCGCGTCCTCGGGGCCGTCGTAGTGGGGCACGCCGCCCAGGTGCCCGAGGAGCTGGCGCACGGTGACGGGCCAGGGCTTCTCCGGGTACGTGGGCACCAGGGTGCGGATGTCCGCGTCGAGGTCCAGCTTGCCCTCGTGCACCAGCTGCAACACGGCCACGGCGGTGAAGGACTTGGTGATGGACGCCATGCGGTACGTCGTCCGGGGCGTGGCGGCCAACTTGTGGGCGATGTCCCGCGAGCCGTAGCCGCGCACCCAGCGCATGCCCCCGTGGAGCACGCCCACCGAGAGCCCCGCGTGGGGCGCCTTGGCGAGCTCGGCCCGCACCAGCGCATCCAGTGCACGCTGGACGTCGGGAGGGAAGGCCCGCTCCTTGAGCCGCGAGGCGGCGGGAGCCTTCGCGCGGGCCTTGGCGGGGCGGGAGGCCGCCGGCGCGGTGAATCCGAGGAGGAGAAGGAGGGCGACGAGGAGTGCCCTCACCGCGTCCCCTCCGAGGCCTGGAGCGCCGAGCCGAGGGCGGCCCGCCGCTGGGGCCCGGACTCCACCCACGCGCGCAGCATCGCGTCGGTGAGGAGCTGGCCGAGCAGGTCCAACCCCTGGCCCTTCGGGTGGACGAGATCCTCGTGCATCATCCCGGCCTTGTCGAAGCGCTCCAACGAGCCCTTGCCGCCCATGGCTGTGTAGGCGTCGAAGAAGGCGCAGCCCTCGGCAAGGGCGATCTGCCGCTCCAGGGTGATGACCTCGTCGAGGTAGGGCCGCTGGGTGAGGCGGTTGGGCCCGGTGCCGCCGCGCACGGCGTCGATGGGGCCCATGATGAGACAGGCGCTGTCGGGGGCGGCGGTGCGCGCGCGGCGCACGAAGGTGCGCAGCCCGTCCTCGACCTCGGCGAGCTTGGAGCGGCCCCACTCGAGTCGCTTGGCCTCGTTGCCGCCGAGGATGAAGAGGAGCAGGCGCGGCGAGCGCTCGACGAGCTGGGCGCGGAAGATGTCCTCGCGGGCGCGCAGGAAGAGGTTGGCATCCGCGGAGGGCACGCCCAGGGTGTCGAGCACGGTGCCCGGACGCTGGTGCTGGAGCACCACCCCGAGCACCACGGCTCCGCGTCCCTCGGCGACGACCTCCAGGGTGCGAGCGCCCGCCGGGAGATCGAAGGCGAGGGTGTGGGCCTGACCATTGCCCTGGGGCTCGGTGCGGGTGAGCTCCTTGCCGTCGACATGGAGGGACAGCCGACCGGCGCGCGGCGCGTCGAGCCACCACAGGGTGCCGCGCGACTCGCCGGTGAGGGCGAAGCGACTGCTGGCCCGGGGGGAGGTGGCCACGTGGTACACGCCGCTGACGCCGAAGGGCAGCTCGGCGAGCTTCAGCTCGCCCAGGGTGCGAGGCTCCCACTGGCCCCGGGCGAAACCGGCGCGGGTGCGGGGCCCATAGGGGGCGAGCCGATCCACGAAGAGCACGCCCCGGCCGCCGTCCCCGAAGGTGCCCGCGAGCTCCTCGCGGACGATGTCGACGATGCGGTCTCCGGCGATCAGCGAGTTGCCGAAGGCGGAGACGACAGCGGGCGAGGAGGCCCTGCCGGCGGAGAGGGAGTCGAGGGACTCGAAGAAGGGAGAGAGGGCGGTGCGGGTGCAGGCCGTACCGGACCGGGAGACACAGGGGTCCTCCAGGAGGACCTCCCGGGCGCCGAGCTTCTGGCCGAGCTGGTGGAGCTTCCGGGCGCGAGGCGAGGGGGGAGGCAGCGCGCGCTGGACGGCGGGCTCCGGCTCGGGAGCGGTCCTGGCGGAGGAAGGGGCCTTGGCGAGCCGCGGGGGCTTGGAGGCCTGTGCCGGCCGCGCCCACGCGAGCGCGCCGAGGAAGAACGGGACGAGGAAGAGGACCGCCCACCGCCGACCACGAGAAGCATCGATCATGCGGTGGGGGACTCTAAACGAAAGGTTCCACCCGAGACAGGAACCGGCCGACGGAGAAACCCACACGTCACGCGAACGCCGCTCGCCCGCCTGCTCCCTCTCCCATCGGGAGAGGGTCGGGGTGAGGGGACGTGGCCCTCGGGAGGGCACCCGGGTCGAAAAAAGCGAGGGCCCCTGGAACGCTGGCGTGGCCTACCGGGACTTCGCGTACTTCGGCTGGTAGAGCTGGACCCGCACGTTGCCGGGCATCGTGAAGTTGACGGTGAACCCGAAGCCCTGGTCCGAGATCTCGTCGTCGAACTTCACGCCGCGACCGCGCAGCTCGGCGACGGTCTTCTCGAGGTCATCGCAGTAGAAGGAGACGTTGTGCGTGCCCGAGGGGGGCGAGCCGGGGAAGTCGGTCGGGTGGCAGCCGACGTCCCCTTCGGGAAGATCGAAGATGAGCCAGCCCTCGCCCACATCCGAGTAGGGAAGCTGGAGCTTGTTCTTGATGAAGTCGCGAAGCGCGTCGGCCTCGGACGAGTAGAACATCGCGTGGACGCCTTTGATCATGGGAGACAACAATAGAGAAGGCGGAGCCCGTGCCCAGTTTCCGTCCCCAGTCAGGCCGGATTGGCGCTTCCCACCGTCTCCAGGCGTAGCACGCGGGCGGGATTGCCGATCGCCAGGTGGGCGGGCGGCACCGACGTGGTCACCACGCTCCCGGCGGAGACGACGGAGCCCTCTCCAATCTCCACCCCGGGCTCGATGATGGCCCCATGGGCGATCCAGACATCGTCCCCGATCACCACCGGGGCCGTGCGCCCCCGTTGGCCATCGCAGATGCGCACCATGGAGGCGATCATGCAGCGGCGGCCGATGCGGACGCTCTGGTGGGCCTCGATGGAGAAGCCGTAGTTGAACTTGCACCGCTCTCCGATGGAGAGGTGGGCGCCGGGATGGCAGAGCAGCTCCGACGTCAGGATGCCGTCGAAGAAGTGGACCCGCTCGCCGATGGTGACGTTGCCCTCGGCGACGCAGTGCAGGTTCCCGCCCACGTAGACGTGGCCCTCGAGCGTGCAGCGGCGCAGGACACGCTGGGCCCGGAGGGCACCCATGGCCCGGTTCAGGATGCGGCGCGCCTCGGTGGGGCCGGCGGAGAGGTTGCGGAGCAGGTGGGAGAACTCATTTCGGGTGGGGACGAGTGCGTTCATGGGCTCCTCCTTCGGACCGCGGCGGGCACGCCGGAGAGCACGACTCCCGGCGGAAAGCGACGAGTGATGACGGTGCCCGAATGGACGACCGTCCCCGGGCCGAGGTGGGCTCCCGGCAGGAGGATGCTGCGGGCTCCCAGCACCACCTCCTCCTCCATCACCACGGGCATGGACTCCGGGCGCTCCATCCGGTTGCCCAGCATCTTGTGGAAGTGGTTGTCGAGGATCTTGCAGAAGCCTCCCACGCGGCTGCGCGCGCCGATGTGCACCCACTGGAGGGCCTCGATGGACGTGCCGCCCTCGATGTGGACGTCGTCGTCGATGACGAGCTCCGCACCGGGGCCGACGTGCAGCTCGATGGGCGTGCGCCGGCCGTCGAGCACCACGCGCGCCCCGAGCCGGATGCGACCTCCGCCGCGAAGGCAGATCCGCCCCTGGGCGAGGGTGCCGGGGCCCACCTCGGCGCAGTGCCGGAGCTTGAACCGGGTAGCGAGGGAGGTCCCCATCATCCCCTCCGCTTGCGGTCCACGAAGGCGGCGATCCGCGACAGGGTGTCGAGGTTCTCCGGGACGAGCTCCGCGTCCGCCACGGTGAGCCCGAGGTCGTGCTCGAGGAAGCCGACCAGCTCGAGCACTCCCGTCGAGTCGATGATGCCGCTCTCGAGCAGGGACACCTCGTCCGAGAGGGTGGCGGGGTTGGCGATGTAGAAGTTCTGGATGACGAACCGCCGGAGGGCGGCACGAACCTCCGCCGCGGCTACGTCCTGCTGCACGACTCCAGGGGCGATGGCGATCATACGAGCTCCGTCTTCTTGATCTTCCCCGTGCTCGTCTTCGGCAGGGCCGGGACGAGCACGAGGTGTTTGGGAACCTTGAACGACTCCAACCGGGCCTGGCACGCGCGCAGCAGCTCCGCCGCCGTGTGCGTCGCACCGGGCTCGAGGACGACGTAGGCCTTGAGCGCCTGGCCGAGGAGGTCATCCGGGACGCCAATCACCGCCGCCTCCTTCACGCCCGGGACGTTGGTGAGGGTGCACTCGACCTCCTTGGGCGCCACCTTCTCGCCGCGCGACTTGATGATGTCGTCCATGCGGCCGACGAAGTAGAGGTAGCCCTCCTCGTCCAACCGGCAGAAGTCCCCCGTGTAGAGCACCCGCTCGCCCGGCAGCGGCCCGGGCCGGAGCTTGCGCGCCGTCTCCTCGGGCTTCTCCCAGTAGCCCTGCATCACCGTGGCGCCACGGATGACGAGCTGGCCCACCTCGCCCGGTCCGAGCCGGCGGCCCTCGTCGTCGACGAGCCACAGCTCGGTGTCGGGGATGGCGATCCCCACGCTCTCCGGCTTGCGGTCGAGGTCCTCCGGCGGCAGGTACGTGCACCGCTTGCACTCGGTGAGGCCGTACATGGAATAGATGCGGGCCTGGGGGAAGAGGCGCTGGAGCATGCGGATGTGTTTGACGGGCAGCGCCGCCGCGGTGTTCGTGACGTAGCGGATGCGCGACAGGTCGTAGGCCTCGAGCGACTTGAGCCCACCGAGGATGGCGAAGAGCGTGGGCACTCCGGGAAAGCCCGTGACGCCTTCCTCCGCCATCAGGCCGAGGATCTGCGCCGGGTACGTGAAGGAGCGCTCCAGCACCAGCCGGGCCCCCATCCGGAAGGCCATGATCATCTGGTACAGCCCGTAGTCGAAGGACAGGGGAAGCACGCCGAGGATGACGTCGTCCTCCACGTTGCGCAGGTAGGCGGTGATGGAGGTGGCCGCGGTGAGCATGTTGCGGTGGGAGAGCATCACGCCCTTCGGGTCTCCCGTGCTGCCCGAGGTGTAGATGATGGCGGCCAGGTCGATGTCGAGGTTGCGGCGCGGCGGCGGCTGCTCCGGAGTCTCGGCGGCGATGGCCCCGTCCCAGGAGGAGGCGGGCAGGCCATCGAGGGGCGCGGCGTCGAGGGCCCCTGCCATCAGCAGGGTGCGCAGGTGGGGGCTGCGGCGGGCGGCCTCGGCGGCGATGGAGGCCAGGGGGGCCTCGGTGATGAGGCCGGTGGCGCGGCAATCATTGAGAAGCCACGCGAGGCGGTC
Source organism: Archangium sp. (assembly GCF_036389735.1). Taxonomy (GTDB): domain Bacteria; phylum Myxococcota; class Myxococcia; order Myxococcales; family Myxococcaceae; genus Archangium. The sequence continues at coordinate 4,651 of NZ_DASVWK010000362.1, read as the reverse complement.
CGCCTTCGTCTGCGGGTGAATCACGGAGACGACGGCGTTGGCCTTGAGGACGCCCCAGAAGGAGATGACGGCCTCCACGCCGTTCTCGGCGAAGACGAGGACCCGGTCTCCGCGTTGCACGCCACGCCGGACGAGGGCGTGCGCGAGCGCGTTGGAGCGCGCCTCGAGCTCGGCGTAGGTGAGCCGCCGGCCGCGACAGACGAGCGCGACCTTGTCGGGCAACCGGCGCGCGGAGTGGTGGAGGTAGTCGTGGAGCTGCGGAACGGCGTGGGTGAGCGTTTCCATGTTCAGGCTCCCAGTCTCTCGACGAGCGTCTTGGGGGTACGGAGGGCGGAAGAGGGCGCGGCGCGGAGGAGCTGTCGGTGCAGGAGCTGGGTGGAGAGGACTCCGACGAGGGCCATGTTGTCGGTGTTGGAGAACTGCGGTGCGTGGGCCTGGGCCCGGCACTTCGCCCACAGGCGCGAGACGGCACCGGGCTCGAAGACGCCGGCGTCGCGCAGGGCGGACTCGCTCAGCACCTCCGCCACCCACTCGGGGGGCTTGTCCCCCACGAAGCACAGGGCGTCCGGAGCGCGGTAGGGCTGCTTCTTGCGCCGCAGGATGGAGGAGGGGAGGAGCTTCTCGGCGGCGCGCTTGAGGATGTGCTTCTCGTCCAGGCCGCGCAGCTTGTAGGGGGCGGGCAACGTACTGGCGAGTTCCACCACCTCGGTGTCCAGGAAGGGGAAGCGGCCCTCCACCGAGTGGGCCATCAGCATGCGGTCCCCCTGGGAGGAGAGGAGGTAGCCGGAAAGGAGCGTGCGGATTTCGAGGTACTGGTCCTGCGCGAGGTGCGTCCAGCGGGGGAAGTCCGTGGGGAGGGTGTCGAGCAGCCGGGCGACGACGTCGAGCCCCTCGGTGGCCTGCCGCTGCTCGGGGGAGAAGAGGCGCTTGAGGGCGCTGGTCGTCTGCCAGCGGGTCTCATGCGCGAAGCCGGGCTGCCGCCAGTCCGCGAGGTGGCGGCCGAAGAACTGCCGCGCCATGGCCCCCTGGGCCACCGGCGAGCGCGAGAGGTAGGGATAGAGCCGCTCGAGCAGCCGGGGCCGCAGCTTCGAGCCGGGCTGCCGCGCCCAGAAGCGGCGGATCTTCCCCTCGCGGAAGAGGTCATAGCCCGCGAACATCTCGTCGGCGCCCTCGCCGGTGAGGACGACCTTGATGCCGGCCTCGCGTACGAGCCGGGAGAGGAGGAAGAGGGGCGCGGGGGCGGTGCGCAGCAGGGGCCGCTCGGCGTGGGTGACGACCTCGGGGAAGACGCGGGCGATGTCCTCCCGCGTCACCACCACCTCGCGGTGCTCGCTGCCGAGCCGCGTGGCCATGAGGCGCTGGTACTCCGTCTCGTCGTACTCGGCGTCGGCGAAGCGCAGCGAGAAGGTGTGGAGCCGCTCCCCCAGGGCCTCGCGTCCGAGCGTGGCGACGAGCGAGCTGTCGAGCCCGCCGGAGAGGTAGCTGCCCACGGGGACATCGGCGCGCAGCATGCGCAGGCGGGTGGCCTTCTGGAGCGCGGCGCCCACCCGCTCCGTCGCCTCGCGGAGGGAGCCCTGGAAGCCGCCCTGTCCGTCCTCGGGGTAGCGCGGTTGCCAGAAGGGACGTTCGCGCGTCGTGCCGTCGCGCAGCCAGGTGCGCACGTGGCCGGGCCGCAGCTCCGAGATGCCCAGGAAGACGCTCTGCGGAGGCACCACGCTCCAGAAGGTGAAGGTCTCCTCCAAGCCCACCGGGTCGAACGCGCGCGGCAGGGAGGGCTCCCCGGCGAAGAGCGCCTTCACCTCGCTGGCGAAGCCCAGGCGCCCCTCGTGCTCGCAGTGGTAGAGCGGGAGCACGCCCTGCCGGTCTCGCGCCAGGGTGAGTGCCTCCTGCTTCTCGTCCCAGAGGGCGAGGGCGAACTGCCCGTTGAAGCGAGCGAAGGCGCCCTCTCCCCACTCCTCGAAGGCGTGGAGGATGACCTCGGTATCGCTGCGCGTGCGGAAGCGGTGCCCGCGTTCGAGCAGCTCCTCGCGCAGCTCCACGTAGTTGAAGATCTCCCCGTTGAAGACGACCCAGAGCGTGCCGTCCTCGTTGGCCATGGGCTGCTGGCCGCAGGCGAGGTCGATGATGGAGAGGCGGGCATGGGCGAGGCCCGCGCGACGCGAGCGGTAGATGCCGAGCTCGTCGGGGCCGCGGTGGCGCAGGGCCCCCGCCATCCTCAGGAGCAGCTCGCGCGAGGGGGGCGGACGCCCGTCCTGGAGGGTAACGCTACCGGCGATGCCACACATGCGTCACACCTCCTGGAACGACTGCACCTTCAGCGCGGGCAGGTGGAGGTAGCGGGTGGTGCGGCGCTTGGCCTCGATGTCCTTGAAGACGCGCTCGGTCTGGGCCTCGGTGAGGCCCAACGTGGGGGCCACCTCGCGCGGGGCGACCTGGTGGTCGTGCGCGTAGAGGCACAGGTCCATGGACTCGTAGGGCAGCGCGAAGAAGAACTCCTCCTGCGTCTGGGGCAGGGAGAAGGTGTCGGTGGTGGGAGGGCGGCGGCGGATCTCCTCCGGGACCCCGAGGTATTCGGCGAGGGCGTAGACCTGCGTCTTGTAGAGGTGGGCGATGGGCTTGAAGTCCGCGGCGCCGTCGCCCTGTTTGACGAAGAAGCCCTGGTCGTACTCGAGCCGGTTGGGAGTGCCGGACACGGCGAAGTGGAGCCGATCGGCGTGGTAGTACTCCATCATCTTGCGCACGCGCTGCTTGAAGTTGGTGGCGGCGATGAGCTGGAGATAGACGTCGAGCGGCATGCGGGCCGAGCGCACCTCGCCCGAGGGGCTCTCCACGGTGAGGCGCGAGACGTTGAGGCGCTCGCTCTCGAGGAGGGAGGGCAGCGACACCTTGCAGCGCCAGCCCTCGGCGAAGTCTGGGAAGAGGCGGCGGATGGCCTCGTCCTGGCGCGTGTAGCAGCCGGCGGCGGTGAGGGTGGGCCCGATGTCCTCCACGACGGACGCGACGCCGAGGGCCTCGACCACCTGTCGCCCGAGGCGCAGGGAGTCTGAGGAGGAGTCTCGCTCGGGCATGAGGAGGCAGAGCACCTTCTGCGGACCGAGCGCCCGCGCGCAGAGGAAGGCCACCACCGCGCTGTCCACCCCGCCAGAGACGCCGATGACGGCACCCCGGCGCTTCAAGGTGCCCAGCACTTGAGCGCGGATGGACTGCTCCGCTTCCCGGGCGACCGCCTCGGGATCGATAGACAGCACAGCTCTGGAGAACATGGTGGCTCCCAAACCCTGACGTATGGCTTTGGGACCCCCCCATGCCATACGCGAGACGAAGAGAAGCCCTGGCACGGATGCCAGGGTTGGCGTCTCACCGCAGAGTTAGCATGGGAGAGGAATGCTCAGCGCGAGGCGGAGCCATGAGGAGATGGCTGCCTGACACTTGAACCGCGAAACGTCGCGAACCGGCCGCTCGACTGCCTCGCGGTACGAGCCGCCGGTCGTGCGAGGGTTTCAGCCCAGCGCCTTGATGAGCCGCTCGGCCTGCTCGCGCAGCTCCGGCGCGGGGTTCTGCTTCACCACCGCGCTCGCCAGCGCCTTGCTCTTGGCCTTGTCTCCCTGCCGCGCGTAGGCCAGGGCCAGGTTCAGCACCGGCTCCACCCGCGAGGGCTCCCGGCGCCGGGCTTCCTCGAGCGCCTGGATGGCCTGCGTCACGTTCTCCTCGGGCTTTCCATCCTGCCGCGACAGCAGCAGGTTGCCCAGGTTGTTGGCCGGCGCCCACGCCTCCGGGTCCAGATTCATCGCCGCCCGGTACGCCGCCGCGGCGCCCTCGAAGTCCGGCGGCTCCTGGCTCTCCAGCACCATCGCCTCGATGGACTTCGTCTGCACCGTCGCCAGTCCCCGCTCGGCCAGCTCCTGGCACACCGCCAGCGCCTCCCCGCGGTGCCCGGCCGCCATCAGCATGCGCGCGTAGTTGCCCTGGGCCGCCGGATCCTCCGGGAACTGCTTGGCCAGCTCCTGCGTGATGGTGAACGCGTCCGCCATGTTGCCGCGCGCCACCAGCACGTTGCCCAGCAGGTTGAGCAGCTCCGGGTGGTTGGGCAGCAGCTCCAGGCCCTTGCGCAGCAGCTCCTCGGCCGTCTCCAGCTCCCCCAGGTTCTGGAGCACCGTGGCCCACACCACGTACACCGGCGGGTAGAGCGGATTGAGCTCCAGCGCCTTCTCCAGGTGCGGCAGCGCCGCCTTCAGGTCCTCCTGGGCGAAGCACATGCGCGCCAGGTGGAAGCGGTAGGGCGCCACCTCCGGCTCCAGCTCCACCGCCTTCTCGAAGGCCTTGCGCGCTCCGGCGAAGTCCTCCAGCGAGGCCAGCAGGTAGCCCTGCCCGAAGTAGGCCTCGGCCCGCGGGGGCCTGGCCGTCCGGATGACCTGCTCATAGAGCGAGCGCGCCAGCTCCACCTGCTCGCGGCTGGAGGCCAGCGCGGCCTGCACCAGCAGCGAATCCGCGTCGTTGTCCTTGCCACCACGGGTGGCGCGCTTCACCAGCTCCTCGGCGCGCTGCCACTCGCCTTCCACGGCGGCCAGCTTCGCCAGGGTCAGCAACGAGGGGCGGTCATCCTTGTTCTTGCGGAGGTTGGCTTCCGCGAGGGCTCGGGCCTGGTCGACCT
>NZ_DASVWK010000361.1:0-3902 GCF_036389735.1 Archangium sp. | reverse complement strand
AGTGTCCCTACCGCTGGCGGCCCCTGCGGCGCGAGAGGTGGTCATGACGGAGCACGAGCCCACGTCGCTCTACGCCGAGCTGCTCGGGGACACCTGGGCGGAGCTGCCTCCCATGCTGCGCCGCATGCACGGAGAGGGACGCGCCTCGGGGTGCTTCACCATCCACCGGGGACGGGGCGTGGTGCGCGCGCTGGTGGGCTGGCTCTGCCGCTTCCCCGCCGCGGGCGAGGACGTGCCCACGCGCCTCGTGGTGCGGCGAGAGGGTGCCGGGCAGAGCTGGGAGCGCACCTTCGGGACGCAGGCGCTCGCCACCACGCAGTACGCCCGGGAAGGCCGGCTCATCGAACGACTTGGCCCGGTGGAGTGCGTCTTCCGCCTGCGCGCCGAGGGCCGCGCGCTCTTCTATGAGCAGGTGGAGGCCTGGCTCCGGCTCGGCTCCTGGCGCCTGCGCCTGCCCGACCCGCTCGCCCCCCACATCCAGGCCACCGTCGAGGAGGCCCCCACGGGCATGCACGTGTGCGTGCGCATCGGCGCGGCGCTGGTGGGCGGCCTGCTGACGTACGAGGGTCTCGTCGCCCCCGAGGAGGAGTCTCCATGAGTACCGCGCTGTGGCTGCTCGCCATCCAGGGAGTGATCGGGGCGTTCGACACGCTCTACTACCACGAGTGGCGTGCCCGGCTTCCCGCGCGCGTCCCGGGCACCCGTCCCGAGCTGCTGCTGCACGCGGCGCGTGACTTCTTCTACGCGCTCCTCTTCGGCACCCTGCCCTGGCTGGCGTGGCGCGGAGCCTGGGCGGTGGTGCTCGGGTTCGTCATCGCGGTGGAGATCCTCATCACGCTCGCGGATTTCGTGGTGGAAGACACGGTGCGCCGGCCGCTCGGAGGCGTCTTCCCCGGGGAGCGGTGCACGCACGCGGTGATGGGCATTCTCTACGGCGCGGTGCTCGCCCACCTCGTCCCTGAATTGCTCGCCTGGGGGAAACTGCCCACGGCGCTGGTGGTGGCCCCCGCGCCCGTCCCCGAGCCGCTGCGCCTCTCGCTCGTCCTCATGGCGGTGGGCGTGTTCGGTTCGGGGGTGAGGGACCTCTACGCCGCGCTCCAGCTTCCCGGAGGCCGCTGGCCCTGGCCGGTGGAGACCCAGTCTCCCCCCGGGCAGGGCGCGGGGAGCTGAACGGAGGACGGGGCGCTCAGCGAGGGTAGCGCCGCATGTACGCCACGAGGGAGACCGTGGGCAGCTCCAGGTCGCCCGCTGGCTCGCGCACGAAGCCGCGGCGCTCGTACATGCGCATCACGCCCTCCGCGCCCCGTCGCACGTGCAGGCAGATGGCCGGCACGCCCCACTCGTCGCGCGCCACACGCTCCGCCTCGTCGAGCAGGGGCGTGGACAGGCCCTGGCCGTGCACGTCCACGGACGTGGCCAGGTGCCGCAGGTCCGCCGTTTCCGGCAGCCACGCCTCCGAGCCCGGGGCCCCCGGCGGCCACAGCGCCACCGTGCCCACCACCCGGCCGTCCAGCTCCGCCACCCACACCTTCGCCACCGCGCGCTTGCTCGCCACATCGCGCAGGGCGCGCTTGCGCTCCTCGGTGTACACCACCTCCGGCAGCTTCTTCGCGTACTGGCTGATGAAGGCCTCCACCAGCAGCTCGCCCACCACCGCGTCGTCCTCGGGCCTCGCCTCGCGGATGACCACCCGCTTCGACAACTCCGTGCTCATGCGCCCGCCTCTACCATGGACGCGGGTTCACGAGCCCCTCGCGCCCCGCACATGCGTGACAGCACCCGCATGGCGGTGACTCCCCGGGAGGACCCATTACGTCCAGTCCCCTCGTCACCATGCACACGCCATGCCCCTACACCGGCCCCACACATGCGCTCCGACCTCGGGCCGGAGGACTGTCACTCAACGGTTACATTCCCAGTACAAAAATACAGGTGGGATTGACACCCCGTGCGACTGTCTCCTACGGTGCGTTCCAGTAGATACAGGGGGATGCGACCGCTTAACACTTGCCCGTCCACTGCCTATCCACGGCTTCTGACCAGCGTCCGGGTCCCCTATGATGGGCGGCCACTGGACGTCGAACTCCCGGAGGACCCCCCCCCTTGCGACCCGCAGCACAAGTTGACGTGAGCTCCAGCGAGCCGACCACCCCCACCTCGCAGGCCAGCCTGGAGACCCAACCCAATGAGTTGGCTCCGAGCGTGGCCCCGGTGGCGTCCAGCGCGCTCGAGACCACGGAGAAGTCGCTCACCGTGCTGCCCCAGAAGCCCCCCGAGGCCGCCGCGGCGCCCTCGCGCTTCGCCCCGGGCTTCGCCGCCAAGCTGAACCTGCTGGTGGACGTGGTGCTGGTGCTGGTGGCACTGCTCGTCTCCACGACGATGATGGGACACGACCTGCACCTGGAGCGCACCGACGTCTGGGTGCTGATGGGCGTGGGCGTGGTGGCGTGGCTGTTCGTGGGCACGGCGCTGTGCCTGTACGACGCGCGCTTCGCGGACCGGGAGCGGCTGGATGACCTGGCGCTCATCTCCATCCAGGTGATGGTGGTGACGGTGGTGCTCTTCCTGACGCGCCTGGTGATGGGCACCGAGTCGTGGATCGTCGCGCTCAGCATGTTCCCGCCGCTGTTGTGGCCGTCGGTGGCGCTGCTGCGCTTCTTCCTCTTCCGGCAGCTGTCGGGGCAGGAGCAGCCGCTGGACGAGGTGCTCATCCTGGGCGTGGGAGCCATGGGCCGGGTGACGGGCGAGGACCTGAACACCAAGCACCGGCGCAAGGTCATCGGCTACTTGAGCTTGAGCGGCGAGACGACCCCGGCCGCGCCGCCCGCCCCCGTGCTGGGCACGGCGAAGGACCTGGAGCACATCCTGTGCACGGTGCCGGTGGACGAGGTGTACATCGCCGGCAACATGTTGAAGCACTCGGCGGAGATGCAGGCCGCGGTGAAGCTGTGCGAGAACTTCGGCATCCCGTTCGCGCTGCCAGCGTACCACTTCCGGTTCGATCGGGCGCGGCCCATCGATGACCATGCCGTCTCGGATGGCTACCTGCACTTCCTGACGCACGCCTTCCAGCCGCACCAGATGGCGATCAAGCGGCTCTTCGACATCTGCAGCTCGGCGGCGGCGCTGGCGGTGCTCTCGCCGCTGCTGGTGGGGGTGGCGCTGGGCGTGAAGTTCACCAGCCGCGGGCCCATCTTCTTCAAGCAGAAGCGCGTGGGTGTGCACGGCAAGCCGTTCAACATGCTCAAGTTCCGCTCCATGGTGGTCAACGCCGAGGAGCTCAAGGCCAAGCTGGAGGCCCTCAACGAGCAGACGGGCCCCGTCTTCAAGATGAAGAACGACCCGCGGATCACTTCCATTGGCCGCTTCATCCGCAAGTACTCCATCGACGAGCTGCCTCAGCTCATCAACGTGCTGCGCGGGGAGATGAGCGTGGTGGGGCCTCGGCCGCCCATCCCGAGCGAGGTGGAGAAGTACGCCGCCTGGCAGCGTCGCCGGCTCTCGGTGCGTCCGGGCCTCACCTGCATCTGGCAGGTGTCCGGCCGCAACCAGATCTCCTTCGAGGAGTGGATGTACCTGGACATGCAGTACATCGACCACTGGAGCCTCAAGAACGACATCAACTTGATTCTCAAGACGGTGCCGGTGGTGCTCACGGGCAGCGGCGCGAGCTAGGCGCCACGCCGAGAAGTACGGGGCCCCGCGGTTCTGCGGGGCTCCGCGCACGGGTCGAGCCGCCGCTCCTCGTGCCTCCCTCGCCAGCTCGCCCTCCAGGGTAGCGGCGGGCGGTCCCTGGTATCTCCCAAGACTCAACACGCCCGCTCGACCGCTCCACGGACGTAGCAGCATGCATTTGACGGGGCAGCACCGCTGTCGTTCACTGCGCGCAGCCTTCCCTGTCG
>NZ_DASVWK010000360.1:0-8557 GCF_036389735.1 Archangium sp. | reverse complement strand
GAGCCGGTGCTGCCGCTGGAGGAGGTGGAGCGCCGCGCCTTCGAGCACGCCCTGCGCCACTGCGCCGGCAACGTCGCCCAGGCGGCCAAGGCGCTGGGGGTGGCCAAGGGGACGTTCTACAGCAAGATGCGGCGCTACGGGCTCGGGGGAATGGAGCCGTCCGCGCTCGACGAGCCGTCCTCGCGCAAGGCCAGCCGGCACCTGTACGCCGTCTAGCGCACCCAGAGGTCCAGCAGGGTGTTGCCGGGGGGGTGGCCCACGCTGAAGGCGCAGGGGTGGGCGCCATTGAAGTTGTAGGTGTCGTAGAACATGGTGAGGACCCAGCCCCCGTGGTAGCCGCACGTGTGCGTCCCGACAACCTGAGGGTCGCAGCTCACCTGCTTGATGGAGGTGGTGGCCAGGGTGTTGGCGAGCACCCTCGCGTAGCTGGTGGTGCAGCGCAGCGAGGAGGCCGTGGTCCTCCAGACGCCGCTGCCGCCCACCACGAGGACTGCCGACGGGTCGGAGATGAAGAGCCGGGAGGTGCCCGACCCCAGCCGGAACAGCCACCCCGTCGTGCTCAGCACACTGGCGCGAAGGGTGGTCGGCAGGAGGGCATGGGTGCCGGGAGGCAGGCTGCTGGACTCTCTCGCCGCCCATTCTCCCCGGCCCAGCAGCGTCCACCCCCCGCCGTCCTGCGTCATGTCGCAATAGGCATCGAAAGGCGCTCCCGTCCCCGCGCCATCCGGGTCGATCCTGTACACGCCACTGGGAGAAGCCGGACGGGCTCGCAGCAGGCTCGCGCAGTTGGGGCAGACATCATTGATGGAGACGGTGAACGTCGTGGAGGTGCTCTTGCCGAGCGCGTTGACCACCGTGGCGGTGAGGGTGGGGGTTGTCCCCGTACCGCAAGAAGCAGCGGGCACCGTCCAGACCACCTCGCCCGTCTCCTCCATCGTGGTGGGAGTGGAGTGCGTGCCGAGGTTGGCCTTCCAGGAAAAGGACAGGCCGCTGCCTTGAGGGTCCATCGCCCGCACCCTCACGGTGAGGGAGCTACCGCCATCGACGGTGAGCGCGGACTGGAAGGTCTCCACCACGCGGGGCGCGAGCGGGGTGGTGTTGAGGGGGCCGGTGGGGGACTCGTTGTCGCCGAGGTTGGAGGTGTGCCCCAGGCCGAGCTGGCCCCAGGTGTTGCGGCCCCAGCAGCGCGTCTCTCCCGGGTACACCAGGGCGCAGGTGTGCCAGGCGCCCGCGGCCAATTGGAAGGCGGTGGCGCCGAGCGCCACGGTGGCCGAGGGCGGCGAGGACAGCGAGGTGTCATGGCCCTGGCCGAGCTGGCCGGACTCATTGCGGCCCCAGCACTTGAGGCCCCCGGGACTCAGCAGCGCGCAGGTGTGCCCGGCGCCGGTGGCCACCTGGAGCACCGTGCCCTCCACGCTCACGCCAGCGAGGGCCGGGGACTCATCATCGCCCACGTTTCGGGTGTGCCCGTAGCCCAGCTGGCCCCAGGCGTTGAGGCCCCAGCAGCGCACGGTGCCCGTCCCCAGCCGGGCGCAGGTGTGCTGGCTGGTGCTGGAGGTGGCCAGTTGCACGGCGGAGCCGCCCAGGGAGATGTCGCCCGCGCTGGCCGGGGACTCGTCATCGCCCACGTCGCGGGTGTGCCCGTAGCCCAGCTGGCCCTGGGCATTGAGGCCCCAGCAGCGCACCGCGCCCGTCCCCAGCAGGGCGCAGGTGTGCCAGGCCCCCGCGGCGAGCTCCCGGACGGTGCCGCCCACGTTGACGGTGCCCGTGCTGCTCGGCAACTCGTCATCGCCCACGTTTCGGGTGTGCACGGAGCCCAGCTGGCCCTGGGCATTGAGGCCCCAGCAGCGCACCGCGCCCGTCTTCATCAGGGCGCAGGTGTGCGCGGACCCGGCCACCAGCCGGGTGGCGGGCCCTCCCAGGTTGACGTAGCCCTCGCTGGTGGCGGCCTCGTCATCGCCCACGTTTCGGGTGTGCCCGTAGCCCAGCTGGCCGGCGTGGTTGCGCCCCCAGCAGCGCACCATGCCGGACTCGAGCAGGGCGCAGGTGTGGTGGCCCCCGACGGCCAGTTGCTCCACCGGTTCGCCCAGGGAGAGGTTGCTGGCGGTGTCGGGCGACTCGTCGTCACCCACGTGGGAGGCGTGGCCCAGGCCGAGCTGGCCCCAGGTGTTGCGGCCCCAGCAGCGCACCGCGCCGCCGCCGAGCAGCACGCAGGTGTGCCCCTCGCCGGCTCGCAGCGACAGCAGGCCGCTGTCCGCCATGGGGTTGTCGGGGAACTGGTCGGGCTGGAGCACGTAGTGGATGGTGGTGGTACCGCCCTGGGCCGTCACCTCCAGCGTCACCTTGCCCCGCACCGAGGCGCTGTAGTGCTGGAGGGTGGAGGGGTTGGTGTTGCTCGTGAAGCCGGGGCGCGGCTCGGGCGAGGTGCCGTCGCTCGGGGAGAAGCTCCACGCGTACGTCCACGCCTCGGGCGGGCTGTCGTCGGTGATGCCCGCCTCGAAGAGGACGTCGCTGGTGCCCGCCACCCGGTGGGCCGACAGGCTGTTGATGACCGGGTTGAACAGCGCCTTCAGCACGGTGTCCGCCACCCCGTCCGTCTTTCCGGGCGGCTTCACCTTCATCTTGAAGGTGCTGACCACCGAGTGCCCCACGGCGTTCGTCACCTTCACCGAGTGCTCGAAGTCCGTCTCCTGCGTCACCTGGGGCGGCAGGTACTGGATGACGAACGTGCCCACCGCGGTCGCCAGCGTGAGGGGGCCGCTCGACGGGGAGAAAGCGCCTCCCCCAGGGGGCGCGGAGAGCTCGTAGGTGAGCGTCTCTTTCGGGGTGGCCTCCACCAGGAAGCCCACGTTGCTGACCTGGCCCGCCTCGAGCGCGGTCGGAAGGGTAATCCTCTGGATGCGCGGCAGCACGATGCTCTGGCCGTTGTTGGCGGGGACCAGGGTGATGGGGATGGTCTCTCCATCGCGGGAGAGGATCTGGTCCGTGTCTCCCGAGAAGAGCGGCGCGGTGGAATCCCCGAAGGCCCGGGCGCTGAAGGTGAGGGCCCTTCCCCTGGGCAGGAAGGGAATGGTGCCCGACCACACCCCGTCCGACCGCGCCAGGTTGAAGTTGACGAACAGGACGTTGCCGGAGTCCCGCTCCTTCACGTCGATGACGATGCGCGAGACCTCCGCATGGGAGAGGGCCAGGGCGGTGACGCCGGAGCGGGAGAGCCCCTCCATGTCCCTGGCGCGGATGGAGAAGGAGGCGCTGGCGGACTCGGGCGGTGGGGGGCCGCCTTCCTGGGGGGTGCATCCGGTGGACAGGTGCACGAGTAGCAGGAGGAGGGCGGTGGCCCCCAGGGAGCGGGGCAGCGTCGGATGGCTCACGCGGCGCACGGAAGCAACGCCCGGGCCAGCACCCAAGCCCCTGAAATGACAGGACCTCCTCGAGTGGGGGCGAGCCGGTGAGTTCAGTTCCTGAATGTGTGAGCCCCCGCTCCCCGGCGGCCACACCGCTCAAGTCCCCGGAATCACGGGCTCCCCGCGCGGTTCAGGATTTGAACTGCCCCAGGGCAGATTCTGAACGACCCCCGGTGCCGGCGGGCGACCGTGACCTTCTACATGCTCCACTTCGGAGCGACTTCCCGAGTGAGTCGTCCGCCCCTGTCGAGGGGGCGGCCCTTTTCCATTTTGGACACAGCGGGGGGAGATCCCCCTCGACAGGGCGCGCGGGTCGGGGCAGGTTGGTGGGTACGATGGCTCCTGAGTCGCTCCTGGTCGCCAGTGTGGGAGACATCCATGGTCGCTTCCGCCGCGTGGACACGTGGCTGGATGCCCTGGCCGAGGCGCGTGGTCGTGAGGTGGACCTGGTGCTGGCGGTGGGGGACGTGGAGGCCTTCCGGCTCGCGGATGACCACCGGCGCAAGGCGGCCAAGCGCCTCATGCCCGCCGAGTTCGCCGAGTACGCGGACGGCGTGCGGACGATGAAGCGTCCGCTGTACTTCATCGCCGGCAACAACGAGGACTTCGAGGCGCTGCACGACACGCCGGAGGGCCTTCAGCTCGCGCCCAACGTGCACTACCTGGGGCGCGCGGGGCTGAAGGAGCTGCACGGGCTGAGGGTGGGGTACCTGTCGGGCATTCACGCCCCCCGCTTCTACGAGCAACCCCTGAAGCGGCCCCGCTCGCTCGACACGGCGAAGCAGGCCGGCTACTTCCGCGCCTCCGAGGTGGAGCAGGTGGCGGCGCTGCGGGACATGGACGTGCTGCTGGTGCACGAGTGGCCGAGGGGCCTGCCGCAGCGGGCCCAGGAGCAGGGCGTCCTGCCTCCGGGAGGCCGACCGCTGCCGTCGTATTGGATTGGCAACCCCATCACCCGGCGGTTGGTGGAGACGCTGCACCCGAAGTGGGTGCTGTGCGGGCACTCGCACCGGGCCTTCGCGGTGACGCTGGGCGGCCACGGTGGGCGGCACATGACGCGCGTGGCCTGTCTGGACGAGGCGGCGCGGCCCGAGCAGTCGGTATTCTGGATGGAGCTCCGAGGCCGCGAGGTGGTGTGTGCCGGGTGGGGCATCTCCGGCGCGGTGTCGTGGCGGGCCGGAGAGCCGTGGGGCCTCGGCGTGCTGCCGGCGCCCTCGGGGCCCGAGCCCGTGGGCACGGGCTACTGATTGTAGTCGACTACAACGGAGCGGCGGTGCCGGGCTCAGAAGCGGCCGGAGAGCATCACCCCGCCGAGGTTGCCCGACACGCTCATGGTCACGTCCGTGGCCCGCTGGGGCTGGGCCGACGCCTGGCGCCCGTGGAGCAGCAGGGGCACGCCCACGCCGAAGAGGGAGCCCGCCACCGCGCCCGTCACCACGTCGGTGAGGTAGTGCTTGTCCGCGCCCATGCGCATCAGCCCCACCGAGGCCGCCGCCGGCAGGCCCACGGCCCAGATGAGCCAGCTGTGCTTGTACCCGCGCAGCTCGGACACCGTGCCCGCCGCCGTCACCAGCGAGAAGGCCATGGCCGTGTGCCCGCTGTAGAAGGACAGGTTGTTGTCGGTGGGGTGCCTGGTGAGGCCCTTCTGGTCCTCGGACAGCACGTGGACGAAGGGGCGCTCGCGGCCCACCGAGAGCTTCACCACCTGGTTCACCAACTGGCTCACCACGAAGGACTCCAGGATGATGGTGGCGTCCTCCGCGAAGTAGCGCACCGGCGCCCCGCTGGCCCGGCCCAGCAGGTACTGCGTCCCGAGCACGCCCACCGGCAGCACGGCGAAGTCCGAGACGTTGCTCCACATGTCCCAGCGATCGCGGCCCTCGGCCGTTCCCGCCGCGAGGCCCCGGCCCCACCGGTCCACCCCATTGAGGGTGTCCGTGCCGTCGGCCGAGCGATCACACCAGCGGCAGCTCTTGGGGGCGAGCTGCTCCTTGAGGAGGGCCTCGCTGCCAATCCAGAGCAACCCGCCCACGCCAGTGATGGCGGCGTCCCGCCCCCAATTGAACTCGAGCGCATGGACGGTGGGGTTGTCGGAGGCCTGCTGGGCGGTCGGGAGGGCCTCGGCGAAGGCCGGGGAGGAGGCGACCAGGGAGGCGAGTGCTAGAAGACAAAGAGCGGAGGGCATGGCATCGAGCATAAAAGCCCCTCCCGCCCCGTTCTAGAATCCCGTGCCCCGTATGTCCGACGCGCGTCGAACCCTCCAGGTCTTCCCCGACAACGGTCGCCGTCAGGCGGCCCTACGTGCCGTCCGAAGTCCGGCCGGCCTCGTCCGGGGTGCGTCCTTCCTCACCTGGGAGGGCTTCCTGGAGGCCCTGGGGGGAGCGCGCGAGCTGGGCCGGCGCCCGTGTCCGCCCCTCGCCGCCCGGACCGTGGTGGCCTCGCTCGCCCAGGGTCTGGGTCCCACCCCCTACGGCGACTTCGTCCATGAGCCCGCCTTCGCCCGCGCCGCGCTGGACGTGCTGCTGGACCTCGAGGCGGGCCGGCTCTCCCCGCGCGAGCTTCAGGATGCGCTGGAGGTGCTCCCTCTCGAGCGGCGCAACCGTGCCCGGACGCTCGCCCTCCTGTTCCACGCCTACGAGCAGAAGATGGCCGAGCTGGGCCTCGCGGACCGCGAGGCCGTGGTGCGCGGGGCGCGCGAGGCCCTGGAGCGCAACGCCTGGCCCGCGGCCTGGGACGACGTGGGCACCGTCGTGCTGCACGGCATCTATGATGTCCGGCCCTCGGGGTTGGAGCTGTTGCTGGCCCTGGCGGCCACGTGCGACGCGCGCCGGGTGACCCTGCGCGTGGAGACGCCGGTGGGGGGTTCCCCGGTGGCGGACGCGGCCCTGGCGGCCCTCTTCCGCGCCTTCGAGAACCGCGGCGAGACCCTGTCCCACGTGGACCTCTTCAAGGCGGACGTCACCTTCGAGTCGCGCCCCATGGTGGAGCTCGGCCGGCACCTCTTCTCGCCCCGGGCCCCCAAGGACGTGCTCCAGGGCGCGGTGGAGGGCCTGCGGATGTGGAGCGTGGGCTCGGCGCGGGACGAGGCCCGCCTCATCGCCCGGGACGTGCGCCGGCTGGTGTCGGAAGGGGTGGCGCCCGGGAGCATCGCGGTGGGCTGGCGGGACCTCGGGCCCGAGTCCCGTTGGGTGGCCGAAGCGCTCACCGAGCTGGGCGTGCCCGTGCGCGAGCCCTGGGGCGAGCCGCTCGCGCTGGCCGGCCCGGTGCGTCTGGCGTTGGACCTGCCCCTGCTGGTGGAGGATGGCTTCCCCGCCGACCGGGTGGCGGAGCTCGTCTCCAGCCGCTACGCGCCCGCGCTCTCCCGGGGCGCGCCCGAGGCTCCGGCGACGCTCCTCACGCTCGCGGCCGTCCGGGATGACCGGCTGGGCGCGATGCGCGGCAAGGGGGCGTATGACCTGCGCCTGGAGGCCCTGGCCAGGCGGCTGGAGCCGCTGCCGGAGCAGGTGCGCCTGAAGGAGCAGCGGCGCGCCCACGAGGCCCGGGTGCTGCGCCAGCGGTGCCTCCTTCTGATGGAGTCCTGCCGCCTCATTCCGGAGCAGGGGCGTGCCTCGGAGTTGCTCGCCGCGTGGTGGAAGGCCGTGCGGCGGTTGGGGCTGATGGACTCGGAGGGGGCGCTGGAGCCGTCCTCGGACGAGGGGCTGGGCGCGCGCATGCTGGAGGCCCGGGCCCGGGACGATGCCGCTCGGGCGGCGCTCGCGACGCGGGTGCGCGACCTGGAGCGGACGCTCGCGGCGGTGGGCGGAGGTCCCCTGCTGCGACGCCGCACCTTCGGCCGCTGGTTGCAGGACGTGATGCGTGACGTGCACCTGCCCGCGCGCGGGCCCATGACGGGTGCCGTGGAGGTGTTGGACGTGCGCGAGCTGGAGGGACGCACCTTCGGCCACGTCTTCCTCGGGGGCATGGCCGAGGGCCGCTTCCCGGGCCGCGAGGAGCCCAACCCGCTGCTGGGCGACGCCGAGCGCCACGCCCTCAACAAGCACCTGGGCCGGGACGTCTTCCGCCGCACCGGTGGCGAGTTCGAGGATCGGGCGTCGTGGCGTCTCACCGAGGATCGGCTGCTGTTCGCCAGCGTCCTGGCCACCGCCACGCGGACGGTGAGCCTGTCCTTCTCCGTGGAAGGCACGGGCGGGCAGGAGCAGGCGCCGTCCGCCTTCCTGGAGGAGGTGCGGCGGCTGACGGGGATGGCGTGGGAGGCGCGCTCGCTGCCGCCCATCGCGCCGCTCGACGAGGTGCTCACCGAGGCGGAGCTGCGCCAGCGGGTGGTGCTGGAGTCGCTCGCGCCCGAGCGGCTGCGGGTCTCCGCGCCGGACCCGGCCCGCAACCTCCTCAAGCGCCGCTTCGGCGACGCGCCGTGGCTCGCCTCGGCGCGGGAAATGGTGCAGGTGGAGATTGAGCGGCTGCACTTCTTCGGCGATGCGAGCAAGCGCGCCGGCCGCTACACCGGCGCGGTGGACGACCCCGGCCTGGGTGAGGCCATCCGCGAGGCCTTCCGTTTCGACGCCAACCGCCCGCTGTCCGCGTCGGCGCTCGCGCGCTTCGGCAACTGCGGCTTCCAGGGCTTCATGTCCTACGGGTTGAAGGTGCCCGAGCCCGAGCAGCCGGGGGAGGACTTCGACCGCCGGGGGCAGGGCATCTTCTGGCACCGCGTGCTGGAGGAGTTCTTCAAGCGGCTCAAGGAGCGCAAGCTGCTGGGCCTGGGCTTCAACGAGCTGCCGGAGCCGTTGCTGGACTCGGTGCTCGACGAGGTGCGGGCGCACTTCGAGCAGCGCCACTACGTGGGCCACCCGGCGCTCTGGCGGCTGGCGCGTGAGCGGGCGAAGAACATGGTGCGCCGCATCCTCATGGATGAGCGGCGGGGCCTGCCCTTCGAGCGCTTCGCCCCGGAGGGCTTCGAGCTGCGCTTCGGGCCGAAGAACCCGGCGGAGGGCTGGAACGAGGTGACGCTCCAGGTGGGCGAGGACGTCATCCACTTCGAGGGCACCATCGACCGGCTGGACATGGGCGGCGGCGAGGTGGGCGTCATCGACTACAAGTCCGGCAAGCTCTCCAGGTCGGAGCTGAAGAAGAAGCTGTTGGACTCGGACTTCCAGCTC
>NZ_DASVWK010000359.1:0-3319 GCF_036389735.1 Archangium sp. | reverse complement strand
AGGCCGCCGGGGCGAGCGCCGTGAGTGTCCTCACGGACGACGTGGACTTCGGCGGCAGCATCGAGGACCTGCTCCAGGTGCGCGCGGCCATCTCGCTGCCGGTGCTGCGCAAGGACTTCCTGGTGGCGCCGCAGGAGGTGGAGGAGAGCGCGGCGCTCGGCGCGGACGCGGTGCTGCTCATCGCGGACGCGCTGGAGGACGGGCCACTCGCGGAGATGGTGGCGGCGGCGAAGGCCTGCCGGGTGGCGGCGCTCGTCGAGGCCCACACGCAGGAGCACGCCGAGCGGGCGCTGAAGGCGGGCGCGGAGCTGGTGGGCATCAACAACCGGAACCTCGCCACGCTGCGCACGGACATCTCCACGGCGCTGAAGGTCATCCCCACGCTGCGCAGCCGGGCGAAGGCGCTGGTGGCGGAGAGCGGCCTCAAGACGCGCGAGGACTTCGCGTCGGCCGGGGCATGCGGCGCGGACGCGGTGCTGGTGGGCGAGTCCCTGCTGCGCGACGCGGAGCCCGGCCGGGCCCTGGCGCGGCTGCTCAAGCCCGCGGGGGCGCCGTGAGCACGAGGGTGAAGATCTGTGGCCTCACCCGCGTGGAGGACGCGCGGATGGCGTGGGCCGCGGGCGCGGACGCGCTGGGGCTCAACTTCTACCCGCGCTCGCCGCGCTACGTGACGGCGGAGACGGCGGCGGCGCTGGCTCGGACGCGGCCGGCGCTGGGCACGGTGGTGGGCGTCTTCGTCAACGAGTCTCCGGACGTCATCCGCGCGCGGGTGCGCGAGTGCGGCCTCACGGCGGTGCAGCTCCACGGCGACGAGCCCCCCGAGGCCTGCGCGGGCTACGGCGTGCCCGTCATCAAGGCCCTGCGGGTGCGCGGCCCCGAGGACGTGGAGCGGGCGCGGGCCTATGTGGGCGTGGGCGACGTGGCGACACTGCTGCTGGACGGGGCGGCGCCGGGCTACGGCGGCGGAGGCGTGGGCTTCGACTGGTCGCTGGTGGCGCGGCTGTCGGACGCGGGCGTGCCGGTGCTGGTGGCCGGCGGGCTCAACCCGGGCAATGTACAGCAAGCCGTGCGGGCCACCCGGCCCTACGGCGTGGACGTGGCGAGCGGGGTGGAAGTCAGCCCCGGGATCAAGGATGCGGAAGCGGTGCGCGCCTTCGTGCGCGCCGTGAGGACCGTGCTTTGGGAGTAACGGAAACCATGGAGACGCAGACCATCCCTGGCCGCTTTGGACGTTATGGCGGCCGCTATGTGCCGGAGACGCTCGTCCCGGCGCTGCAGGAGTTGGAGCAGGCGTATGCCGAGGCCCGGAAGGACCCGGCCTTCGACGAGCAGGTGTCGCAGGTGCTGCGCGAGTTCGTCGGGCGCGAGACGCCGCTGACGCCCGCGCGCCGGCTGACCGAGCGCTGGGGTGGCGCCGAGGTGTGGCTCAAGCGCGAGGATCTCGCGCACACGGGCGCCCATAAAATCAACAACACCATCGGTCAGGTGCTGCTGGCGAAAAGGATGGGCAAGAAGCGCATCATCGCGGAGACGGGCGCGGGCCAGCACGGCGTGGCCACCGCCACCGCGTGCGCCCTGTTCGGCCTGCCCTGCGAAGTCTTCATGGGGGCGATGGACGTGGAGCGCCAGTCGCTCAACGTCTTCCGCATGAAGGCGCTGGGGGCCAGGGTGCGGCCGGTGGAGTCGGGCTCGCGCACGCTCAAGGACGCGATGAACGAGGCCATGCGTACCTGGGTGTCGCAGGTCGAGGACACCTACTACGTGATTGGGAGCGCGGCCGGTCCGCACCCCTACCCCACCATCGTCCGGGACTTCCAGGCCGTCATCGGCCGCGAAATCCGCACGCAGTCGCTGGTGGCCTTCGGCAAGCTGCCGGACGCCATCATCGCGTGCATCGGCGGCGGCTCGAACGCCATCGGCGCGCTCCACCCCTTCCTCGAGGACAAGAGCGTGCGGCTGGTGGGCGTGGAGGCCGGTGGCCACGGGCTGGACTCGGGGCAGCACGGCGCGTCCCTGACGCTGGGCACCGAGGGCGTGCTGCACGGCTCGCGCTCGCTGGTGCTCCAGGACGAGCACGGGCAGATCATCGAGGCGCACTCCATCTCCGCGGGCCTGGACTACCCGGGCGTGGGGCCGGAGCTGGCGCACCTGGCGAAGACGGGCCGGATGGAGGTGCGCACCGCCACGGACGACGAGGCGCTGGAGGCCTTCTACCTGGTGTGCCGCAACGAGGGCATCCTCCCGGCGCTGGAGTCCTCGCACGCCTTCGCGCGAGCGGGGGAGCTGGCGCGCGAGCTGGGCAAGGGCAAGCATCTGGTCATCAACTGCTCGGGCCGTGGCGACAAGGACGTGGCCACCATCGCGGCGCGGGGCGTGCCCCCGGCCGTCGGTCAGGAGGGCGCATGAGCGGGGAGATCGCGGAGGCGTTCGCTCGGGCGAAGGCCCGCGGTGAGGGCGCGCTGGTGGCGTACGCGATGGCGGGAGACCCGGACCTCGCGCGCTCGGTGGACGTGTTCGTCGCGTGCGTGGAGGGTGGCGCGGACATCCTGGAGATCGGCGTGGCGTTCAGCGATCCCATCGCGGACGGCCCGGTCATCCAGGCCTCGTCCGAGCGGGCGCTGAAGGCCGGCTCCACGCTCAAGCGGGTGCTGGACGAGGTGGTGCCGGCGGTGCGCCAGCGCTGCCCCCAGACGCCGCTGGTGGTGATGACGTACGTCAACGTGGTGATGGCGATGGGCGAGGAGCGCTACGCGAAGCTCGCCCGGGAGCGCGGCGTGTCGGGCACCATCCTGCCGGACCTGCCGCCCGAGGAGAGCGCGAGCTTGCGCGAGACCTTCGACAAGGAGGGGATGGAGCTCATCCCCCTGTGCGCGCCGACCACGTCGCCGACGCGAGCGGAGAGCATCGCGAAGGACGCGCGGGGCTTCGTCTACTGCGTGTCGGTGGCGGGAGTGACGGGCATGCGCTCGGAGCTGCCGGCGAACCTGTCCGAGCGACTGGAGCTGGTGCGGCGCCTGTCGCCGGTGCCGGTGGTGGCGGGCTTCGGCATCTCCACCGCCGAGCACGCCCAGGTGGTGGGAGCGCACGCGGACGGCGTGGTGGTGGGCAGCGCCATCGTCCGTGCGGCGCAGGCGGACGGCCCCGCCGCGGCCCGTCAGGTGTGCGCGGAGATCAAACGCGGCCTGAAGCGCTGAAGGAACCCCATGAAGCCCAGCTCGCCCGTACTCGTCCTCGTCCGTCATGGAGAAACCGCGTGGAGCCGCAGCGGCCAGCACACCGGCCGCACGGACATTCCCCTGTTGGAGGACGGTCGCGGCAT
>NZ_DASVWK010000358.1:0-6206 GCF_036389735.1 Archangium sp. | reverse complement strand
TGGGCGAGCTCTTACCGAAGTTCTTCACCTCCTCGCCGGAGAAGGACTGGGGGATGAGCGGCGTCCACACGGGGCCCGGGGCCACCGAGTTGACGCGGATGCCCTTCTCAATCAGCTCCTGGGCCAGGCCCTTGGTGAAGGTGACGATGGCGCCCTTGGTGCACGCGTAGTCGAGGATGCCTGGATTGGGCTGGTAGGCCTGGATGGAGGCCACGTTGATGATGGAAGCCCCGGGCTTCATGTGCGGCAGCGCGTAGCGCACCAGGTGGAACATCGCGAGGATGTTGGTGCGGAAGGTGCGCTCGATGCGCTCGGCCGTGAGCTCCTCGAACTTCTCCACGCTCTTGCCCTGCCAGGCCGCGTTGTTGACGAGCACGTCGATGCGGCCGAAGCGCTTCACCGTGTCCTCGATGATGCGGCGGCAGACGTTCTCGTCGGTGATGTCCCCCTTGAGCGAGAGCACCTGGTGGCCCGAGTCCTCGACGACCTTGCGCGTCACCTCGGCGTCCGGATCCTCGTTGAGGTAGCCAAAGGCCACGTCCGCGCCCTCACGCGCGAAGGCGAGGCACACCGCGCGGCCAATGCCACTGTCTCCCCCGGTGACGAGCGCCACCCTGCCCTTCAGCCGGCCGAGTCCCTTGTACGAGTCGAGGCCGTAGTCCGGCTCCGGCGTCATCTCGGTCTCGAGGCCCGGGTGTTGGGGCTGCTCCTGGGCGGGCAGAGGCGGCTTGGGTCCTGCTTCACGGGGATTCTTCTGGGCCATGGCTGGAGTCCTTGGGGTTGCCTACCCTGCCCAGGGTGGGGAGGACTCCGACACACGGCAACCGTCAGGGGTGGCCCCTTGGCGGCAAGGCGAGCGGGTTCAGGGATTGACCGAGACCTCGACGTCCTCGGAGTGGAACAGGCCGCCCTGGCAGCCCGCCACCCCCTCGCAGGTGAGCACCTGGCCGACGGCGGTGCCGCTCAAGCGCAAGATGTAGCGGCCCTCGACGGTGCCGGTGGGAACGGACACCAGGGCCGTGTTGCCCTCCTGCTCTACCGGGAGGGTCGCCGCCGCGCCCCCGTTCCTGGGGATGAGGCTGGCCTCGGCGCTCCCCTCGACGGTATCCGTCTCGGGCAGCCACACGTACGGGTGCGTCTGCCCCCGCCGCAGCGAGTCGGGGGCTCCCCCATTGCGGAAGAAGCGCCGCTTGGCCTTCGCGGCTCGGAGGACGAGCAGCACGGAGCGGGTGTCGTCCTGGAGGATGACGCGCAGGTCCTCGGTGGGCTCGTTTTTCCACTCCGTGGGATCGAAGTCGAAGGTGGCACGCGGAGGCACACACACGTCGCGCCCGCCGACGCCCGTGTCGGGCACGCCCCCGGGCTCGAGCTTCATGGGCTGGCCATTGAGGGTGGCGGTGACGCCCTCCGCGAGCCGGGCACACGTGGCGTCCGCGGAGAAGACGAGGGTGAAGCGGTGCGAGCCGGAGGGCGCATCGCGCTCCAGCGAGTCCACGTCCGTGAGGGTGAACTGGAGCGTGCGATTCTGGAGGTCGGCGAGAGTGACGGGCACGGCCACGGTGCGGCCACAGCCAGCGAGCAGGCCCAGTGCGCCGAGCGTGCCCATGACGAGACGGAGAGACGAAGCGGAAGCCATCGGGCCCACCCTACCACCCCGCCTCGGAAGGGCCCGGTTCATGGGGCGCCCACTCCCTCCGGCCGGGCATCCGAGCCTTCGGTCCTGTCACATCCGGACTCCGGTCCCTCTCTCTCCCGGTCTCAGAGGCAACAAGCGAGGAGGCGAACAAGACCATGAACACCCTCAATCGCCAGTATCTCCTGGCACACCGTCCCGAGGGTCCACTGCGGGAGTCCGACTTCGAATACCGCGAGGCGTCGGTGCCCACCCCAGGACCTGGGGAGGTGCTGACCCGCACCCTCTATCTGTCGCTCGACCCGGCCAACCGGGTGTGGATGGGCCCCCTCCCCACCTACCGCCCTCCCATCGGGCTCGGGGAGGTCATGGCCGGGTTCACCCTCAATGAGGTGGTGGAGTCGAAAGACGCGCGCTTCCGCCCCGGAGACCTCGTCGAGTGCCAGGGCGGCTGGCAGGACTACGCCGTGCTCCCGGCGGATGCGCTCTACAAGGTGGCGCCCCGCGGGCCCCTGTCCCATCGGCTGAGCGTGCTGGGGGTGCCGGGCCAGACGGCGTACTTCGGGCTGCTGGAGGTGGGGAGGATCCGCGCCGGGGAGACCGTGGTCGTCTCGGCGGCCGCGGGCGCCGTCGGCTCCATCACCGGACAGCTCGCGAAGCTCCACGGGTGCCGCGTCATCGGCATCGCCGGGGGCCCGGAAAAGTGTCACTGGCTCACCACGGAGCTCGGTTTCGACGCGGCCCTCGACTACCGCGCCGAGGACTTCCCCCAGCGGCTGGCCGCCGCCTGTCCCGAGGGCGTGGACCTCTACTTCGACAACGTCGGCGGCGCGGTGTTCCAGGCGGCGCTGTTCCAGATGAAGCCGCACGGGCGCATCGTCTGCTGCGGCAGCGTGTCCATCTATGACACCGACACGCCGCCTCCGAGGCTGCTGGGCGTCCCTGGCCTGCTGACCCTCCGCCGCCTCCGCATGGAGGGATTCATCGTCTTCGACTTCCACGACCGCCGGAAGCAGGCCGAGCAGGCCCTGGCGGGCTGGGTCGCCGAGGGCCGGCTGAAGGTCCGCGAGGACATCATCGACGGCCTGCAGAACGCACCTCGGGCCTTGATGGGCCTGCTGCATGGGGCCAACATCGGAAAGCGGATGATCCGCGTCGCCCCCGAGCCCTCGGGGAAGCCGTAGCGCGCGACAGCGGCAGCGAGGAGGCAACGTGGCGGGCCGTGTACTCCATCTGGCGGCGGGCAACCTGTATGGAGGCGTGGAGTCCTTCCTCGTCACGCTGGCGCGGTCGCCCCGGCGACTGGAGCACCGCTTCGCGCTCTTCTTCGAGGGCCGGCTGGCCTCGGAGCTGCGGGCGGCCGGAGCCAGTGTGGAGGTGCTCGGCCCGGCGCGGCTGGCACGTCCGTGGACGCTCGTCGGGCCCCAGCTGCGGCTGCGCCGGCTGCTGGCCTCCTGGCGTCCGGACCTGGTGCTCTCCCACTCCTCGTGGCTGAAGGCCGTCGCGGCCCCGGCGCTGCTCGGCCACCGGCAGGCCCTCTTCCTCCACGGCCCCATCGAGCCCCGCTTCGCGCTGGACAGGCTGCTGGCGTGGGTGCCTCCGGACGCGCTCCTGTCCAACTCCGCGTTCACCGCCGCGTCCGCGTCCACCCTTCTGCCCGGGCTCACACCGCTCGTCACCGGCTGCCCCGTCGAGGACCGAGCACCGAAGGAGCCCGGGGTGCGGCATGCCGTCCGCCAGGAGCTCGGCGTGCCCGAGGGCACTCCCGTCATCCTCCAGGTGAGCCGGCTGGAGGCGTGGAAGGGCCAGGAGTTGCTGCTGGATGCGCTCGCTCGGCTGCCCCGCGAGGCGAACTGGGCCTGCTGGGTGGTGGGCGGCGCCCAGCGTCCCGAGGAGCACGCCCTGCTGGCGCGCCTGCGGACACGGGCGGACACCCACGGGCTGGCCCATCGGGTGCGCTTCCTCGGCCAGCGCTCCGACGTCCCCCGGTTGCTCGCCGCGGCCGACCTCTTCTGCCAGCCCAACCTCGGGCCCGAGCCCTTCGGCATCGTCTTCGTCGAGGCCATGTTCGCCGGCCTCCCCGTGCTGACGACGGACATGGGTGGAGCCCGGGAGATCATCGACGACACGTGCGGCGCCCGGGTGCCTCCCCGCGCGGACGCCGTCGCCGAGGTGCTCGCCCGGTGGGTGGTTGAACCCGAGTCGAGGAAGGCCCTGGGACGGGCTGGCCGACAGCGCGCCGGGGAGCGCTACCTGCCTTCCGTCCGGGTGCCCCTGCTGGAGGAGGCCCTCGAGCGCGCGATACGCCCATGAGACGTGCTCACCCCTCGGCCAGCTTCGCCTCCAGCCGCGCCTTCACCTCGGACCACTCGCTGTCGATGATGCCGTAGTAGGCCGAGTCCCGCACCACGTCCCCGCGCACCAGCATGTGATGGCGGAGGAGGCCCTCGAAGCGCGCGCCGATCCGCTCGATGGCCGCCCGAGAGCGCGTGTTGCGCCGGTCCGTCTTCAGCTGCACCCGCATCACCTCCAGCTCCTCGAAGGCATGCCGCAGCAGCAGGTACTTGCACTCCGTATTCACCCGCGAGCGCCACACGCGCCTGGCCAGCCACGTGCTGCCAATCTCCAACGTGCGGTGCTTGCGCTGGATGTCCAGGTAGCGCGTGCTGCCCACCGGCGAGCCCGTCTCCTTGTCGATGATGACGAAGGGCCGCTCCACCCCACGCTCCGCCGCCTCCAGCGCGTCGGAGACGTACGCCTCCACGTCCCCGGGCGTGCGCAGCACCACGTTGAAGTGCTCGAAGATGTCGGGCTCCACCACGGCGGAGAGCGCGGGCGCGTGGCTCATGGCCAGCGGCTCCAGGCGCACCGAGCGCCCTTCCAGCGTCACGGGAGGCACAAGGAGGGGCGTGGGCTCACGGTGGAGGACGGGGTCGGCGCTCTCGGGGCTCATGGGGCCAGGGTGTATACCCTCGCCCCGTCCCTCTCCCAAAGGGAGAGGGGGACTGGGCGCTCTCAGAAGTAGCGCTTGCGCTTGCTGCTCGGGAGGATGTTCAGCACCTCGCGGTACTTGGCCACCGTGCGCCGCGCGATCTCCGTCCCCTGCGCCTTCAGCAGCTCCACGATCTTCTGGTCCGAGTACGGATTGCGCGGGTCTTCCTGCGACACCAGCTGCTTGATGTGGTGCTTCACCGCCTCGCTCGCCGTGTCCTCACCGGACACGCGCGCAATCGACGAGTTGAAGAAGTACTTCAGCTCGAAGATGCCCTGAGGGGTGTGCACGTACTTGCTCGTCGTCACGCGCGACACCGTGGACTCGTGCATCCCGATGTCCTCGGCCACGTCCCGGAGGATGAGCGGCCTGAGGTGGGCGATGCCCTTGTCCAGGAAGTCCTTCTGGAACTTCACGATGCTCTCGGTGACCTTGTAGATGGTGCGCTGGCGCTGGTGGATGGAGCGGATGAGCCACTGCGCGCTGCGCAGCTTCTCCTGGATGAACTCCTTCGTCTGCCCCGGCCCCACCCCGCCCGCCTTCAGCGCGTTGCGGTACATGCCCGAGATGCGCAGCTTCGACAGGCCGTCGTCGTTGAGCACCACCGTGTACTCGTCCTCGCCCAGCTTGTAGACGAAGACGTCGGGGGTGATGTACTGCGCGTCGTCCCCGCTGAAGTTGCGGCCCGGCTTCGGGTCCAGCTTCGGTAGCAGCTTGGAGGCCTCCACCACCTCCTCGAGCGTCACCTTCAGGTCCTTGGCGATGGCCGGAAGGTTCTTGCTCTCGAGGTACTTCATGTGCCGCTTGATGATGAGGCCCAGCAGCGCCGCGTGCTTGTCCTTGAGCGCGGACACCTGGATGAGCAGGCACTCCTGCAGGTCGCGCGCGGCGCAGCCCCTGGGCTCCAGGTTCTGGATGCGCCGCAGCGTCCGCTCCGCCACCGACATGGACACGTCCGCCTCATTGCACAGACGGATGAGCGGGTCTCCCTCCACGTCGTCCAGCTTCAGGTACCCGTCGTGGTCCAGGTTGCCCAGGATGAGCATGCCGATGCGCCGCTCGGCCTCGTTGAGCCGCAGCGTCCCCAGCTGCTCCTGGAGGTGATCGACCAGATCCTCCTTCTCCACGAGGTTGGCCTCGAAGGAGGGAAGGTCATCGGTCGCCACGTTCCCCTTGTTGGAGGCCGTGCTCTGCTCGTTGAACTGGTAGCTGTTGAGGTAGGCCTCCCAGTCGATCTCCGGCGGCCCGTCCCCATCGGCCTTGAACTCGGGGGCCGCGTCCGGCGTCCGGTTGTCCGCGATGTCGCGCGGAATCTCGGTGTTCGCGGCCTCCATCGAGGCCTCGCCGGGCTCCTTGTCCGTCACGTCGCCATGAGCGGTCTCGTCAGGCTGCTCGAGGAGCGGATTCTGCTCCATCTCCTCGCGCACCTGCTCGAGCAGCTCCATGCGCGACAATTGCAGCAGCTTGATGGCCTGCTGCAGCTGGGGCGTCATCACCAGCTGCTGCGAAAGCTTCAGGCTCTGCTTGAGTTCCATCGCCATTCGGAGGGTCTCCCGCCCAATTCAACAATCGACTCGACGG
>NZ_DASVWK010000357.1:0-10822 GCF_036389735.1 Archangium sp. | reverse complement strand
GCGATGCCTGTGAGCCCGGAGGCTCGGTGCGCATCGCCGCGCACGTGGAGGCGCCGAGCGAGCCCGGGGCCTGGAGTGGGGTGCGGATGACGGTGCGCGACGACGGGTGCGGCATTCCGCCGGAGAGCCTCAACCGCGTCTTCGACCCCTTCTTCACCACGAAGAAGCGTGGCCAGGGCACGGGGTTGGGGCTGACGGTGGTGGCGCAGCTCGTCCGCAACCACGGGGGCCGCATCGAGCTGGACAGCGCGCCCGGCCGGGGCACGTGCGTGACGCTGTGGTGGCCCACGGCGGCCACGGCGAACGAGGAGCGACATGCCGTCTGAGGGACGAGTGCTGGTGGTGGACGACCACGTGGAGATGGCCCGGTTGCTGGCCGACCACCTCACCGACGCGGGCTACACGGTGGACGTGGCCACCAGCGGGCAGGAGGCCCTCGCCGCGGTGCGCGGACGCGTGCTGGACGCCGTGGTGTGCGACCTGCGCATGGAGCAGGTGGACGGCTTCGACGTGCTGGCCGCCGTGCGGCAGGTGGACCCCACGCTGCCGGTGCTCATCATGACGGCCTTCGGCGGGGTGGAGAACGCCGTGGAGGCCATGCGGCGCGGGGCCACGCACTACTTCACCAAGCCCTTCCGCCTGGACGAGGTGCTGCTGTACGTGCAGCGCGCCATCGCCGAGCGGCGGCTGCGCGAGGAGAACCGGGCACTGCGTCAGGCCGTGGGGGACCGCTCGGCCTACGCGGCGCTGGTGGGCCGCAGCGCCCCCATGCGCTCCCTCTATGAGCTCATCGAGCGCGTGGCCCACTCCCCGGCGCCGGTACTGGTGCGTGGCGAGAGCGGCTCGGGCAAGGAGCTGGTGGCCCGCGCGCTGCACTTCGAGGGCCCGCGCAAGGCCGGCCCCTTCGTCGCGGTGAACTGCACCGCCATCCCCAACGCGCTGCTGGAGAGCGAGCTCTTCGGCCACGTGAAGGGCAGCTTCACCGGGGCCACCACGCCCCGGCGTGGACTCTTCCTGGAGGCGGACGGCGGCACGCTCTTCCTCGACGAGATTGGCGACATGGCGCCCGAGCTCCAGGCCAAGCTGCTGCGCGTGCTGGAGGACGGCGAGGTGCGCGCGGTGGGCGCGGATGCCTCGCGCAAGGTGGACGTGCGCGTGGTGGCCGCCACCCACCAGGAGCTGGAGGCGCGCGTGCGCGAGGGCCGCTTCCGGCAGGACCTCTTCTACCGCCTCAACGTGGTGCCGCTGCACGTGCCCTCCCTGCGCGAGCGGCGCGAGGACATTCCCCCGCTGGTGGAGCACTTCGTCGCGCAGTCGCGCAAGCGCAACCCCCGCGCGCGCCTCACCGGCTTCTCCCCCGAGGCCCTCGCCGCGCTCGCCGCCGCGCCCTGGCCCGGCAACGTGCGCGAGCTGGAGAACCTCGTCGAGCGCCTCGCCGTGGTGACGGTGCAGGAGATGGTGGACCTGCCCACGCTCCAGCTCCACGCGCCCGGTGTGACGGCGGACCCCCATCCCCTGTCACGCGCGCAGGACCGGCTCATCCCCCTGCGCCAGCTCGAGGGCGAGTACATCGCCTTCGTGGTGGCGCAATGCGGTGGCAACAAGACGAAGGCAGCGGAAATCCTCGGCATCGACGTCTCCACCATCCACCGACGCGAGCGCGAGCGGAGTGGAAACACCTCGTAGGCACGAGCACGCTGGGTACACTGCGCGCCTCTCTTTCTCGGAGGCCTCGTGTCCTTCTCCCGACCCCCTTCTTCCCGAGGGCCGCGCTCGCGGCCCTTCCGCGCACTGCTCGCCCTGGGGGCCGTGCTCCTGCTGACTCCGGCCTGCGAGGAGGAGGTGGAGCCACCCGACTACAACCCCCTCCCCGGGCAGCAGCCGGGGGCGGGTGGGGGTGGTGGCAATCAGACGCAAGATGGAGGCACGGGTGATGCCGGCACCTTCGCGGCGAGGCCCTCGTGCCCCAGCGGCTCCACCTCGTGCGCGGGCGCGTGCCCGGATGGGGGCGTGGTGTGCCTGGGCAACTGCGGCTACCTCGCCCCGGTGACGTACACCTTCGCCGGCGCCTCGGGCCCCAGGGACCTCGCCGTCGGTGACCTCAACGCGGATGGGTACGTCGACCTCGTCACGGCGAACGCCAACGCCAACGCGGTGGCCGTCCTGCTCAACCACAAGGACGGCACCTTCTACACCCCCACGCTGCTGGTGACGCCCGGGAGCGAGCCCTCGTCCGTGCTCCTCTCCGACTACAACGCGGACCAGCGGCTGGACCTCTTCGTCGGCCATGGCGCCGCCCAGTCCCTCGCGGTGTCCCAGGGCACGGGCAACGGCTCCTTCCAGTCGGCGTCCTCCCTCGCGCTCGGCATGGACATCGACGGCCTCGCGCTCGGCCGGTTCAACGGCTCCACCCAGGGCCAGAGCCTCGCCGTCCTCCAGACGGCCCTGGGCAAGGTGTCCCTCTTCAAGGTGGGCACCGATGGGAAGCTCACGGAGGCCGGCTCCTTCACCGCGCCCGCGAGCCCCGACTCGCTGGTGGTCGCCGACTTCAACCTCGACGGCCGGGAGGACCTCGCCGTCATCCACCCGTCCGCCTGCGGCTCGACGGGGGAGACCACCTGCCAGTCCGTGGGCGTGCTGCTGAGCAAGGGCGATGGCACCTTCCAGCCCCAGCTCCTCACCCCCCTGGGTGGCACTCCGCGAGGCGTGGTGGCGATTGACCTGAACAAGGACTCGCGGCCAGAGCTGGTCGTCGCCGACGCGACCCGCGACCAGGTCCTCCTGCTGCTCGGCCGGGGCGATGGCACCTTCCAGACGCCGCTCACCTACCCCTCGGTGGACGCGCCGGATCGGCTGACCGTGGCGGACCTCAACGGGGACACGGTGATGGACGTGATGGCGGCGAGCTCCACGTCTGGCCGGGTGAGTGTGTACCTCGGCCAGTTCAATGGCACCCTGTCGCCGCAGGTGGTCCTCACCGCGTCGGCCCAGGCCCAGCGGCTCCGCAACCTGGTGACGGCGGACTTCGACGGGGACAACTCCAGGGACCTCGCCGTCCTCACCTCGGATGGGCTCCAGATGCTGTGGGGAATCTGCCGCTAGGCGAGAATGTCGGCCTCTTCCAAGGAGAACCATGCGTCTACGATTCGAAGCGATACTCGTTTCACTCATCGCCCTCGCGATGGGCGCCGGATGTGCGGGCCCGGAGGACGCCAGCTTCGAGCCGGAGCCGGGCGGCGCGTCATCGGCCGCCCCGCAGGCGCTCGGAGTCTGTGACGGAGTCACCTGTAGCGGGCACGGCCTCTGTAAGGACAACGCCGGCAGCGCGGTCTGCGTCTGCGACGAGGGCTTCGTGGGGTCCTCGTGCGCCACGCGCGGCTCCAACTTCTACGCGCGCTCGCTGCTCGTCCCGGGGCTCGCCGATCCCGACGTCTACAAGGAGAACGATGACCTGTTCTTCCTCACCGGCACCGGCGACGCGCGGAGCTTGCCCATCTACGAGAGCAACGATCTCTCGAGCTTCCGCTTCAAGCGCGGGTACGACCCCTCGGTGGCGGACCCGACCTACGACTACTGCATGATCTGGGCGCCGGACCTCGGCAAGTCCAACGGCGTCTACAACCTCTACTTCTCGGCCCAACGGGTGCCCAACGGCATGGCCTGCCCGGCGTCCGGCCAGGACGTGACGACCTTCGTGGCCTCGGCGCCCGACCTGAACCTGAATTTCGCCGCGCCCAGGCCGATCAACCCGAGCACCACCTATCCGCGCACCACCATCGGCTCGGCCTGCACGGCGCAGGGCTGCAACCGGAACATCCGCATCGACTCGGCCTCGTTCACCGACACGTCGGGCCACTGGCTCTTCTATGTGTGGTTCGATCGGGGCAACAACATCTCCTCGTTCAACACCGCGGCCCCCGCCACCGTCCACAACCACGCGGGCCCGGCGCTCTACACCCTTCCCGCGCACGAGGAGGGCATCAACGAGGCCCCCGAGCTCCTCAAGCGCAACGGCCTCTACTACCTGCTCTTCAGCACCGGCTGGTACAACAGCCAGTACGCCATGAACTACATCATGGCGGACTCCCTGCCCGCGCTCACCCGGGCGCGCGCGGTGCGGCCGCTCTCCCAGGCGATGCGCAACGCCTCCGGGGCGCTCATCCAGAGTCATGGCCACAACGTGGTGGTGGACCGGCGCGGTGAGTACTTCAACATCTTCCACCAGGGCGCCTTCGAGCCCGCGGGCACCTTCGCCTCGCGCAGCACCTACAAGCAGCGCATCGCCTTCAAGCCCGACGGCTCGATGCACTCGCTCAACCAGGTCAATGTCCGCTGGACGAAGCTGGCCGCGTACAACTACTCGCTCGACCTCGTGCTGCGCGATGGGTCCGTGATTGGCCCGTGCATGTCCGCCGGCCTCCTCGGCGCCTCGAACAAGACCGTCTTCAACGGCGTGTGCCCCAGCGCGGGCAGCCGCATGGTGAACAAGGGCGACATCGCCGCCTTCCGCGTCTTCTATTCGAGCAGCAGCACCTGGGGGCCCTTCGTCGAGAAGGCCTACGACGGCGTCTCGGATGACGTCTTCCTGGAGCTTCCCGGTGGCACCACGCCCTTCGTGGACCTGACCTGGAGCGAGGAGGAGACGGGCGCCCAGTACTCCATCGACGTGCAGCGGCGCGACACGGGCGCGTGGATTGGCCCCTGCATCGGCGTCACCTCCGTCAACCGCAGCCTCTCGTGGAGCTACAGCGGGCGCTGCGACACCCCGGGCATCAACCTGGCCATCTCCAACATCAGCACCTTCCGCATCTGCTCGGCGGTGGGCGGCGACTGGGCCCGCGCACGCTGCGGCGCCACGGCCTACGACGGCAAGAGCATGCACGTGCCGATCGTCATCCCCTAGCCGTTGTCGGGCGCGTGGGCATCGGCGCCCAGGAGCTGCTTCACCCGGGCGAGCACCGGGGGCAGCACCTCGCCGATGCCCGCGTCGATGCGCAGGTGGGCCAGCTCGTCGAAGGGCGTCTCACCCCGGTTGAGGAGGATGAGCCGGGCGCCCATCTCCAGCGCGATGCGTGGCATCTCGTTGGCCGGTGACACCACCAGCGACGAGCCGATGGCGAAGAACACGTCGCTGCGCTCCGAGTGCGCGAAGGACTCTTGAATTTCCCTCGCGGGCAGCGGGTCCCCGAAGTTCACCACCGAGGAGATGATGCGGCCCTTGCACATGGGGCAGCGCGGCTGTCCCTTCAGCGGACGCTGGGTGCGGTAACCCTCGCCCCACACCCGGCGGTCCCAGCCCACCTGCTGGAAGGCGAAGCGGCTGTCGCAGGCAAGGCAGCGCATCAGCTTGCCGTTGCCGTGCAGCTCCGCGAGCTTCTCGAGGGGGAAGCCGGACTCCAGGTGGAGGTTGTCCACGTTCTGCGAGATGAGGAACTGGAGCTTCCCCAGGCGCTCCAGCTGGACGAGCGCGTCATGGGCCACGTTCGGGCGGATCTGCGAGGCGGGCTTGCCCCATTTGGGCGGTGGCAGGCCGGCGTCGCGGCGGGTCCACACCCCGTCCGGGCCTCGGAAGTCCGGCAGGCCCGAGTCGGTGCTGATGCCCGCGCCAGTGAAGGCCACCAGGTGCCTGCTGGCGGCGATCCACTCGGCCGCCTTCTCGATTTGTTGGTTCAGCGTGGCGCTCATGGTCGTTCCTCGTTGGCCGGCGAAAAAAGCCGGACTGGTGGCAACCCTCCACGTGGGTTGGAC
This sequence comes from Archangium sp., assembly GCF_036389735.1. Taxonomy (GTDB): domain Bacteria; phylum Myxococcota; class Myxococcia; order Myxococcales; family Myxococcaceae; genus Archangium. The sequence continues at coordinate 5,074 of NZ_DASVWK010000357.1, read as the reverse complement.
CATTCCGTTGGGAAGGCGGCGAGGAAGCAGCCGGGCGGGGGAGCCCCCGGATGAGACGTGGGGACATGGTCTTCCCAGCCCTCATGCACACCTTCGCGGCCATGAAGAGGCGAGGGCGGTACGGGGTCCTCATGGGACTGCTGGGCGGGTTGCTGGCGGGAGGCGGGATCGCGCACGCGGAGACGACCCTGTTGCTGTACGTGGGAGTCTCCTTCACCCATGACAGCAACGTACGGCTGCGCCAGCCGGGTGGCACCGACCTGACGTACAGGGACATCTCCTGGACGAGCCAGTCCTGGACGTCCCCCATCTATTACGGCGTGCGCCTCACCCACCACTTCGAGGCCCGGCGGGACTGGGGCGTGATGCTCGACTTCTTCCACGACAAGGTCTTCGCGGACACGGAGCAGGCCGTCCGGGTGACAGGCACGCGAGGGGGCGAGCCCGTGGAGGGCATGGAGCCGATGGCGGCCACCGTCCAGCGCTTCAACATGTCCCACGGGATGAACTACCTCACGCTGGACGTGCTGCACCGCTGGAACACCTGTCCCGAGCCCGGGTGCACGGGGCGTGTCCAACCCTATGTGGGCGCGGGGGCGGGGCTCGTGATTCCCCATGTGGAGGCCACGATGGGCGACCAGGCGGTGAGCGAGTATCAGGTGCGCGGTCCGGCCTTCCAGGTGCTGGGCGGGGTGGCGTGGCCCTTCGCCTCCCGCTTCGCGCTCTCCAGCGAGTACCGGTTCACCCACACCTCGCCCACGGTGGACGTGCCGGGCGGAACCCTGGAGACCTCTATCGACACGCACCACCTCATCGCCGGCCCGTCGTTCCGACTGCCGGGACTCTAGGGGGAGAGGGCGACCCGCGCTCCCACGGGCGGCGGGGTGGTGCGGCGCAGCTGGCCGTCCTTCCAGCCCAGGAAGACGAAGGAGGGGTCCTCCAGGGGCAGATCGAAGTCGAAGCCGAGCCGCGTGGGCCCCTCGGCATCCGCCTCCAGTACCGTCACCCGCATGCCCTGGAGCTCCACGCGCGAGCCCGCGGGCAGCGGGTGCGTGTTGGGACTTCGGAACACCTTCTCGAACTCGTTGGTGAGGAAGTGGCCCCGGGTGAGTGACAGCTCCAGGGACGAGGGCCCCGTGCGGGTGAGCACATGGGGCTCCATCGACATGGACAGCGACCACCAGGCGAGGGGCCTGGGCATGCCGCGCGTGGCGAGGATCATCGGCAGGTACAGGGTGAAGCCCGGAATCGGCGCCGGGAGGAGCACCACCCGCTGCCCGGGGAGCCGCTGGTAGTCCAGCTCGTCCGCCACCGTCTGGTAGATGGGCTCGGCCTGCGTGCCGAACTGCCGGAAGAGGAGGAACATCCCTGGCCAGAGCAGGGGCGCCAGCACCAGGTGCGTGAGCGCGAGCACGCTGGCCCCCGCCGCCACGCCCCGGGGACGCCAGCCGCGCGCCCGCGAGCGCCACGCGAACACGAGCACCACCGCCACGGCCACCAGCGAGCCGAGGCTCGGCACGAGCAGCAGGCGGTTGGCGGGGAAGGTGGACATCACCGGCAGCAGCGACAGCGCCGCGCCGAGGAAGAGCCAGCGGGAGTGTCGGCGCTCGTCCTCGGTGAGGCTCGGCCACGCGGCGCGCACCAGCAGCGCGAGCATTCCGAGCCCGAGGAGTCCCAGGCCCACCAGGACGGGGCGGACGCTCGCGCTCGCCATCCAGATATCCGCGGGCACCTCCAGCACCAGCGCGCCGAGCAGCACCGGGAGCTTCTCCAGTGCGCCCAGGAGGAAGCGCCCGGGCTCGCCCAGCGGGTCCATGTAGGAGCCGGAGCCGTAGGCGCCGTAGCCGCGCGCCTTGTACAGCACGAGGTAGCCGAGCCCGAGCAGTGCCGCCGGGGCGATGGAGCGCAGCCGCTCCTTTATAGGGCCTCGGGCCCCGAGCAGCTCATAGGCCAGCACGTACGCGAAGAGGCCCAGCGCGGTCTCTCCGCCCAGCAGTCCCACGGCGAGCCCGGCCAGCGACAGGGGCAGGGCCCAGGGCCGGTGGGACTCGCGCCACTCCAGGTGCATCCACAGGCCGAGGAGCGCGGGCACGGCTGCCACCAACGCGTTGCGGTTGGCGAGCCACCCGGTGACCATGAAGTGCGAGCCATCAATGGCGAAGAGGAACAGCGCGAGCGCCCCGATGGCGCCCGGCAGGAAGCGCCGCAGCAGCGCGCCGAGGACGGCCACCATTCCCAGGTACCAGGCCACCGAGTGCAGGTGCCACCCCCTGGCGTCGCGGCCGAAGAGGGCGTGGTCCATCACCGCGAGCGCGCTCGACAAGGGGCGCCAGAAGACCAGCTTCAGCTCGGGCAGCGTCCACCACGGGTAGGGCCCCTGGTCCACCAGCGGCTTGAGGGTCGCGGGGTCCCCACTCGCGAAGCGGAACAAGTCGTAGGGCGAGCCCAGGGAGGGCAGGCCCTCGAGGATGAGCAGGTGTCCGAAGTCGTCGGAGAGGAAGCCCAGCCAGACGGTGGGCAGGGCGAGGACCAGCGCGGCCAGCAGGGAGAGCCAGAGGACGCGCGGGAAGGCGAGCCACGGGCCTCGGGTGGGGGTGTCCATGGGCCACCATCATGCACCATCGGACGTCCAGAGCTTGTCACTCGGTGGTGCCGGGCCGGGGGCCTCGGTTCAAGGCGTGGGAGCCCGTCGGTAGCCTGAACTCTCTTCCGCGTCTGGAATGGGAGTCACGTGCGCATGCGTCGAGCGGATGTGGGGCACCTGTCGTTGCTGGCGGTGGGGCTGTTGCTGGTGGCGGCGGGCTGTGACGAACGCGGCGCTCCCGACGTCACCTACCGGGTGCCGCTCGTCCTCCAGGAGACCTCGCAGTCGCCGGCCTCGGTGGGCCCAGGGGAGCCCCTGCGGCTGGGCGTCACCGTCTCCGGAACTCCCGGCGAGCCCCTGACCTTCACGTGGTCCACGAACGCCGGCGGCGTGGGCGGCACGGTGAGCGACGGGGGCCGCGGTGACGGGGTGTGGGCCGCCCTGTCCTGCCTGCCTCCCGGCGTGACGCCCACCGTGACGGTGACGGTCACCGATGCGGCCGGGCAGAGCGTCTCCCACACCTTTCCCATCACCTGGACGGGCCCCAGGTGCACGCGAGAGCCGTGCCCCTTCTCGCTCGCAGAGGGGCGCGTGGCGCTGACGGCCGACTGCACCACGGACTCCACGCTGTTCATCCCGGACGACTACACGTTCGACGGTCAGGGGCACACCGTCACCGCGGTGGATCCGCCGGGAGGCGCGTTCACCGGGGCCGTCCTCCGCAACCGGGGCACGAAGGCGCGCGTCCAGAACGTCACCGTCACCGCCAGCGGCCTGAAGGACGTCTGCCAGTCCGACGCGGCGAGGCTCCGCGGCATCCTGCTCGAAGGGGCCTCGGGCGAGGTCGTGGACAGCGAGGTGCGCGACCTCCAGAAGGGCTCGGGCGCGAGCGGCTGCCAGGAGGGCTTCGGCATCGAGGCGCGCAACGACGACGCGAGCCGGGGGCCCTTCCGGGTGGACGTGCTGCGCAGCCGCGTCTCGCGGTTCCAGAAGGTGGGCCTCCTGGCGATTGGCGCCGTGGAGGTGACGCTCTCCAACAACACCGTGGAGGGTGGAGGGCCCTCGGCCTCCATCGCCCGCAACGGCCTCCAGGTCAGCCTGGGCGCCAGGGGGCGGGTGACGGGGAATACCGTCTCCGGGAATGCCTACACGGGCCCCATGGCGGACACCACCGGCACGGGCATCCTCATCACCGGCGGCGGCTACTACGGCCCCGGCAGCCCGCTGGTGACCGGGCTCGTCATCGAGGGCAACACCCTCACCGGCAACGACATCGGCATCAGCCTCTCCCAGCTGGAGGGGGCGGGAGACGCGCCCTCGACGCCGACGCGCCTCCGCGTGGCCGGCAACACCCTGGGCAACGGCGCGGCGTCCAACCCCTACTACCAGGCCGCCATCGCGGATTACGGCACGGGCAACGTCATCACCTCGAATGCCGTCTCCGGGGCGGGTTACGACCCCACCACCGTGCCCGGTCGCACCTTCTCCGTCGACGTTTTGGCCGAGGCGGCCTCGGCGCTCGCGTTCCTCACCCCCGCGTCCGACGTCGCGGTGGGGGCCTGCTCCGGGAAGCTCACCGTGCAGAGCCAGGACGCCAAGGGCAACCTCGTCCCCTCCTCGGAGACGTTCACCCTCTCGGCCTCCGGCCCCGCGGCCCCCGGGCTCACCTTCTTCTCGGATCCGGGGTGCGGCGGGAGTGCGCTCTCCACCGTGAGCCTGTCGAACCCGCAGGCGGAGGCGACCTTCTATTTCAAGGCCTCCACGCCGGGCGCGGTGACGGTGTCGGTGGCTGGAGGCGTGCCGGGCCCGGCCTCCCAGGCCCACACCGTCCACTGATCCAAGGCGCCCGGCGGAAGCTGGCAAACCGCCAGGGGGGCCTTGCAGGGTGCCACGATGCGCCGTGACGCGGCGCGGTGCTCCCGAGGGAGCGGCCCAGGCATGTTGCTTGCTGAAGCACGGAGGTGAGGTCCCGCCATGCGCCACCCCTTGCCGTGCTGCGTCATCCTCGCGCCGGACGCGGACGAGTCACTGCGCTCGCTGCTGAGCGACGTGCTGGGCGACATGGGCATCACCCTGCGGCCCTCGGGAGTCGGAGGGCGCCCGGACGTGGTGCTCGCGCTGGTGCAGGGAGCGGACAGTGTCGCCCGGGTGCTGCGGGGGGCGGGGAATGAGGCGGGGCCAGCACCTGTCGTGGTGCTGCTGCCCTTCGACGACGAGCGGCTGCGGCGCTCGGCGCTGAACCTGGGGGCGCGAGGTTGTTACGCCCTGGGCACGCCGCTGGAGGAGTTGAAGGAGTTGCTGCGCGACGTGGTGGATGGGTCGCTTGAGCGGGAGGCACGATGATGGAGCGTGAGTCCTGGCCGATGGTGCAGCCGTACCCGAGGTCCGTGCTGCGGTTGGTTCCCTCGTTGCCCGCGTGGTCGAGCCCCCCGTCGGGCGAGCGGGTGCTGGTGGCGGCGGAGGGTTTCCGGTTGACGAGTGAGCGATTGG
>NZ_DASVWK010000356.1:0-2932 GCF_036389735.1 Archangium sp. | reverse complement strand
CCGGAGGGGGTGGCGGGAAGCCGCTCCCCAGGCCGCCTGGCTGGCCTTCCTGGACGCGGACGGCGCGGTGAGCGCGGGGGAGTTCCTGCGCCTGGCCTCGCTGGCCGCCGGGACGCGGGACCTGGACGTGCTGGTGGGCTCGCGCATCCTCATGGCCGGGCGTCGGGTGGAGCGCCGGCTCTTCCGCCACCTCCAGGGGCGCGTCTTCGCCACCCTCACCGATGTGCGATTCCGACTGGGTTTCTATGACACCCAGTGCGGGGTGAAGCTCTTCCGGGCCTCGCTGCTGCGCCCGCTGCTGGACCGACTCCAGGAGAACCGCTGGCTGCTGGATGTGGAGCTGCTGGCCCTCATGCGCGATCAGGGCGCACGGGCGCTGGAGGTCCCCATCGACTGGGCTGATGCCGGCGACTCGAAGGTCCGATTCGGCGTGGATGCGGCCAAGATGTTCTGGGGGTTGAGACAAATGCACCGCCGGTTGTACCGACCCTAGTAGCCGTTCTGATCGAGTCCGCTTGCTTTCCAGCCGGCGGGCCGCGAAATAGGGGCGGTGCGGCAACCGTTTTTGTCTGGTTGCCCCTTTCACTCCGAGCCACATGCGTCCCTTGACCGCCCTTTCTTCCAACGACGGCCCCACGCTCACCCTCGGCCTTCCGGGCTTCAGCTTCGAGGATCTGTACCGCCCCCGAGGGCTGCGTCGCCTGTCCGAGCGCTTCGACGAGCAGCTCGCCGCCGACGAGCCCGAGCTGTTCCAGGCCTTCGACGCCTACCGGAAGTCCGGTGGCAAGAGCGTGACCGGCCCCGCCGAGTCCGAGCTGCTCATCCGCGTGGCACGCCACGTGTCGGCCTTCGTGCGCCGGCTCTTCGGCATCGAGGCCGAGCTGGAGCGGCTGGCCCGCCACCTGAAGAGCGAGCTGCCGCTCTTCGACTTCAAGCGCGAGTTCATCTCCCGCCGCGTCTTCAAGAAGGGCGCGACGGACCGTCCCGCGCTCTCCGAGTACCCCTCGCTGGACGCGCGGATGCGGCTGATGTTGTCGCTCGCCTTCCCCGAGGCGCTCGCCAGTGACGACGTGGAGCGCGCCCTGGCGCAGTCCATCCTCACGCTGATGGACCTGGAGCGGCTCTTCTCCGGTACCTCCGGCAACCTGGCGCCGCTGACCCCGGAGCAGTCCGAGGCCCTGCGGGCGAAGTGGACGGGCCTCCGCGCCGCGTTGCTCTCCGGGCCCGAGGGCAAGGAGGCCTTCGGCTCCAGCCTGGTCACCCAGGGGGACGACACGGCGGAGCTCCAGTCGGTGCGCAACCTGCTGTCGCTGGCGGACCGCTGGACGTACGCCCGCGCGCTGCACCCGGAGATGAAGGAGCTGTTCCACAAGTGGCCCACGCACCGCGTGCCCAAGCCGCTGGTGTTCGATCAGCTCGTGCAGCTGGAGCGTCCGGACGAGAAGCTGCCGGAGATCACCCAGGGCCCGGACCACCACCTGCGCTACCGCGACGGCTTCAAGCTGACGGACCCGCGCGGCACCCCGCGTGAAGTGATGGGCGAGGTGGACTACTGCGTCATCTGCCACGAGCGCGAGAAGGACTCGTGCTCCAAGGGCTTCAAGGCGAAGGACGCGGCCGCCGAGGGCCATACCTTCAAGAAGAACCCGCTGGGGATTCCGCTCACCGGCTGCCCGCTGGACGAGCGCATCTCCGAGGCGCACGCGCTCAAGCGCGAGGGTGACTCGCTGGCCTCGCTCGCCGTGGTGATCATCGACAACCCGATGTGCCCGGGCACCGGTCACCGCATCTGCAACGACTGCATGAAGGCCTGCATCTTCCAGAAGCAGGAGCCGGTGAACATCCCGATGGTGGAGACGGCCGCCCTGACGGACGTGCTGGACCTGCCCTGGGGCTTCGAGATCTACGGCCTGCTCACGCGCTGGAACCCGCTGAACGTACGCCGCCCGTACGCGCTGCCGTACGTGGGCCGCAACGTGATGGTGGTGGGCCTCGGCCCGGCCGGCTACACGCTCTCGCACTACCTGCTCAACGAGGGCTTCGGCGTCGTGGGCATCGACGGCCTGAAGATCGAACCCTTCGAGGACGAGCTGGTGGGCCGCAACGGCAAGCAGCTCAAGCCCATCCGTGACTGGAGGGCGCTCACCCGTCAGCTGGACGAGCGCATCCTGGAGGGCTTTGGCGGGGTGTCCGAGTACGGCATCACCGTGCGCTGGGACAAGAACTTCCTCACGCTGATGCACCTGACGCTGGAGCGGCGGCAGAACCTGCGCATCTACGGCGGCATCCGCTTCGGTGGCACGCTGACGATTGAAGACGCGTGGAAGATGGGGTTCGACCACATCGCCATCGCCGCGGGCGCGGGCAAGCCCACCATCATCGGGATGAAGAACAACCTCATCCGGGGCATCCGCAAGGCGAGCGACTTCCTCATGTCGCTGCAGCTCACGGGCGCCTTCAAGCGGGACTCGCTGGCCAACCTCCAGGTGCAGCTGCCGGCGATCGTCATCGGCGGCGGCCTGACGGGCATCGACACCGCCACGGAGCTGCTGGCGTACTACCCGGTGCAGGTGGAGAAGTCGCTCGAGCGCCACGAGAAGCTGGTGGCGGAGCTGGGCGAGGAGGCCGTGCTCGCGCGCATGGACGCCGAGGAGAAGGCCACCTACCTCACCTTCCTGGAGCACGGGCGGGCGGTGCGCGCCGAGCGTCAGGAGGCGGAGGCCGATGGCCGGGCGCCGGACTTCATCCGGCTGGTGCGCAACTGGGGCGGTGTGAGCCTCGTGTACCGCCGGGGTCTCACCGAATCGCCGGCCTACCGCCTCAACCACGAGGAAGTGGCGAAGGCGCTGGAGGAAGGCATCCGCTTCATCGAGCGCATGAGCCCGGTGGAGGCGCTGCCGGACGAGAAGGGGGCGGTGAAGGGCATCCGCTT
>NZ_DASVWK010000355.1:0-13520 GCF_036389735.1 Archangium sp. | reverse complement strand
TCTCCACCAGCGCGCGCCGCTTCGTCTGGTAGAGGTCCGGCATGCTGATGAAGTTGTTGGCGAACGTCAGCAGCCAGCGCTGGTAGAGGATCAGCCGCTCCAGCTCGACCACCGCGTCCAGCTTGTCCTTCAGCGCCAGATCCGCCCGGCAGGCCGCCTCGAGCGCCTCCAGGTGTGACTCCGGAATGTCCTCCAGCGCCTCCACCATCCCGTGCAGGGGGCTCGTGTCGAGCCGCGCCTGCCACGCGAGGATGGCGTCGGCCTTCGCGCACAGCTCGCGCCAGACGGTGTCCCCCAGCGCCGTCATGTCCGCGGTGACGGGCACGGCCACGTCCCGTCGGAAGGCCTCCAACTTCTCGAAGGCCGGGCCCCGGTACAGCAGGGACCAGCGCAGCATGCCTCCGGGCTCGGGCGGCGCCACGGGCAGCTCCGACACCACCCGCGCGAGCGCCTGTGTGTCCCCGAGCGACCCCTGCACCCGGCCCGCCTCCACCTTGAGGCCCACGATGGCCTCGGGCTGGGCCGCCACCAGCCGGCACTGGAGGACGTACGTGTCGAGCAGCGGCCGCACGTCCTGGATGCGTCGGGCGTACTCCACGCTCCGCTCGCGCCACGCCAGCACCGCCTCCTTCCCGGCCAGGTGCGCCAGCAGCGCGCTCCGCTCCTCGCGGAAGCGCTGGAGCATGGGCAGCTCCACCCCCGCCTGCCCCGAGCGGTTCTTCACCTCGGGAAAGCAGGCCCGGAGCCGCTCCGCCAGGGGACGCAGCGGCTCGGGAAGGAACGCCGGGGCGACGATGCCATCCCCATTCTGCCCCGCCTCCCGGAGTGCCTTCTCACTGGTGCGCACCTGCTCCAGCGAGATGCGCGCGCGGTCCGCCACCTTCAGCGTCTCCAGCAGGATGCCCGCCGCGTCCCGGAGCCGCGCCCCCTCCTCCGAGAGCGCGTCCAGTTCCAACACGTCGCTCGCCGCGTCCGCGCCCGGGTACGCCTTCAGCAGCTTCGCCGTGTGCTCGACGGCGGCCCGCACCTCGGCCACCCGGATGCGCCCGTTCTTGTCGGTGTCGACGAACGCGAGGAACCGTGGGTCGCAGTTGAGCCCCTCCAGCGGACAAGCCGTGGCCAGCCACTGCGTCTCCGGGATGTGTACCGCCTCCACGAGCACCTCGAAGGAGGGAATGGAGACCTGGAGCGAGCCTCCGTAGCTCCGATAGACGAGAGGACGCGGCATGGTGGCGCACGAGAGCACACCCGCCTGCTTGCTGGGGAAGCAGTTTCAATTCCGATGTCGGATGGACATCTCGCCTGGCTGGACGCTCCCTCTACCTGCCGGTCTCCGGGCGTGCGGCCCGCCGCTACAGGTCTCGACCTGCTTGCATCCAGCCCCCCGGAGGGGGCATGTCAGAGGGGTGAGCCAGCCAGAGCAGCAGCAGGAGCCGACCGCGTCGGCCGAGACGGGTACCGAAGCGCGTGATGGCATCTTCACGGCCTACACGGGCGTGCAACGCTCCCCCTCCAAGCGCCGGTACTTCCTGTACCCCGCGGCGGCGTTGCTGATCATCGGGCTCGGCCTCTGGACCGTGAAGTTCCAGCAGGAGGCCCTCCCCATCCGCGTGGAGACGGCCTGGGGCCTGCGCACCGTGCGCAAGGGCATGTCGCCGCAGGAGGTGCAGTCCCTCCTCGGCCAGCCCACCAGCAAGGAGCGCAACGGCAACGTGGAGTGCTACCAGTACGGCAAGCCCACCATCAACGCGCCGTCCTTCACCCTGCACGTCGTCTGCTACGAGGACGGCAAGCTCCGGGACGTGTCCGAGAAGCGCTACAACTCGTGGGTGATCACCCCGGACGGCGCCATCTCCCCCGCTCCGCTCGAGTATGAGGAGGCCCCCGCCCCGGCTCCCGCTCCGGTCCCAGGCGCCCCCAGCGCGCCGGGGATGGCCAACCAGACCTCGCCGTAAGCCTGGGCGACCGCTCCTCCCGGAGCCCACTCAGCGCGACAAGCCGCGGATGTGGCCCGCGATGATGTCCGCCAGCCGCTCGGGGGCGCCCTCGCTGGCGCCCAGGAAGAGCCGCGGCTCGATGACCTCCAGTTCCTGAAGCAGCGGATTCCCGTCCAGCCCGGTGGCCACGTCCACCCGGGCATAGAGGGTGCGCCCGGGCGTGGCGGCCAGCACGCGCTCCGCCAGGGTCCGCTCCTCGGCGAGGGGCGCCAGGGCTACCCCATCCGGGATTCCGCCCGAGGCCTCCATGGTGGCCGGCCGCACCACCGCGTGAGAGAAGACCCCATCGAAGTAGACGTAGGAGCGCTCGCCCTTCTCGTGCAGCTCCGGCAGGAAGGGCTGCACCAGCGCGTCCCCCTCGGCGAGCACGAGGTCCAGGTGAGCCTGCCCCTCGTCCGCGAGTCGCGCGCCCTCGAAGCGCCGGGTGAGCCGCCCGCCCCCCGACACCGCGGGCTTGATGACCACGGCGCGCCACCCGCGCGTGGCCACCAGCGCCGGCAGCGAGACCTTCCGGCCCCGTGGGCACAGCGCCGTGGGAGTGACGGGGATGCCCTGCTCGGCAAGCTGGAGCAGATAGGACTTGTGGCTGTTCCAGCGCAGCACGTCCGGCGGGTTGAGGAGCTTCACCTGTGAGCCCACCCGCTCCAGCCACGCCAGGAAGGCCTCGGGCTCGAGGAAGTAGTCCCAGGTGGTGCGCACCACGGCGAGCTGGAAGCGCGTCCAGTCCACCTTGGGGTCGTCCCACACCACGACGTACGGCATCAGCCCACGGGCGCGCAGCGGCTCGAGCAGCCGCTGGTCATCCACCGTCATTTCCGGCAGGCCCGTGTAGGTGATGAGTGCGATGTTCATGTCCATACGTGACTGCTTCTCGCCCACTCCCCCCTCCCCTGCCAAGCGCCCCATGCTCCGAGTCCTCCATCCTTCACCCGACGTGCGAAGATGCGAGGTGACATGCGCGGACTCCACTCGGTCCTCTTCTGGTCGTTCTTCGCGGTGAGCTCCGCCCTCCTCTTCCTGGTGGCGCTCGTCCTCTTCCTGGTCACCTGGCCCTTCGACCGGGACGGCCGCGTGCTGCACCTCTTCTCCTGTGCCTGGGCGCAGCTCTACTTCTGGGTGAACCCCGGCTGGCATCTGCACATCGAGGGCCGCGAGCGCCTGCCCTGGCATGGCCCGGCGGTGCTGGTGGCCAACCACGAGTCCCTGGGCGACATCCTCGTGCTCTTTGGCCTCTACCGGCCCTTCAAGTGGGTCTCCAAGGCCAGCAACTTCAGGCTGCCCTTCCTCGGCTGGAACATGTACCTCAACCGCTACGTACGGCTGGTGCGCGGGGACAAGGAGAGCATCGCGAAGATGATGGCCGCCAGCGAGCGCTGGCTGGACCGGGGCGTGCCCGTGCTCCTCTTCCCCGAGGGCACGCGCTCGCCGGACAACCAGTTCCTACCCTTCAAGGACGGCGCCTTCCGCCTCGCCCTGTCCAAGGGCTGCCCGCTCATCCCCCTGGTACTTACCGGCGCCGGCGACACCCTGCCCAAGCACGGGATGCTGTTGAAGTTCCGGGCCAACTGCCGGGTGCGCGTCCTGCCGCCCGTGGACCCGCGAGCCTTCCCCGACGCGGCCACGCTGCGCGACCACGTGCGCGACCTCATGCTCGCGGAGAAGGCCCGCCTGGAGGCCGAGGTGGCCGGAGCGCCCCGGAACTAACCCACCGGGGGCGCGTCCTCCCTGGCCCGGAGCGCGAACCGGGGCAGCCGCACGGTGAAGGTGGTGCCCTCCTCCTGGTTGGAGCGCACCGAGATGGTGCCGCCGTGGCCCCGGATGATCTGCTCGACGATGAAGAGGCCCAGTCCCAGGCCGGACGCCGGATGCGGGCTCTCCTCCACGCCCCGCCGGAAAGGCTCGAAGATGGCGGCCAGTCGCGCGGGCGGGATGGGCGCCCCCCCGTTGTTCACCTCCACCACGACGGTGTCACCCTCGTCGCGCAGGGTGAAGCGCACGGGCGTCCGCTCGGGGCTGTAGTCCAGCGCGTTCTTGCCCAGGTTGCCCAGTACCTGGGCGAGCCGATCCGGATCCCATGCCCCCTGGAAGTCGCCCCGCGCGTCCAGCAACAGCTCGCGCCCGGGGTGGCCCGCCTCCAGTTCCTCCAGCACGTGCCGGCACAGGTGGCGCAGGTTGGTGGGTCGCGGGGACACGGGGATGCCACCTCCCAACCGCCCGCGCGTGAAGTCCAGCAGCTCGCCAATCATGCGCGCCATGCGCTCGGCGCTGGTGACGATGCGGCGCACGGACTTGAGGTGGCGGGGGGGCAGCTCGTCCGAGCGCATCAACACGTTGGCGGACAGGAGGATGGCGTTGAGAGGGTTGCGCAGGTCGTGCGAGACGATGCCCAGGAAGCGCTCGCGGAACTCCGCCGCCCGGCGGAGCTCCGCCTCGGTGTGCTGGCGCTCGGTGATGTCCACCACCACCGCGCCCACCCAGCACACCACGCCCCGGCTGTCTCGCACCGGGTAGAAGCTCACCAGGTAGTGGTGGATCCGCCCCCCATCGGGCTTCGAGGGCAGGGCGATCTCCTTGTCCCGGAGGGGCTCGCCCGTCTTGAAGACCTGACCGAGCAGGGGCTCCAGGATGTCGGCCTCCCCGGGGAACACCTCGCGCACGGTGCGCCCCAGCGTCTCTTCCACCGGCACCCCGTTGATCTCCGCGAGCATGCGGTTGATGCGCACGTACTGGAACCGCCGGTCCACGAAGGACAGGCCGATGGGCGCGGTGGCCAGCAGCGAGTCCAGCAAGGCGAGCGTCTCGGACTGCTCCGCCTCATGCAGCATCCGCTCCGTCTCGTCCCGGGCGGTGAGCACGGCACCGGCCAGGGTCCCATCCGGGCGGCGCACGGGCGAGGCCGTGCCGTTGAGGATGCGCACCGAGCCATCCGGGCGCCGCACCTTCCAGAGCGCGTCGGTCACCGTCTCCCCTTGGAGGGCACGGTACAGCGGCGTCCGCGCCAGGGGCAGTGGCAGCTCATCCAAGGTGAGCAGGCCGAAGGTGGCCGTCCACTCGGACGCCGGCACCTGCTGGCGGGCGACGCCGTGCTGCCGCTCGGCCTCGGCGTTGAAGAAGCTCAGCATTCCCTTCTCGTCCGCCAGGAGGATGGCATCCCCGCTCTGCTCGAAGACGAGGTTCAAGAGCCGCGTGCGCGTCTCCATCTCCTCCCGTGTCACGCGCTCACGCGCGGTGAGCCGCGTCTGCACGAAGAGGCCGGTGGCCCGGCTCACCATGGCCCGGAAGAGCAGCTTGTCCTCGTTGGAGAACTCGAAGGTGGTGCGGCTGCCCATGTGGGCCACGCCGAGCAGCTCGCCCTCGGCGATGAGCGGCACACCGTAGAGGGCGCGGGTGCCCCGCGTCCGGAGCACCTCGCTGCGCACCAGGGGATCCGAGGCCGCCGAGCGCAGCTCCAGTGGACGTCGCTCGGCGGCGATCTTCCCCGAGAAGCCCTCGCCCACCCGGAGGGAGAAACCGGAGGCCACCTCCTGCTCCAGCCCCACCGAGGCGCGCGTGCGCAGCACGTCCCCCTCCTCGCGCAGCAGCAGCGTGACGGAGTCCACCGACTCCGTCGTCTCCAGCACCACCCGCAGCAGTCGGGTGAGGAAGGTGTCCAGGTCCTCGGAACCGAGCGCCGCCTCGGAGATGCGATCCAACGCCACCAGGGTCCGCTCGCGCGCCCGGGCATAGCGCGAGACGGCGGCGGACACGGCCTCGTCCACCGTCTGGTTGAAGCGCTCCACCTCGCGCAGCGTCGTCTCCAGGTCGCTCCGGCCGGTGCGTCCGACATGGCGGCCGTAGAGCCGCAGGACGCAGGTGCGCAGCAGGGAGTATTCGCGCGTCACCACCTCCAGGTCGAACCCCACGTCCAAACGCTGCAACGCGTGGATCTCCGGCACCTCCTCCAGGGAACCGTGCTCGCCGGAGTGGACGCCCTCCACCACACCCGCCACCCGCTCCAACAGGAGGGGCAGGTGGTCGAGCAATCGGCCGTGGGACAGGCCACGCGCACAGGGAAGCTCGCGCATGTCGCGCTCCCACTCCTCCAGGATCAACGCACGATGGTCCCGGATGAAGTCACAGAGGCGGCTCCCCTCCTGAGTCGCGGCTGATGGCTCATGAGAGGCCATGTCCGAAAGATGGGAACGATCGGCACCTGGCGTTGCCAACGGCCCTTCGACCGACCTCGCTCTCCTGTCTGCCCACGGCTCGGGAGAGCGAGCCTCTGCCCGCTTTTCAGGGCGTGAGCACGAAGTCCGCGACGACGGCGGCGTGATCAGAGCCCCCCAGCCCGCGCGAGGAGTCCCGCGCCGCACGGAAGGAAGCGGGCAGGTAGACGCCCCCGGCGTTGCGCGCGAGCAAGAGGTGGTCGATGGCCTGGAGGTCTCCGGAGTACGCGTACGTCCAGGTCTCGCGATCGGGACGGTCGCTGGCGACGCGCAGGAGCGCCCCGTCCTGCTCCAGGGCCTGGAGGGGCGGTGAGCCGGGCACGTCATTGAGGTCTCCCCCGAGCACCACGAGGGCGCGGGGGTGCTCCACCGCGACGGCGGCAACGAGGTCATGGGCCGCGCGGGCCTCGGCGAGCCGGCGGCCGGGATCGTCGTTCGCCTTGGCCTTGAAGTGGGCGGCGAAGACGATGACCTCGGTGCCCTCCACGTCCAGGTGCACCTCGAGCAACTCGCGCGAGAAGGTGGTGGCGGTGCCATCGGGCCGCCGCAGCACCTGGTCGCGGTGCCCGCGCACCTCGGTGATGGGCCAGGCGGAGAGCACGCCCACGTCCACGGAGGCGGGGGCACCCGTCTCGCCCAGCACCGCCCAGGGTAGGCCCGGCAGCCGGTCGCGGAGCGCGTCCAGCGAGGCCTGGGTCTCCACCTCCTCCACCATCACCACGCTCGCCTCCAGCGAGGCGATGGCCGCGGCGAGCTGGCTGGCGCGCAGGGAGAAACCCTCCGGTGAGGGCAGCACCTCGTAGTCGGAGCCCCCGCACGCGCCGGAGTCACAGACGGTGTCGAAGAGGCGGTACACATTGAAGGCGGCGATCCGCACCCGGCGCCCGTCCGGTACCGGTACCTCCGGGCCCGCGTCCTGCTGCTGGCCGGGGCGGTTCCCCACGACCTCACGCCCTTCGAAACAGCCCGGCAGTCCCAAGGTGGCCAGGATCAGCCCGGCGAGAAAAATACGCATGAGCAACCTCCCTCCGTAGCGCGGACTCGCCCCGTTGCGCAACGCGCACTTCCCCTCCCGTTGGGCCAGTGCGCCTGACGGGTGCTGCCCACCGCGGCGCACGCACCATTCAGCGCCCGACGTCCGCCGTCCCGGAAGAAAGCAGCCAGACACGCAAGCCTTGCACCCCCACTCCACCTTCGCCCGCGTTCCATACGGAACGGTGGCCCCTTCCCAACCACTCGGAGCAAGCGCCATGCGTGTTCATCCTCTTCGGGCACTCGTCTGTCTTTTCCTGCTGTGGGGCTGTACGGAGGTGGAACCTCGCGAGAACCCTCCCCGCCAGCAGGAGGCGGAGGCGGAGGCGGTGCCCACCCGCTTCACGGACACGACGCTCGTCGAGGGCTTCGACAGCGCCACCTCCATGGCCATCGCGCCCGATGGGCGAATCTTCGTCTGCGAACAGGCGGGACGGCTCCACGTCATCCAGGACGGGCGGCTGCTGTCCGAGCCCTTCCTCACGGTGGCGACCCACACGAGCGGTGAGCGGGGCCTGCTCGGCGTGGCGTTCGACCCCGACTTCCCCCGCCAGCCCTACGTGTACGTCTACTACACGGCCACCGAGCCGCGCGTGCACAACCGGCTCAGCCGCTTCACCGCGAGAGGCAACAAGGCCGAGCCCGGCAGCGAGCGCATCCTGCTCGAGCTGGAGCCACTGAGCGCCAGCATCCACAACGGGGGCGCCCTCCACTTCGGAGCCGACGGCAAGCTCTACCTGGCCGTGGGGGACAACGGGGAGTCCTCCCACGCGCCGAAGCTCACCACGCTGATGGGCAAGCTGCTGCGGCTGGAGAAGGACGGCTCCATCCCCTCGGACAACCCTTTCTACACACGTGCCACGGGCGTCTATCGGGCCATCTGGGCCATTGGCCTGCGCAACCCCTTCAGCTTCGCCGTGCAGCCGGGCACCGGCCGCATCTTCATCAACGACGTCGGGCAGACGCGGTGGGAGGAGATCAACGAGGGCATCGCGGGAGCCCACTATGGCTGGCCGGACACCGAGGGCCCCACGAGCGACGCACGCTACCGCGCGCCGCTGTTCGCCTACCCTCATGGCTCGAGCACCAGCTCCGGCTGCGCCATCACCGCGGGTACCTTCTACAACCCTCCCCGCTCCCAGTTCCCCTCGGAGTACGTGGGGCTCTACTTCTTCTCCGACTATTGCAGCGGGTGGATCCGCACGTTCGATCCGAGGAGTGGCACCGCCAGCGTGTTCGCCACGGGCCTGGATGCGCCGGTGGACCTCGATGTCGGGCCGGACGGCAGCATCTACTACCTGGACCGCCAGGACGACTCGGTGCACCGCATCCGCTATACGGCGGCTGGCGAGATGCCCGTCATCGCGCTCCAGCCCGCCAGTCGGACCGTGCCGCCCGGCCAGTCCGTCACCTTCACGATGAGCGCCTCCGGGACTTCTCCCCTGCGCTACCAGTGGCAGCGCAACGGCACCGACCTGCCGGGGCA
This sequence comes from Archangium sp., assembly GCF_036389735.1. Lineage (GTDB taxonomy): Bacteria > Myxococcota > Myxococcia > Myxococcales > Myxococcaceae > Archangium. The sequence goes on along the minus strand of NZ_DASVWK010000355.1, from coordinate 4,800 downwards.
GACGTCCGCGAGCCTCACGCTGCCCTCGGTGGCCCTGGCGGAATCGGGCGTGCGCTTCCGGGTGCGGGTGTCCAATGACCATGGCTCGGCACTGAGCAACGAGGCCGTCCTCACCGTGCGCGGCGGCACCGCCCCCGTCGCCACCCTCGTCTCACCCGCGGAGGGGACGCGCTACGCCGCCGGGGACGTCATCACCTTCGAGGGCCGGGGCACGGACATGGAGGACGGCACGCTGTCGGCCAGCGCCTTCACCTGGCGCGTGGACTTCCACCATGACGACCACGTGCACCCCTTCCTGGCCACCACCCGCGGGGTGACGGAAGGCACCTTCACCGCGCCCCCCCGGGGTGAGACGGCCGCGAACGTGTGGTACCGCATCCACCTGACGGTGGTGGACTCCAGCGGGTCCACCCACGAGGTGTTCCGCGACGTGTACCCCCGGAAGGTGAAGCTGCGGGTGGACACCGAGCCGGCGGGCCTGCGGGTGACGCTCGACGGGCAGCCCCAGGACACGCCGCTGGAGGTGGAGAGCGTGGTGGGCGTGGTACGCGCGCTCGGGGTGGTACCGCCCCAGGTGAAGGACGGGAGGACGTACGTCTTCGACCGCTGGTCGGACGGCGGGGCCGAGACGCATGACGTCTCCACGCCCACCACGGACACACGCTACACGGCGATGTTCCGCGCGACGGTGGACCCGAGCCCCGGCCTGCGGGCCGAGTACTTCGACTCCCCCGACCTCACCCACCTGAAGCTGACACGGGTGGACGCCACCGTGGACTTCCGCTGGGAGGAGGGCTCCCCCGCTCCGAACCTGGACAAGGACACCTTCTCGGTGCGCTGGACCGGGAGCGTGGTGCCCCGCTACTCGCAGACCTACACCTTCTATACGCATTCCAATGACGGGGTGCGGCTCTGGGTGGACGCCAAGCTCCTCATCGACAATTGGACGACCCACTCCACCACCGAGAACCGTGGCACCGTCACGCTCCAGGCGGGACGCGCGTACAGCCTCAAGATGGAGTTCTTCGAGAACAAGGGACTGGCCAGCGCGCGACTGCACTGGTCGAGTCCCAGCCAGCGCAAGGAGATCATCCCCGCGGCACAGCTCCGGCCGACGGCTCCCTAGCCGCACGGTGGACGAACCCGTGTGATGGGCATTGCTTCGGGCCCGGGATTACGGCACCAAGCACATTCCCCTCGCCGCGAGGTACCGCCATTCCCAGCACGCACCTGACCTTCCCGTCCGCCGAGGCCCACCGGGACTGGCTGGAGAGCCAGTCCGCCCTGCCTCGCGGCTTCCGCGTGGGGCGCACCCGGCTGGAGTTCATGCCGGCAGAGGTGGCCAAGCCGGCGAAGATGAACCTGACGCTGCTGGTGCTCGACGAGCCGACCCCAGCGTTCGCGGCGGTGTTCACGCGCAACGGCTTCCCGGGAGCACCGGTGCTCATCGGCCGCAAGCGGCTGGAGGAGCCCACACTGGGCGCGGTGGTGGTGAACAACAAGGTGAGCAACGTGTGCGCGCCCGGGGGCGTCGAGTCCTCCGAGCGGCTGTGCGCGGCGGTGGCGGGAGGGCTGGGGCTGAGCGCCTCGCAGGTGCTGCCCTGCTCGACGGGCGTCATCGGCTGGCGGCTGCCGGTGGACGCGATGGTGGGAGCGGTGCCCCAGGCGGTGTCGGCGCTCGCGGATGGCTCGGTCATGCCCGCCGCCGAGGGCATCATGACCACGGACCTGTACCCCAAGGTCCGCCGGGCCCGCGTGGGCACCGGGAGCATCGTGGGCATCGCCAAGGGCGCGGGGATGATCGAACCCAACCTGGCCACCATGCTCGTCTTCCTGATGACGGACGTGGACGTGCCGCGCGAGGAGCTGCGCACGGCGCTGCGCTCGGTGGCCACGAGGACCTTTGGCTGCATCAGCGTGGACAGCGACACGAGCACCTCGGACACGGTGGCGCTGCTGTCGTCGAGGAAGGTGCCCTGCCCGAGCCTGAAGGAGTTCGAGGGGGCGCTGGAGCAGGTGTGCGCGGATCTGGCCGAGGACATCGTGCGCAACGGAGAGGGCGTGCACCACGTCATGCGCGTGCGGGTGAGCGGGGCGCCGAGCGAGGAGGTGGCGCGGGGCATCGGCAAGTCGGTGGTGAACTCGCCGCTGTTCCAGTGCGCGGTGAACGGGAACGACCCGAACGTGGGCCGGCTGGTGGCGGCCATCGGCAAGTACGTGGGGGCGCACCACCCCGAGGTGGACCTGTCGCACTGCACCCTGCGCATGGGCGGCCGGGTCATCCTCTCGCAGGGGGCCTTCCGCCTGGACAACGAGGCCGAGAAGGCGCTGGTGGCCCACATGAAGGGCGCCGAGCTCTACACGAGCGTCCCGCCGCCGGACGGCCTCACCTTCCGCCCCCCGGTGACGTTCCCTCCCCACGAGCGCTCCGTGGAGATCGACGTGGAGCTCGGCGTCGGCCCGGCGGCCAGCACGGTGCTCGGCGCGGACCGCAGCCACGAGTACATCAGCGAGAACGCCGACTACCGGAGCTGAGGGGACTGGGCGATAGTCCCACGCCCAGACACCTCCCCTGCCCCGTGAGTCCTCCGTGATCGAGTCCGAGACGGCCCTACCCGCCACCACCGCCACCCCGGAGCGCTGGTCCTGGCCGCCCCTGTTCGGCCTCCTCGAAATCCAGTTCGGCGCCGCCGTCGGCTTCCTCCAGACGGCCGTGCCCTACTGGCTGGCGAAGGACGGCATGCCGCTCGCCGACATCGCCCTGCTGTCCGGTACCGCCTTCTCGCCCCACGCCTGGAAGCTCCTGTGGGTGCCGCTCATCGACCTCGGCCCGTGGCGGCGCATCTGGTACGGCGTCACCACGCTGCTCACCGCGCTCCTCCTGCTGGCGTGCGCGCTGCTGCCGGATCCGGCCCGGCACCTCGGGCTCTACACCCTGCTCCTCACCGGCCTTCAGGCGACCGCGTCCACAGCGCACGCGGCGCTCAACGGCCTGATGGCCATCTCCACGCGTGTCGAGGACAAGGGCCGCACCGGCGGCTGGCAGATGGCCGGCAACGTGGGCGCGACGAGCCTCCTGGGGGCCCTGGCCATCTGGCTCGCCAGCGTGTTCTCCCGGCAGGTGGCCGGTATCGTGCTGGCCGCCATCGTGCTCGCGAGCGGCGCCGGCATCTTCTGGGTCGTCGAGCGCGCGGGGGAGAAGGCCGAGCGGGCCTCGGTGCTGCACGCCGCCTGGGAGCGCGTGAAGGGCATCGTGCAGGACCTCTTCCGCACCGCCTTCAGCCGGGAGGGTCTCATCATGCTCGTGCTGTGCCTGATGCCGGTGAGTTGCGGCGCGCTCACCAACCTCTTCAGCGCCATGGCGGGCGACTACCACGCGTCCGAGCACCTGGTGGAGATGGTGAACGGCCTGGGCATGGGCATCACCGGGGCACTCGGCTCGCTGGCGGGCGGCTGGATGTCGGACCGGATGAACCGCAAGCTCAACTACGCGCTCATGGGCGGGGCCACGGGGCTGTGCGCCCTCGCCATGGCGGCCGCGCCGATGACCCCGACGACGTACGTCTGGGGCACGCTCGCCTACAGCTTCGCCAACGGCGCGGCCTACGCCGCCTTCGCCGGCATGGTGCTGGAGCTGGTCAGCTCGGGCGCGGCGGTGACCACCAAGTACACGCTCTTCGTCGCGGCCTCGAACCTCGCCATCAGCTACGTCACCGCGCTCGATGGCAATGCCTCGCGCTTCCGCGGCATCGGCCCCCGTGCGAGCATCGCCTTCGACGGCCTCATCACCTTCGCCGGCATCGCGGTGGTGGTGGTCATCTTCCTGCTCTTCCTGCGCAAGAAGCCCCAGTCCGCGCCCGCCCAGGCGTGAGGGACGGGTGGTGGGGCCGGGCGGGTCTCGGGCTACATCCTCTTCAGGCGGATGCGGCGCACCTTGTGGTCCGGGCCCTTCACGAGGATGAGCCGTGCGCGCGAGCGGGTGGGCGCGATGTTCTGCGCCAGGTTCGGGCCGTTGATCTCCCCCCACACCGACTCGGCGCGGGCGATGGCCTGCTCCTGGGAGAGCTCGGCGAAGCGGCGGAAGAAGGAGCGCTCGTCGCGGAATGCCGTCTGCCACAGGCTCAGGAACCGCTCCACGTACCAATGACGGATGTCCTGCTCCTGCGCGTCCACGTAGATGGAGAAGTCGAAGAAGTCGGACAGGAAGGTCTGCGGCAGCTTCCCGCCCTCCACCGGCCCCGTCTGCAGCACGTTGAGCCCCTCGAGGATGACGATGTCCGGCCGGCGCAGCCTCACCGCCTCGCCGGGGACGATGTCGTAGACGAGGTGCGAGTAGACGGGCGCGAAGACCTCGGCGCGTCCGGACTTGAGCTCGGCGACGAAGCGCACCAGGGCGCGCCGGTCGTAGCTCTCCGGGAAGCCCTTGCGGTGCATGAGGTTGCGCTCGGTGAGGATGCGGTTGGGGAACAGGAAGCCATCCGTGGTGACGAGCTCCACGTGCGGGTGGTCCGGCCACCGCGACAGCAGCGCCTGGAGGATGCGCGCCGTGGTGCTCTTGCCCACCGCGACACTGCCCGCGATGCCGATGATGAAGGGCACCTTCTGGGTGAAGCCGCCCAGGAACGCCTGCTGCGCCGCCCAGAGGCTCTGCGTCGCGGCCACGTGCAGGTTGAGCAACCGGGAGAGCGGCAGGTACACGTCCGCCACCTCCTCGAGGTCCAGGTGCTCTCCGAGCCCGCGCAGGCCCTCGACCTCCTCCGCGCTCAGGGGCAGGGGTGTCGCGGCGCGCAAGGCCCGCCA
>NZ_DASVWK010000354.1:0-2483 GCF_036389735.1 Archangium sp. | reverse complement strand
ACCGGCTCCGGGCTGATCGCCGCGCCCGAGGATGTCTTCGAGGAGTTCCGCGAGTTCGTCGGCGTGATGGGCTCCTCCGACAAGCTGGCCCTCGGTGGCGTGGGAGTGATCGTCCTCTCCGCCTTCTTCCCCTGGAAGGAGACGGCCGCCGACGGGGACCACCTCGGACTGATGAGCCTCGGGCTCGTGTGCATCCTGGCCTCCCTCGCCATCTTCGGCGCCATCACCGTCCGCGTGCGCCGGCTGCTGCCGAGCCTCAACGTGCTCATCCCGTGGCTGGGGCAGCTCGGTCTGTCCATCTTCTGCGTCCTCTTCTGCATCATCTACATGAAGATCTCGACCGATGCCTCCGAGGTGCCCTCGCTCATGGGCAACGCGACGGTCATGAACTCCTCGCCCAGCATGGGCTCGTACATGGCGCTGCTGGGCTCGCTGATATGCCTCGCGGGCACGCTGATGGGACTGAAGGAGAAGCCCGCCTCATGACGTCGTCGCCCTCGGGCTCGCCCCTGGAGCGTCTCACCGCCGCGCTGGAGTCCACGGTGCTCGGCCAACGGCACGTGGTGGCGGATCTCGTCACCGCGTTCCTCGCGCGCGGGCACGTGCTGCTGGAGGGCGTGCCCGGCGTGGCCAAGACGCTCACCGCGCGCAGCATGGCCTCCGCGCTCGGGCTCGACTTCTCCCGTGTCCAGTTCACCCCGGACCTGATGCCGAGCGACATCCTCGGTACCAACGTCTTCCGGCCCCAGGACAACGCCTTCCAGCTGGTGAAGGGTCCCGTCTTCACCGAGCTGCTGGTGGCCGACGAGATCAACCGCACCCCACCCAAGACGCAGGCCGCGCTGTTGGAGGCCATGGAGGAGCGGCAGATCACCATCGACGGCAAGACGCATGTATTGCCGCCGCATTTCTTCGTGGTGGCCACGCAGAACCCGCTGGAGCTGGAGGGCACGTACCCGCTGCCCGAGGCCCAGCTGGACCGATTCCTGATGCGGGTGCGCGTGGGCTACCCCCCGCCCGAGTCCGAGCTGGACATGGTGCGTGGCTTCCACCAGCGCGAGGGCAAGGCCGCCCAGGTGCCTCGGGTGCTGGACGCCACGACCCTGACGGAGCTTCAGGCCCAGGCAGCGCGGGTGGCCTGTGACGAGTCCATCCTCTCCTACGTGGTGAAGCTCATCCGCGAGACGCGTGCCAACCCGCGCGTGCGCCTGGGGGCTTCTCCGCGCTCGGCACAGGCCCTGCTGGCGGCGGCCAAGGCCCGGGCGGCCCTCCACGGCTCGGACTTCGTCACCCCGGACGACGTGAAGGCCGTGTGCCCCAGCGTCCTCAACCACCGCCTGCTGCTGAAGGCCGAGGCGGAGGTGGAGGGCCTCACCGCGGATGACGTGCTCCGCCAGACGTTGGAGCGCGTCCAGGTTCCCCGGTGAGCCTCGGCCGGCCAGTCCCCACCGGGCTCGCCGTGGCGCTCGTCGCCGCGGCCCTGGTGCCCGCCGCGCTCGCCGTCGCCAGCCCCGCCTTCATGTGGCTCGCCCTCGCCCTGGACGCGGCGGTGGTGCTGTTGTGCGCCCTCGACTTCCTCTCCGCCCCTCGCGCCTCGGACGTGGAGGTGCGCCGCGCAGTGGAGCCCGTACTCTCCTCGGGCGTGGCCAACCCGGTGCGGCTGGAGCTGAGCCTGTCCGGCCAGCGGCCCGTGCGCGGGCGCGTGCGTGACGAGGTGCCCCCGGGCCAGGAGGTGCACGGGCAGGAGCAGCCCTTCTCCCTCACTCCCCGGGCCTCCCGCACCACCCTCTCCTACTCCCTCACCCCGCCCACGCGCGGAGACCTGCGCCTCGGAGACGTGCACCTGCGCCTGCTGGGCCCACTCGGGCTGTGCGCGCGTCAGGTGCGCGTGCCGGCGAGCCAGGACGTGAAGGTGTACCCGGACCTCACCGCGCTCACGAAGGAGGCCCTGGCGCTCGCCGTGGCCTCGGATGCCCCCGCCGAGCGCACCCTGCGCCGCTCCGCCGAGGGCCGTGAGTTCGAGTCCCTGCGCGAGTACCGCACCGGTGATGACTACCGCACCGTGGACTGGAAGGCCTCGGCGCGCCGGGGCCGCACCATGGTGCGCGTGTACCAGCCCGAGCGGAACCAGCCCGTGCTGCTGCTGCTCGACTGCGGGCGCCACATGGCGGGCCGGGTGCACGGTCGCCGCAAGCTGGACCACGCCGTGGACGCGGCGCTGCGGCTCGCCAAGGTGAGCCTGGACGCGGGCGACATGGTGGGCGTGCTCGCCTTCGCCAGCGACGTGCGCGCCTACCTCCCACCGCGCAAGGGCCACGAGCACCTGCGCCTGCTCACCGAGTCTCTCTACCGCGCCGAGGCCGCCCTCGAGGAGAGCGACTATGGCCGCGCCTACGACTTCGCTTTCGCCCGCTCCTCGCGCCGCTCGCTGGTGGTGCTCTTCACGGACCTGGTGGACCCGGACGCCTCGGGCACCCTGCTGG
>NZ_DASVWK010000353.1:0-3723 GCF_036389735.1 Archangium sp. | reverse complement strand
CCAGATGGCGCGCGACGGCGACCTGGTGAAGGTGCGGCTGGGCGTGGGCGCCGGCCTGCTCGAGCCGGGCGAGGGCCTCTATGGCGAGGTCGCCGGCTCGCTCGGCAAGCCCGGGGATCCGAGCGCGGAAGTGCTCTCCATCGCCTACTCGCAGGGCTTCTCCGACGAGTTCCCTCCCGAGGTGATGGACGAGGCGGACCGCATCCGCCCGGTGGTGAGCGCCGAGGAGGCCCAGGGCGAGGGCCGTCGCGACCTGCGCCAGATGGCGCTCGTCACCATCGACGGCGAGGACGCCCGCGACTTCGACGACGCCGTCTATGTCGAGCAGCACCCCCAGGGCTGGCGGCTCGTGGTGGCCATCGCCGACGTGACGCACTACGTGCGCGAGGGCACCGCGCTCAACGCCGAGGCCCTGCGCCGCGCCACCTCCGTCTACCTTCCGGACCGTGTGTTGCCCATGCTCCCCGAGCGGCTCAGCAATGGCATCTGCTCGCTGCGTCCCGACGAGGACCGGCTGTGCATGGTCGCCGACATGGTGCTCGACCCGCGCGGCCGGCTCGTCTCCAGCGAGCTGTACCCGGGCGTCATGCGCAGCCACGCCCGCTGCACCTACAACGAGGTGCAGGACGTGCTCGACGGCAAGGACGTCCCCCACCGCAACGCCTTCAAGCCCCACTTCGAGCGGCTCATGGCCCTGGCCCGCGTGCTCATGCAGATGCGCAAGGAGCGCGGCGCCATCGACTTCAACCTCCCCGAGCACAAGGTGGTGATGGGCGACGACGGCCTGCCCTCGCGCATGGAGCGTCGCGAGCGCAAGGACAGCCACCGGCTCATCGAGGAGTGCATGCTCGCCGCCAACGAGGCGGTGGCGAAGTTCTTCGCCGACCAGCAGCTGCCCAGCGTCTACCGCTACCACGGTGAGCCCGACGAGGAGAAGCTGGCCGTCTTCGCCCAGCTCGCCCAGGCCTACGGCTTCCGCATGCTGCCCTCGGACATTTCCTCCCGGGAGCTCAACACCTTCATGGCCCAGCTCCAGGGCCACCCCGAGGAGCGCGCCCTCAACCAGCTCCTCCTGCGCTCCATGATGCAGGCCGTCTACACGGCCTCCGACATGGGCCACTACGGCCTCGCCGCCGAGTACTACCTCCACTTCACCTCGCCCATCCGCCGCTACCCGGACCTGCTCGTCCACCGGCTCCTCAAGGCCCACTGGGCCCGCGACGGGCAGCAGCGGCCCTCCGGGCAGGTGGAGCGCGAGGAGCAGCAGCTGGAGGACATGGCCGCCCAGAGCTCCGAGCGCGAGCGCGCCGCCATGCAGGTGGAGCGCGAGGTCGTCTCCTTCTACGCGGCCCTCATGATGAAGGACCGCATCGGCGAGGACTTCGACGCCACCGTCACCGGCCTCGTCGAGTTCGGCTTCTTCATCGAGCTGGATGAGGTGCACGTCGAGGGGCTCGTCCGCTCGGACTCGCTCGGGTTCGGCACCCGCTTCGACAAGAACCTGCACTCCTTCACCCTGGGCGGCGGCTTCCGCGTCCGCGTGGGACAGAAGGCCCGCGTGCGGCTCGTCAACGTGAACCTCGCCCTGCGGCGCATCGAGTTCCAGGCCCTGGAGATCGCCGGCAAGGCCATCGAGTCCGTCATCACCGCGGAGACTCAGCACGGGGGTGGGGAGCGTCCGCCTCGGCGCAAGGACGAGCAGGGCAGGGATCGCCGTCAGGAGCGTGGAAATCGCTTCGAGGATCGTCGCAAGCGGCACGAGGCGGGAGCCTGGCGCTCTCCCGAGTCCAAGCAGGCGGCTCCGGTCCAGATCGTCGCGGGCACTGGGGCACCGGAGGCTCCGGTCGAGCGGGTGGTGGAGGCCGCGTCCGTGGCTCCTCCCTCCATGGAGCGCCCGACCGAGGCTCCCGACACGGTACCGACGGTCGCCGATCGCATCCGTGCCCTCGCGGCCCGGGGCCAGGAGACTCGCGAGAAGGTCGAGGAGCCCGTCCGGGCCGTTCCGCCCATGCGGCGCAGGAAGGCCGCTGCCGCCGTCGAGGAGAAGCCCGCGCGTGCGAAGCGGGCCGCTGGGGCGAAGAAGGCTCCGGCTCGCAAGGCCGCCGCGAAGAAGGCCGCGGGTGGTGCCAAGGCGGGTGGGGCGAAGAAGAAGGCCCCGGCTCGCAAGGCCGCCGCCAAGAAGGCTCCCGCCGCGAAGAAGACGGCTCCGGCTCGCAAGGCCGCCGCCAAGAAGGCTCCTACCGCGAAGAAGAAGACCGCGACCGCGAAGCGTGCCGCGGCCCCGAAGTCTCGCGCTCCCGCCGCGAAGAAGGCCGCGGGTGGTGCCAAGGCGAAGGCCAAGGGCGGGGCGAAGAAGACCGCTTCCTCTCGCAAGGGCGGGAAGCGGTAGGGCTCACTCGTGGACCTCGGGCTCACGCCCGGAGGGCCACCACCGTCACGCCGTCTCCGCCCTCGTGGTTCTCTCCCGGGCGGAACATCCGGATGTACGGCGAGGCCGCGAGGTAGTCGCGGATGGCCTGCCTCAGCGCTCCCGTCCCGTGCCCGTGGATGATCAGCGCCGTCTCCTCGCCGCTGCGCATCCCCCGGTCCAGGAACGACTCCACCTCGCCCAGCGCGTCCTCGGCCCTCATGCCTCGCACGTCGCAGCGGTAGTTCGTCGCCTCCACCGCCTCTGGCGCCGCCGCCTTCGCCCTCTGGATCTGCTGCGCCTGCTTGTTGCGCTCCGGGAACTTCGTCTCCTTCGGCTTGCCCAACCGGGTGCCCGACAGCTCCGACACCGGCACGCGCATCTTCATGATGCCCGCCGCCACCACCGCCTGGTCTCCCGTCAGCTCGAGGATCTCCACGTCCTTGTTCAGCCCCGAGTGCCGCACCCACGCGCCCACCCGCAGATCCGCCGGCGCGGGTGCCTCCACCTGGAACAGCTCCGCCCGCGCCGCCTTCGCCCGCTGGTTCGCCTCCTCCGCCCGCTGCAGCAGCTGCGCCCGCGCCTCCGACGCCGCCTTCTCGTTCGACTGCGCCCTCAGCGTCTTCAGCAGCTCCTGCACCTCCACCGCCGCCTGGTCGCTCGCCGCCGCCACCTCCTCGTTGAAGCGCATCAGCCTCGCCTTGCGCTCCCGCTCGAACTGCTGCTTCTGCTCCTCCAACTGCGCGCGCAGCCGCTCGGCCTCCGCCGCCGCCACCTTCGCCCGGTCCAGCTCGTCCTGGAGCTTCCGGCGCTCGTCCTCCGCCGCCGCCAGCGCCTTCGCCAGCGCGCCACCCGCGTTCATCGCCAGGTCCCGCGCTCGGGCGCAGATGTGCTCCGGCAGCCCCATCCGCGACGCCACCTCGATGGCCGACGACGCTCCCGCCGCTCCCAGCTGGAGCTTGTACGTGGGGGCCATCTTCTTCGGGTCGAACCCCACCCGTGCGTTCAGGAAGCGCGGATCCAGGTGCGCCAGCGCCTTCAGCTCCTCCAGGTGCGTGGTCACCAGCACCACCGCCTCCTTGGTGAGGAACTCCTCCAGCACCGCGATGGCGATCGCCGCGCCCTCGCGCGGATCCGTGTCCGCCGCGATCTCGTCGATGAGCACCAGCGAGTTCTTCCCCACCGACAGGGCGATGTTGCGCAGGCTCACCACGTGCGCGCTGAAGGTGGACAGGCCCTGCGACAGATCCTGCGCGTCGCCCACCGTGGAGTGCACCGAGCGGTACAGCGGCATCCGCGAGCCCTCGCCCGCCGGA
>NZ_DASVWK010000352.1:0-5489 GCF_036389735.1 Archangium sp. | reverse complement strand
CGACCAGCGCCTGGGCCTTCTCGGAGTCGAGCCAGGTGAACGGAATGGTCCGCGAGCCACAGCGCACCGAGCAGGTCTTCTTCTCCTCGTCCAGCTCGACCTCCGAGTACACGCGCATGTCCAGGCCCCGGAACGAGGAATTCATCGTCGGGTTGAAGAAGCGCGGCTCCAGGAAGTGGTAGCCGCTGAGCACCCAGGGAGGAGAGGCCACCTGGACGAAGCGCGTGCCGTCTCCGTAGGCGAGCCGCACGGTCTGCGTCTCGTGGGGCAGCACCGCCACATAGTGCCCCTTGCCATCCGCGCACACGCGGATCTTCTCCAGCCGCAGCCGCTCCGCCAGCTTCTCCCCCTGGCCCCGCGCGGACTCGAGGTTCTCCAGGAAGAACTTCGTGGCGAACTCCTCCTGGTTGCCCTCGTCCTTCGCGGTCGTCCAGCTCACCTTGCCCGCCTGCACCTCCAGCTTCAGGGCTTCTCCGAAACGGCAGGTGAACTCCTTCGCCTGGGCCAGGACGGCCTTCTTCCCCTCGGGCGACTCGCACAGCTCGCGCAGCGCCTCCAGGGGCGACTCGCAATAGGAGGAGATGCTGTACGTCTTGAGCAGCTCGTCCGAGATGCTGTTCCAGTCGATCGTCGCCGTCACCGAGCCGCCGCACGCGGCGTTGAGGGACTTCACCGTCTCGGCGAGCTGCTGGTCGGGCCCGGCCATCTCGGCCTTCCGATCGAAGGCCATCAGCCGCGTGAGCGTGCCATCCGCCTGCTGCTTCTGGTGCAGCGCGTACACCTCGTCCGCCTTCAGGGCCTTGGTGCGCGCCTCGTCGAAGGTGACGCTGATGCTGTAGCGCCGCCCGGGCACGTTGAGGATGTAGCTCCTGCGGCCCCCGCGCGAGCTCACGACGAGGGTGCTGTAGCCCCGACCCCTCAGCTCGGTGGTGTAGCGCACGTCATCGCCGGACTCGCTCACCTCGTAGGGGAGCACCTTGCCATCGAGCTCGCCGCCTGTTCCCTGGACGTGGAGCAGGGCCTTCTTGCCCTCCACGGGGGTGAGCGGAACCACCGCCACCTGCTCTCCCTCCGGGCCGGAGAAGACCTTTCCCGCTTCCACGGGAGCCGCCGCGCGGGCGGGCACTCCGCCCAGCACCGCGAACACGATGACCGTCGCCAGAATGGCTCTCACACCTGTCTCCTGTGGGGACGCCGGACCCCGCATGGGGTCGGCACCAGCGTTCACAACTCCATGTACTGCTTGCAGTACAGACGCACCCGGATGCGCTCCGGGCGGGCGAGGAGCCTCCACTGCGCACGCGCGTTGGAGAGGTCTCCCTTGCGGCAATAGGCACGCGCGAGCAGGGAGACGGCCTCGTCGGTCTTCTGCGTCCGCTGGCTGCGGCTCGCGAAGCGCAGCGCCTCCTCGATGTCACCGGCCGCCAGCGCGCGTGCCGCCTCCTCCAGGTCACCCCGGACCGCCTCGGGGATGACCTCGCTCGCGGCCTGTCGCGCCGGCTTGCGCTCGGGAGGCGCCGCGGGGGTGGGCGCGGACACGGCTGTCGGCGGCACGGCCTCGGGAGGGCCCGGGGGCATGGGAACGGGCTCCACGACAGGCGGGGGCGCCGTCACCACCACGGGCACACCGCTCTCGGGCGCGGGACGGGCCTTGAACCACCCGTTCGAGACGGCCACACCGAGGACCACCGCCACCGTCGCGAGCGCCAGGGGAGCCAGGGGCTTCACGCGGGCCCGGCGAAGCTCCGGCGTGGCCGCGCGGGTGGCCTCGGACGGAGAGACCATCGCCTGGGGCGAAACCGAGGGAACCGGCGGTGGAGGTCGTGACTCCGTCGAGGGCACGAGCGTCGCGGCGAAGCCCACCTCATCCGTGGCGGGGGTGGCGGGCGCGGGGGCCGGAAGGCGGGCCGTGGACGAGGGCGCGAACGTCGCGGCGAAGCCCACGTCATCCGTCGCGGGGGTAGCTGGCGCGGAGGGGGTCCGTGAAGACGGGAGGATGGCGGCCCCAGCGCCGGATTGAGACTGGAGGGGGCTGCCGGTCAGCTCGGCGATGAAGGTGGCGACGTCCGGGTAGCGGTCCCTCGGGTCCTTCGACAGAGCGCGCTCCACGGCCGCGACGACCTGCGCGGGGGTGTTCGGGCAGCGGCTCGCCAGGGGCTCGGGGTGCGTGTGGACGATGCGGAAGACCACCTGCACGATGCTCGAGCCCTCGCCCGCGAAGGGCGGCGTCCCGGACAGCATCTCGTAGACGATGCACCCGAGCGCGAAGAGGTCGGTCCGCGCATCCACCTCGCTGTTCTTCCCCAGGGCCTGCTCGGGCGCCATGTACTGCGGCGTGCCGATCAGCACGGACTCCTGGGTCTTCAGCGTCTGGGAGTCGAGGATCTTCGAGATGCCGAAGTCGAGCAGCTTCACCCGCTCGCCCGTGTCCGAGGGGATGAGGAACACGTTGGCGGGCTTGAGGTCGCGATGGACGACCCCGGCGCGGTGCGCCGCCTGGAGGGCCGAGCCCATCTGCCGGACGATGGCGAGCGCCTCCGCGAGCGGGAGGGGTCCGCGCGACAGCCGCTCCTCGAGGCTCTCGCCGCGCAGGTACTCCATCAGCAGGAAGGGCGTGCCATCCGGCAGGGTGTCGAAGTCGAGCACCTCGACGATGTTCGGATGGCCGAGCTGGGAGGCGATCTCCGCCTCGCGGCGGAAGCGCGCGAAAAGCTCCGGGTTCAGGCCCGCGCCGTTCAGGAGGACCTTGACCGCCACCTGCCGTCCGGGGAGTCGGCGGTGCCGGGCCAGGAAGACCGCGCCCATGCCCCCCTTCCCGAGCAGCGAGGTGATCTCGTACGTGTCCTGGAGGACCGCGCCCACGCGGATGTCACTGGCAGCCGGTTGAGTCATGGGGGGAGCATCGGGCCGTCATCGTGGCCCTGGGGCCCCAGACTTAGCCCGCTTCAACCCCACTCCGCCAGTCACACCCGGCCCCGGAGCCCCCGTCAGGCGGCTCGCGCGAAGCGCCGCACGGTCCGCAGGAGCGAGGGGAGATCGAAGGGCTTGCGCAGCACCGCGGAAAGACTGGGGTGCACCACCGCCAGGGCGCTGATGGACACCACCGGCACGTCGTCGAGGGCGGGGTCGGCGCGCATCCGCTCCAGGAAGGCCCAGCCGTTCATCCGGGGCATGATGAAGTCGAGCAGCACCAGCGAGGGCCTCTGGCCCCCGGACAACCATTCGAGCGCCGTATCGCCATCGACCGCGCACACCACCTGGCATCCCTGCGCCAGCAGCGCCTCCTCGATGGCGTCGCGGACATCGGGCTCGTCCTCGACGAGGAGAATGATGTTGGAAGGGCCTTTCATGAGCACGGACTCAGCGCTCCTCGAACATGGCGTAGATGACGCGCATGGCGAGTTGAACCTCCCGTCCGGAGCGGCCGGCGAGGAAGTCGCAGATCTGCGCGACTTGATCGGTGCGCTCGCGATCGAAGTCGTGGAACAGCGTTTTCAACGAAACATTGAGGCCCACGGCCAGCTTTCCCAACGTCTCAAGTGACGGGGAGAACGCACCCCGCTCGATGCGCCGGATGGCGTCGACCGACAGCTCACTGCGCTCAGCGAGCTTCTCCTGGGTGAGCTTGCGCGCGGTCCGCAGGCGTTTCATGTGACTGCCAAACTGGAGAGGCAACCGTCCTTCTCCAGCAACTCTGTTCCGCTCGTTCTCCATAACTACAGGGATAATTGGGGTAGCTTCGCGTGGTGTGAAGTGCGCATGTTCAAGGCTCGACCCTGCATTTGCTCTCGGCTCGGCAGAGACGTCCGGGAGCGTTTTGAAGGCACCGCCCCCCTCGAACCGAGGATCCCCAGCACTCCGTGCGTCAGCTCCGGGGAGCGCGCTGCCCGCTGAGCCCCGCGCCCAGCACCAGCGCGAAGGCCTGCGAGGCCTGGGTGTGGAAGAGCGGATCGTGCAGCAGTGACAGCAGGCAGAAGAACGCGAGTGCCCCGAGCGCGCCCAGGCCCTCGGGGCGGCGCAGGGGGAAGTGCCAGGCGAGCCAGCCCAGCAGTACCACGAAGAGCATGGCCCCTGGTACACCTGTCTCGGCGGCCATGCTGACGAACTGGTTGTGCGCCTTGCCTGGGTGCTCACGCGCCTGCTGGGGCATGTCCGGGGTAGCCCAGAGGCGGGCCTGGAAGCGCCCTGGCCCCACGCCCGTGACGGGGCTCTCGCGCACCGCGCACAGGCCCGTCTCCAGCAGCGCGGAGCGGCTCCCCGAGCCCTGCTCCGTGTTGCTGTTGAGGAAGCGCTCGCGCAGCGGCGCGTTGAGGGTCAGCGCGAGCACGGCCAGCCCCAGCACCGCCGCGCACGCCGGCACGGCCACACGCCTCGGCAGACCGAGCATCACCAGCAACCCCAGCACCGCCACCAGGGCCACGCTGGCCGCGCGGGCGTACGGAAAGAGGCCCACGGAGACGAGCCCCACGGCCGCCACCGCCAGCGCCACGGCGCGCCGCCGGCCCTGGAGTCGCAGCCCCACGCCCAGCGCGAACGCCACCCCCATGCCGCCAATGTGCGAGAACTTCAGCCGGTGGAACAGCAGGCCTCCGGCCATGAAGCGATTCTCCGTGCCGGGGACGACCTCGTAGACCCGCTCGAACGGGAGGCGCGTCCACGCCAACGGCGCCCAGGCCTCCTGCGCGGGCCACGCCCCGAAGTGCTGGAGTCCCGCCACCACGCACGAGACGAGGAACACCCCGCCCAGGACCCACGCCAGGCGCACCCGCCGCGCGTCCGACAACTGGCCCAGCGCCACCGCCGCCACGGGAATGCCCGCGAAATCCAGCAGGCGCGCCACGCCCGTGCCGCTCGGCGGGTGCCCGGACAGCGGCGGCACCACCAGCGCCCACGCCAGGAAGGCCACCATCGGCGCCCACGCGCGCAGGGCCCCGCGCACGGTGACCCCGCCCTGTCGGGCCGCCACCAGCGCCCCCAACGCGCAGCCCGCGAGCCCCGCCGCCGCGAGCGCCTCCAGGAACAGGCACCCCACGCCCCACAGGGACAGGAACACCAGGAACCAGCGCTCGAGGCCCTCGGGTTTCACGTTCACGCGCCGCGTCTCCACAGGTGGAGCCGGCCCTCGCCTCGCAGCCACAGCAGAGCCGCGGCCACCACCAGCAACGCGGTCGGCATCCACGCGGCCACCACCGGCGTCAGGCGCTCGGTGAGCACCAGCGTCCGAGCCACCACCATCAGGCCCCACATCGTCACGCAGATGAGCAGGCCCTCGACGATGGCCACCGTCAGGTGCCCCTTGCGCCCCGGACGCAGCGCCAGCCCCACCGCCAGCAACGCCGCGGGGAAACCCGCCAGCGGGTAGGCGAAGCGGTTGTGGAAGGCGAGCGAGAAGTTCCCCGTCTCCAGCCCCACCTCCCGGCGCACCTGGATCTGCTCACGCAGCACCGGCAGTCGCATCTGCTCGGGCCGGCCGGGGCGGATGCGGAACG
>NZ_DASVWK010000351.1:0-2543 GCF_036389735.1 Archangium sp. | reverse complement strand
CCGTCCAGCTCGACGACGAGCGGGGGGCGGTCCTGCGTCTCGGGAAGGGTGGGGGAGGTGGATTCCATCGTGGGCGCGCCGAAGGGTAGCGCAGCGGGGACCCACCGCATCCTTTATATGCGGGTCCGGGTTGGACGACCGGATAGCAGGGCAGGGGGCGGGCCCTGGCTGGAGCAGGTCCGGGAGTCCATGGAGGAGGCTGAGTTCGCGAGCGCTACCCGGAAGCCACTGGCCCGCTTCCGCGCCTGGGAGGCCCATCGCACTGCACGGGGCAGGCTCCACGCGCGGCGCCTCGGGCCTGCTCGTGAAGTTGTTGGACCTCTTCCACGGCCCCCTGCGGGCTGTACGGCACGGGCAGGCTGTCGAGATAGGCGAGCAACTCCTCGCGCATCTCCGCGCCCCGCTGGTAGCGCTTCTCGGGGTTTCGCTCGAGGGCGCGCTTGAGGAGGGAGACCACTGGCTCCGGCTGTCCCAGCGCCGCCAGTTCCACCTGCTCTGGACTGAAATCCTCGAGCCTCTGCGCCAGGACGTCGAGGGGCAGCCAGGAGGGCTGCTCGGCCCGGAGGCGCGGGTCGCCAGCCAGCGGGGTGGAAGGTGTCGAGACGAGCTCATACGGGTCGTCCAGAGGATGGCTCCCCGCCAGCAATTCCAACAGCAGCAGCCCCAGCGAGAAGAAGTCGAGCCGGCGGTCTCTCTGGCCATGGCCCACGTACTCGGGGGAGGCGTATGCCAGGTCTCCCCGGAGGGTGTTGGTGGTCGTCATCCGCCGCTCCGGGTCCAGGGAGAACATGCCGTCGAAGCCCGTCAGCTTCACCTCGCCCCTCGTGCCCAGCCGGATGTTGGCGAGGTTGATGCCCCGGTGGACGATGCCGAGCGGCTTTCCCCTGTCATCCCGGAGGCCATGGGCGTAGTCCAATGCGTTCGCCACGGCCGCCCCGATGAAACAGGCGAAGGCGGGCTGGAGCGCGCGTTTCAGCATGGCGCAATAGTCGACCACCGTCTCCAGGTCGAAGCCGGCCACGTACTCCGACACGATGTAGAGGACCGCCGGCTCGGCGTGGACCTGCCAGACCTTGCCGATGTGCGGGTGCTCCAGGCGTTGGGCGAGTCTGGCACCATCCCACGCGCGCTGACGGGCCGGTGTGTCCTCGGCTCCCTCCAGACACCGGATGAGTGTTTCTCGGGGCGCCTGCTGGCCGGAAGGACTCCGCGCCAGCAGGAGCGTCTCGCCTGGAGTGGCTTCCCCTGGCAGCGGGCGCTGGAGCACACGCCGCACCGTGTAGGAGACGTCCTCCACCCGGAGGGTTGCTCCGGCCTTGAGGGTGGACGGCGAGGCCTGGGGTGGCTTGCGCCTCACGAGGGTGCTCCAAGCCCATGGACAGGGGGGCGTGAAGACAGACTCAATGGGCTCGACATGGCGTTCCTCCAGCATCACCGGGAAAAGTCAGGCACGTATGGCATTGGCCCGGGGGCGGCTGCGAACGAAACCCTACGCACCCGGGCGGGCCAGGGGAACGACTCCACGGGTCGCGCGGATTTCCCTCCGGGCCCTTTTTCCGTCAAGCGGCTTTACATCCGCTCGCTCACGGGGCGGGGGCCGGGCGCATTCCGGTTCTACTCGAGTAGAAGTGAAATGCACCGGCGTGTCCCGCCGCGCGGGAGCGGGGTGGCCTTCAGGGGATTGTCACTCCTCGGACGGTGACTGTCCGGGGGCCGCGCGCGTCCCTCGGGCGGCGCGGTGTCCCTGGTAGCGTGCCCTGGGAAGCGAGGCGAGCACGATGAACCCAGGGTTTTCAACGAGAGCGCTGGCGCTCCTGGTGGCGCTGGCGACGGCCAGTGTTGGATGCGCCCACACGCAACCGCCAGAGCGGAAGGTCTACGTCATTTCCGAGGACGCGAACGGGGTGGGCTCCAACGTCGAGCGCGGAACGGGTGGCTCTGGCGCTGAAGCCTATTGCAATGAAATGGAGAAGCAGTGTTTCACGAAGTGCTGGAGACGGAAGCCCAAGATTGACACCATTCCAAAGGGCAAGGGCAGGCACCATGAATACTGCACTACGCTTTGCCAGGAAGAATTCAACAAGTGCGTCAAGGAACTGGAGGAACGCGAACGGCAGGAGTCACAGAAGAAGGAGATTCATTTCCCCACCATGGATGCCGCACTCGATTGGCTCAGGGCGCACAAGACCGAGGTGGCGGTTGGAACCGTTGTCGTCGTGGCGGGCGTGATTGCCGCCCCTTACGTCGTTGCCATCGCTGCGGGTGGCGCGCTGATTCTGGCCCCGCTGTGAGTCGATACGGACTGGTGACAAAATGGCTTACATGCTTGATTATGACTTGGAAGACATGCTTGGCGTTCTGAGTTCTGTGGTCAAGGAGTATGCGGAGGGTTCGAAGGAGAGGGATGCAACCGAACTCGCACAAATTGCGTTGTACTACATCTACAGCAGCAGAAAGCAGGATGACTTCAATGAATTCTACAAGCGTTGTTTCGATCCCTCATTACCCAAGATCGAGATTGCTCATGAGTTCGCGACACGCGA
>NZ_DASVWK010000350.1:0-16030 GCF_036389735.1 Archangium sp. | reverse complement strand
GGTCGGCCGGGGTGCTCTCGGACGAGAACATGGACTGGCTCAAGAGCCTGCCCTACACGTACCGGATTGGGGACGTGGGCTTCTGCCATGGCTCGCCGGTGGAGCCCAAGGCGTACGAGTACATCTTCGCGCTGGAGCAGGCCAAGGATCTGGCCCCGTACGTGGAGCACCTGCCGGAGGTGACGTTCATCGGGCACAGCCACCTGTGCAAGGCGTTCGCGATCGGCAACGGCGAGGTGCACGACGTGGTGGCCCAGAAGTTCGGCATCCGCCGGGGCTACAAGTACATCATCTCGGTGGGCAGCGTGGGGCAGCCGCGGGACTACGACAACCGGGCCTGCTTCGTCATCTGCGACACCGGGGCGCGCACGGTGGAGTACCTCCGGGTGGAGTACGACATCGAGACGTCCGCGCAGAAGATCTTCGACGCCGAGCTGGCGCTGAACTTCGGCAAGCGCCTGTTCCTGGGCGTCTGATCGAAAAAGGGGCGCGGCGGCCCGGAAGATGGCGTAGAAACCGCCCCGTGCGGACCTACAGCTTCCTTTCCGGCCGGGCACTCACCGGCCTCCTGACGGCCCTGTTCCTGGCGGCGGCCCCCATGGCCTGCCGCAAACCCGCGCAGCCCTCCGAGGCCTACGCCCAGGCCCGTACCCGCTTCACCAGGATCTACGCGGAGAAGGGTGACGCGGCCTTCGTCGATCCGCAGATGAACGAGATCGACTCGCTCCTGGCCCAGGTGCCCGAGAGCAGCCTGGACGCGGTCTCCGCGCGGGAGCTGCGCGCGCGCATCCAGAACGGCCGCCAGCAGGCCGAGGCCCAGGCCCGGGCCCAGAGCGAGGCGCTCGCCAAGGCCCGCGAGCCCGCCTCCATGCCCTCGGGTTTCAACTCCCGGCCCTCCGGACTCCCCCCGCCCGAGGAGGAGGAGGAGGCCCCCGTCGACTCGGGCACTCCGAGCGGCGCTCCCCAGATCGGTACCTCGGCGGCCGAGCTTGCGGGCGGCTTCTCCAATTGTTTCCAGAAGGGGGAGCAGGTCGATGTGCGCGGTCGCGGTCTCCGGGATCGCTGGGAATTGCAGGACCGCGCGGCTTGTCGCCAGCAGTACGCCTCGCTCCAGGACCAGGTTTTGATCATCGAGGAGGGCAAGGTGTTTGCCCTGGCGCCCAAGAGCGCCATCCAGGTGATGCCGAGCGATGGTGGTTTCCCCTCGGACGGTGGACGCTGAACATGAACGAACAGACCTTCATGAAGTTGATGCAGATCCTCCCCAAGTCCGCGCTCTCCACGGCGGTGGGGATGGCCACGCGACTGCCCGCTCCGGCGCCCATCCACCGCGCGGCCATCAAGGCCTTCGCCAAGATGTACAACGTGGACATCGCCGAGGCGGAGCACGCCGTCGAGCACTACCCCACGTTCGCCCAGTTCTTCACCCGCGGGCTCAAGGTGGGCTCGCGCCCCGTGGACCCGGGCGAGAAGGTCGTCGTGTCCCCCGTGGACGGCGCCGTGTCCCAGGTGGGCTACGCCGAGCACGGCCGCGTCATGCAGGCCAAGGGCATCCACTACACCGTGGGCGAGCTGCTCGGTAACGAGAAGGCCGCCGAGCCCTTCCACGGCGGTGCCTGGACCACCATCTACCTGTCGCCCCGCGACTACCACCGCATCCACGCCCCACTGGGCGGGAAGATCACCGGGTACGCGTACATCCCCGGGGAGTTCTGGCCCGTCAACGCGGCCTCGGTGAAGTACAAGCAGGCGCTCTTCTGCGTCAACGAGCGGCTCGTCACCTATATGGACACGGTGGCCGGCAAGTGCGCCGTGGTGAAGGTGGGCGCCACTTGCGTGTCGCGCATCAAGGCCGCCTACGACGAGGTCCTCACCCACGAGGGCAAGCCGGGCAAGGTGCACGGCTACGACACCGCCATTCCGGTGGAGAAGGGTGGGGAGCTGGGCCGCTTCGAGATGGGCTCCACCGTCATCCTCGTCTTCGAGCCGGGCCGCGTGAAGTGGGACGAGAGCTTCCAGCCCGAGGCGGTGGTCCGCATGGGCCGGCGCATTGGAGAGATTCCGTGAGTCAGAAGGTCAGTGGCGTCAAGGGGATGAACGACATCCTCCCTGGCGAGGTGGAGGTGTGGCAGTTCGTCGAGCGCACCGCCCGCGAACTCTTCGGACGCTACGGCTACGGCGAGGTGCGCACCCCCACCGTGGAGGACACGGCCCTCTTCGTGCGCAGCGTGGGCGAGGAGACCGACATCGTCGGCAAGGAGATGTACACCTTCGAGGACAAGGGCGGCCGCAGCCTCTCCCTGCGCCCCGAGGGCACCGCTCCGGCGGCTCGCGCCTACATCGAGCACTCCATCGGCAACCAGGAGCCGCTCACGCGCTGGTTCTACATGGGCCCCATGTTCCGCTACGAGCGCATGAAGACGGGCCGCTACCGCCAGTTCCACCAGATCGGCGCCGAGGCCTATGGCTCCAAGGAGCCCGCCCAGGACGTCGAGGTGATGGACATGGTGGTGCGCCTGCTGCTCAAGCTGGGGCTCACCGACGTGTCGCTCAACATCAACTCGCTTGGGGACGAGCAGTGCCGGCCCGTCTACCAGGCCCGCCTCGTGGAGCACCTGCGCGGCCACGCCAGCGAGCTGTGCGCCGACTGCCAGAAGCGCCTGGAGCGCAATCCCCTCCGCGTGCTCGACTGCAAGAACGAGCGCTGCCAGCAGATCGCCAACGCCGCCCCCAACATCCTCGAGTCCCTGTGCGAGCCGTGCCGCGCGCACTTCGCCGAGGTGCAGCGCAAGCTCAACGCGCTGGAGATCAAGTACGTCGTCAACCCGCGCATCATGCGCGGCCTGGACTACTACACGCGCACCACCTTCGAGTTCATCGCCTCGCACCCCGTGCTCGGCACCGCCAGCACCGTGGGCGGCGGTGGGCGCTACGACAAGCTGGTGAAGAGCCTCGGCGGACCGGACGTGCCCGCCGTGGGCTTCGGCCTGGGGTTGGATCGGCTCTGCCTGCTGCTCAAGGAGAGCGGCCAGCGGTTCTCCCCGTCCACCGACCTCTTCATCGCCGTGGCGGACGAGGGTTCGGCGGATGCGGCCTTCGTGCTCGCCAGCAAGCTGCGCCACGAGGGCCTGCGCGTGGAGTTCGACACGCGCGGCGGCAGCCTCAAGAGCCAGATGAAGCGCGCGGACAAGACCGGCGCCCGCTTCACGCTGGTGCTCGGCCAGCAGGAGCGCGAGAGCGGTCAAGCCCAGCTCAAGCCCATGGCCGGGGGAGACCCCGTGCCCGTGTCGCTCGAGCACATCGCCCGTACCCTCCGTGAAGCGAGCTCCGGGGTGTCTTCCCCCTCGGCTTCTTGAGCCGGCGAAGGTCGTTTAGTAGGAAAAACCCGTCCGCCCCTTGAGATTCCAAGGGGTTAGACGGGGCGTGGATTTGGTGTGTCGTCGGGGTGACGGTACAATCCCGTTCCACTCATGTCGCGCGACCGGACACACGCAGAGCGAGAGGGCCTGTGCTGGATCCCCATTCAGGGAGACAGCATGTGGCCCTCGTTGCGTTCGGGCGACGTGGCCGGCGTGGAGCCCCTGGCGGAGGCACCCCGGCCCGGCGAGGTGGTGATCGCGCGCTTCGCTCATGCGCTGGTGGCGCACCGGGTGCACCGCTGTGACGCGGACTCGTGCGTGCTGCGCGGGGACAACGTGGCGGCGGAGGATCCCCCGCTGCCTCGCGCGCGGCTGCTGGGGCGGGTGAGCCTGGTCCGCCGTGGCGGCGAGGTGCTCGCGCCCACCGGGTGGGACGTCGGGCCGCTGCGCTGGGGCCGCTGGCGCGTGGTGGTGAAGCGCGGGCTGGCGGCGCTGCTCGGACGGGGACGCGCATGAGCTTCCGGGCCGACAGCATCCCCCGCCGACGCGAGGGCGCGGACGGGCAGCGCTTCGGCGAGGACTTCGTGGTGCTGGATCCGGAAGGTCACATGCTGCGCGGCCTCAACGAGACCGCGGCGCGCGTCTGGGAGTTGATGGACGGGCGGCGCACCGCGCGGGACATCGCCGGAGAGCTGGCGCGCGAATACGGCGTGGAAGTGGAGCCGGTACTCGGGGACTGTCTGCGCCTCCTCGATCGGCTCGCGGGACATGGGCTGTTGGACGCGAAGGAGGTGCTGCGATGAGAGCGCTCGTGCTGGCGTCGTGGGCCCTGCTGTTGGCCGCCTGTAGCGAGGGAGTCACCCCGAATCCGCCCGGTGGAGAAGGGGTGGACCCCGTACCCGTGGTGCCCTCCGAGGTGTCCTGGAATGGTATCTCGCCGCCCGTGCGCCCCGCGCCGCCGCTGCCGCCCCGGGTGGGCGTGGCGCACGTCACCTACGTGCCCGAAGGCGCGCGCGGCCTGTCCGAGGTGACGTCCGTGGAGGTGCGGCTGCGCGTGGGTGGCCTCGTCGGCACGGCGTCGCTGGACGCGGAGTTCCTCGCCCCCGGCCCCTCCGCGTATGACAAGCGCACCCGGCTGGTGGAGGAGGCCGTGCCCACCGAGGAGCGCGAGCTCGTCTTCAGCCTGCCCGTCGCGGGCACCAACATCCCCACCCACGGCTTGAGCGGAGCCTGGGAGGTGCGCTTCTTCGTCGATGGCGCGCCCCTGACCACCGCCGGCTTCACCCTGGAGCGCTGAGCCATGAACGCACGCCTTCTCGCGCTCCTCACCCTGCTACTGCCCGCCGCCGCGCTGGCCCAGAACGCCTGGACCGTCACGCCCGTCGAGGGCTCCGCGGTGATGGGGGAGATCTCCTCGCTCCTCTTCGAGGTGCGCAACGCCTCCACCAGCACCCGCCCGCTCAACGAGATCAGCCTCTCCGTCGATACCGCCTCCTACGACATCGACGGCGGCGACGCGCCGCTGGGCTGGACGGTGAGCACCATCGATCGCAAGGAGCGCCGCATCACCTATACGGCGAACGGTGCCTGCGGCGCGGGCTCGGTGGGGCTCGCTCCGGGCGCCACCGCGCGCTTCACGCTGCGGGTCGTGGGCGTCCCGGCCAACGCCGATGTCACCGACGCACTGGTGGGCGGCAACAGTCCCACCAAGGCGAGCATGGCCCGGGACACGTGCTCCGGCACCACCTTCACGGGAGATCCCACGCTGGCCCGTTGGAAGCGCGTGGGCCTGTCCGCGTCCTTCACCGTGCTGCCGCGCACCCTCCAGGTGGGCGGCAATGTCTCCGTGCAGCTCGTGGTGGTGAACCGCTCGCTGGTGACCCAGGGCGGCATCACCTTGAGCGGTCCGGTGGTGGTGGGTGGCGCGACCTTCAATCGGACGGTCCAGGCCTTCTCGCCGGCCTCGCTCTCGCTCGCGCCCGGGGCCTCGGGTGCCTTCACCGGGAAGCTCCAGGCCACGGGGGAGGGGACGAGCGTCTTCCGGGCCACCGCCGGCAACGGCACGGTGAGCACCGCGCTCACCTCCTCGCTCCTGGTGAACGTGAGCAGCTTCCCGGCCCTCATCGAGGCCCTGCCCGCCAGCATCGCCACGGGCGACACGGTGACGGTCCGCCTCGTGGTCTCCAACCCCTCCAAGACCGCCTACCGGGACATCGTCCCCCAGGCCCCCACCTTCGTGGGCACGGCGACGCCCACGCTCTTGAGCGGCCCCACGCCCACGGTCATGGCCTCGCTCAGCCCGGGCGCCGCCATCTCCTTCTATTGGACGTACCGGATGGACGGGGCCGTCGGCACCACCTTCCAGTTCAGCAGTCAGGCGAACGCCACCCGGGACGGCGTCCCCATCTCCACCAGCCCGGTGAGCTCGGCCCAGGGCCGCATCGTGGAGCACCGGCTCACCATCGAGCCCGCCTCCGTCATCTCCGGCGCGACGAACCGCACCCTCCGCTACACCCTCTACAACGGCGGCACGGTGGAGATCCGCACCGTGAAGCTGCTCCCGTTGGACCCGACGTTCTTCACCCTCTCGGGCACGCCCTTCGCCAAGGACACCAGCGGCTGGAACACCAGCTCCAACAAGGGCTACATCTGGACCGCTCCCAATGGAGCGCCCGGCCTTACCCCGGGCTCGCAGAAGACCTTCTCGCTCGACTACGCCGCCTTCGGCTCCGTCTCCACCGACACGGCCTTCAGCCACCAGTTGGAGCTCACCCAGGTCAGCGGCTCCACCACCAACACCCTCCGCGTGGACGCGCCCGTGACGATCTTCGTCAACCGGGTACTCCCCGAGGTGGAGTCCCTGGTGGCGCTCGCCGGGCCCGCCCGCAACACGCTGATGTGGACCAACCCGTCCGACCATGACGGTGTGCTCGTGTTGCGCGCCGTGGGCGCCGCCCCCAACACCCCGCCCGAGCCCGGTCGGCGCTACGCCGCGGGCGAGGCGCTCGGCAACGCGACGGTGGTGTACTCGGACGAGCTGAGCGTGGCCTCGGCCTATTCCGACACCGGCCTCACCAATGGAACGGCGTATGTCTACCGGGTGTACAACCACGACGCGCTCTACCGGTACTCGCCCGGCAACGCGCCGCAGTCGCTCGGGCTGAAGTCCATTCCCACCGGCCGGGGCAGCGGCGAGCCGCTGTGGTGCTACAGCGTCGGCTTCTCCTCCCTCCAGCAGCCCATCACCGAGCTGGGCGTGGGCATCTTCAGCGCCAACACCTCGGGCCGTGTCACGGCCAGCCTGACGAATACCTCCACCCCGGTGTTCGACGGCAACGAGCGCTGGCGTCCGGTGCAGCTCCAGGGCGCCGTGCAGAGCCGCTTCCCCATCGTCCCGCTGCACGGGTTGCCCGGGCAGTACATCCTCACGGGCGATCAGGCGGGCTTCACCTATGCCATCCGCACCGACTCCGGCGAGGTGCTCTGGCGAGGCGCCTCGCTCGGCACCATCCAGGCCTTCCCGGTGGTGCAGCTCCATGACTTCGCCAACGCGGCCTACAAGGCGGCCTCCCCCGGGCGCGACCTGGCCTTCTTCGCCACCCGGCTGAGCACCGGCACCGACAACAAGGTGGTGGCGCTCAACGCGGCCACCGGCGTCCCCGTGTGGACGTACGCCCCGGGGGACCTCGGCATGGTGAGCGGGGGCATGTTGGTCGACTACACGTACAACCGTCTGTATGTGGGCGCCCGCTCGAACGGGGGCTCCCTGGCCTCGCTGCGCGTCCTCGACAGCCTCACCGGTGCCGAGCTGGCCCGGCTGTCCCTCGGAGACATCGACTTCGGCATCGTCCGCTATGGCTCGTTGCCCCTGGCCCTCGTGACGAGCAGTGACGGCACGGTGTACGGCCTCGACATGGCGGCGATGACGGTCGCCTGGAGCGCGGCGGTGGCTGCCCGGCCGTCGGCCTCGGTGCCAGCCTTCTCCCAGTTCGCTCGGCCGGTGACGAACGGCTTCGTCGTGAGCATCCTGGGTGCCAGCGACGCGGAGGGCAGGGTGGAGCGCTGGAGCGTCACCACCACCACGACCACCACCGGCACCACCACCACGGCGAAGATGCTTTGGTCCACCCCCATTCCGAGCCCCTCCGGCACCTTCTCGGGCACCATTGGCGGCGTGCAGCGCCTCTACGTCGGTGGCAAGGACGAGAAGGTGCACGAGCTGGACTTCGCCTCCGGCGTCGACGGCAAGCAGATCTCCCTGCCCGGCGCGCTGGCCGTCGGCACGCCCACGGTGGACAGCACCGTGTCGCGCCTCCATGTGGGCACCCAGGACGGCCGCATCTGTGCCTTCCCGGTGCCCTTCCCTTGAGCCCTCCATGACGCGCCATCCCAAGCCACCTCCCGAGGGAACACCATCCGCGCCCGCCGCGCTGGCCCCTCGTGCGCGCGTCTACGAGCCACCCACGGTGCTCTGGGAGCAGCCCTTCGTGGCGCTCGCGCAGATGTCCACCCACAAGGGCGACTACGGCTGCAACATCCCCGGCTCGTGCGAGGATCTGCCATGAGGAGGCTCCGCCGCCCGTGGTGACGCTGTCACTGGCGGGCTGGACGGTGTCCCTCGAATTCGAGGACGTGGCGCTGGAGGAGGTGCTCGTCCAGCGGGCCTTCCCGGCGTTCCTCACCTCCGAGCCCGCCCGGGCGCACGTCCGGGTGCTGCGTCCGTCGGTCTCTCGTCCGCCCCCCGAGTCGCGCTCCCTGCCCGAGCCCCGTCCCGTCCCCGGTGGTGGCCTCCGGGTGGAAGGGGAGGACTACGTCGCGGACCTCGCTCCCGAGGGCCGGAGCGCCACCGTGAGGGGCGAGGGCCGCTACCCGTTGGACACGGTGTTGAAGGTGTTGCTCGCTGGAGAACTCGCCCGGCGCGGGGGCCTGCTGGTGCACGGGGTGGCGGTGGAGCACCTCGGCCGCGCGGCCCTGTGGACGGGGTACTCGGGGGCGGGGAAGAGCACCCTCGGGGGCCTGTGGGCGAGGTCCGGCGGCACGGTGCTGGCCGATGAACTGGTGGCGGTGTGGCCCGAGGCGGGAGGCTGGCGCGCCGCCGGGACGCCGTGGAACGTGGGCCTTCCGCGAGAGGCCTCGCTGCGCGCGGTGGGCCTGTTGGGCTGGGATGCGGCTTCGCGCTGGGAGCCGCTGGGCGCGGGGGAGGTGGCCCGGGTGCTGCTGCTCAACGCGCTGCTGCCCGAGGCCTCCGTCGCCGGACGCCGCCACCTGCTGGGCGCGGCGAGCCGCCTGCTGGCGGACGTGGAGACGGCCCGGCTCGTCTTCGCGCGAGATGCCTCCGCCGCGGACGCGGTGCGCGCGGCGCTGAGCGCTGTGAAGTAGACCAGACCCAAGGTTCCCTCGATCGGCGGGACCTCCCGGGCGCGGCTTTCGTCAAATGGTCCAATGGTTGTACCAGTTCGCACGGCGCGCGCCCGGGAGGTCGTCGTCTCAGGCGCCGGGCCGCGAGGACGGGACGTGCCGCTCCAGCAGGGTGAGGAGATAGTGCGTGCCCTCGATCAACCTGAAGCGGAAGGAGCGCCCATCCACCAGGCTCACTTCCACGGTGCTGGCGGAGAGGCGCCGGACACCGCCAGGACGGATGGCGTGGAGGGGGATGTGAAGGGCGGCTCTCCCAGTGGGCTGCCAGACCAGTCGTTTCCGGGTGAGCCAGAACCGCCCGGAGTACAGGCGCTGGAGGGCGTAACCGATGGAAGGGAGCAACGGCACCAGCAAGACGCGAGGCCCCAGGATGGGGACCCCGAGTAGCGCACAGAAGATGCCGAGGACGATGCCGCTCCTCAGCAGGGGGGACAACAGCGCCGGAGTCCTCATGAACGCTCCCCGGCACAGCACCTCTTCGTCGGAAGCGACAGGAG
Source organism: Archangium sp. (assembly GCF_036389735.1). GTDB lineage: Bacteria > Myxococcota > Myxococcia > Myxococcales > Myxococcaceae > Archangium. The sequence continues at coordinate 6,756 of NZ_DASVWK010000350.1, read as the reverse complement.
GGGCGAGCGTCTGGCCCAGCACCTGATGGAGTCGGGCGAGGTCCTCCACGCCGAGGCGCTCGCGCGTGAGCGCTTCCAGCCGGTGGCGGAGCCCCTGCACCTTCCGGGCGAGCATGCGGGCCGGCTCCGCCTCGGGCCAGCCTTCCACCCGGGCTCGCTGGTGGATGCGGGTCAAGGCCTCGGCGCTCTCGGGCTGCTGGCGGACCAGCTCTCCCAAGGTGTCCAGGTCGCCAGGAGCGGCGGGAGTCCTCCTCGAGGCTCCGGGTCGCTTCGTGACTGCTGGACATCGTGGGGGTGGAGACGCACGTCGAGGGGGATGTTCCGCACCAGGAGCTCCTCGTGGTTCTCCAGTCGGGACTCGACCTTCAGGTGCCAGCGGACGTCGGGGTACTTGTCGGGGACGTGCTGGGGGATGCGCACCCGCTCGAGGGGAAACTCGAGCACCTCGCCCGCGCGCAGCTCCCGGTTCGTATGCATCCGCACGAGCTCCCAGTGCCGGACGGTGAGGCTCCATCTGCTCTGGCCCACCAACATGACCGACAAGTCCCGCACGTGGAGGGGGCTCGTGGGTTGTAGCCGGACACGGACCTGGAGGGTCTCCCCCGGGGCCACCTCGTTCGCGCTGAGCCACAGGAAGCCGAAGGGAGCGAGGGGTGCTGGCCTGGCGTTCAGGAGGGAGCGCAGGAAGAAGCGAAGCGGCTGTCCCTCCGCGTGGCCCTGTAGCTCCAACGGGTGCCAGGTGCCCTCCGGGAGGGCCGGGGACCCGGGTGTCAGCTCCTCCTCGGAACTCGACCGTGGTGCATCGATGACGCCGAGCCTCCTGATGAGCCACCATCTGGTGAGCCACCAAGGTACTTCTACCTCACCGGCGGGTCGCACAGGAGGCGCTGGCGCTCCAGCCTGGCGGCCAATCGTTCGATACCGCGAGGGTGGAGGTCGCGCGGCGAGACCTGGAGGGGATCGCCTTGAGTGGGTAGCCAGGATGGTGCGCCGATACTTCGACATGGGTCACCCCGGGAGCGCGAGCGAGAGGCCCCACCCACTCCTGAAGAAATGGCGGCCCGTGGTTACAGGTCCGGGGATTTCCCCGGGTTCATGGTACGAGCGGGGTTGGAGCGCCGATGAAACCCTCCCTCATCGTCATCGCCGGACCCACCGCCTCCGGGAAGACCGCCCTCGCCATCGCGCTCGCCCGCCAGCACGGGGGGGAGATCCTCAGCGCGGACTCGCAGCAGGTGTACCGGCACTTCGACATCGGCACGGCGAAGCCCTCGGCGGAGGAGCTGGCCGCCGTGCCGCACCACCTCATCTCCGTGGTGGATCCGCTGGAGCCCTTCTCCGCCGCCGAGTACCAGCGCCGCGCCGACGCGGCCATCGAGGACCTCACCTCGCGAGGCAAGCCCGTCTTCGTGGTGGGGGGGACGGGGATGTACCTGCGCATCCTGTTGCACGGGCTCGTGGAGGCTCCGGGCGCGGATCCCGAGCTGCGCGCCGAGCTGGAGGCGCTCGCCGCCGCCGAGGGCCGCGAGGCCGTGCACCGCAAGCTCGCCGAGGTGGATCCGGAGACGGCCGCGAAGCTGCCGCCGCAGGATCTGGTGCGCACCATCCGCGCGTTGGAGATCCACAAGCAGACGGGGAAACCGGCCTCGGAGTTCCGCCGGGAGCATGCCTTCGCGCCGGACCGGTATCCCTTCCGGATGTACGTGCTCAACCCGCCGCGCGAGGCGCTGTACCGGACCATCGACGCGCGCACCGCCGCCATGTTCCGGAGCGGACTGGTGGAGGAGGTGAGGGCGCTGATCTCCCGGGGCTACGCGGAGGCGGCGCCCATGCGCAGCGTGGGCTACGTGCAGGCGAAGGCGGTGGTGGACGGCCAGCTCTCGGTGGACGAGGCCATCCAACAGACGGCCCAGGAGACGCGCCGCTACGCGAAGCGGCAGCTCACGTGGTTCCGCAAGGAGCCGGGGGCCCTCTTCGTGGAGCCCCCGTACGACGCGCTGCTGAAGGCGTGACTACGGCTCGACGGACTCGAGCGAGAACACGGACTCCTCGCCTCGGCCATACACGGTGCCCCGGGCGACGAGGCCCTCGGACGTGTGCACGCGCTCGGAGGCCCGAGCCCGGTTCTCCTGCGGCATGTCGGAGGGGAACTCGAGGCCGGTCAGCATCATCTTCGGGCCCGCACCGACCGGTGAGGCGAGGAGGGTGGGGCAGGGGGCTCGGGCGCACCGCACGCCGCTGTCGGTGATTCGGTACTTCCCGGGGCCGACGACCATTCCATCCTGGACCTGGAGGATGTCGTCCTCTCCCTCCGAGCCAGCGGGGCCGCACGCGGTTGCTCCGAACAACACCAGGGACGCGAGGAGGAGCTTTCTCATGATGGTCCTCCCCGGGTTGCAAGGTGCATTCCCCGACGAAGGCGCGGGGATTCGCGGGGTTATGCGGGAGCGCGCCCTCGGAAATCCGAGGCGCGCTCCGACAATCCGTGCTCAAGAGGCGTAGCGGCCCGTCTCGTCGGCCAGGCCGGTGTCCGGGCGCGGCTGGGAGACCGGGGCAGGGGCCGGGACCTGGCCCATGAGCTGGCGCAGGAGGCGCTCGGGATCCACGGGCTTGGGCAGGAAGGCCTCGGCGCCCGCGTCGAGCGCGCGCTGGCGCACGTGGGGCCGGTTCAACCCGCTCATGACCACCACCCGCGTGTCGCGTGTGAGCGGATGCTGCTTGAGGCCCTCGCACAGCCGCAGCCCATCGACCCAGTGCAGCACCACGTCCAACAGGATCGCCGTGGGCGGGCGGCGCGCGACCGCGCAGAACAGGGCCAGCTCGTCCGCGAAGGCCACCACCCGAGCCCCCGTGGACTCCAGCAGTTGCGTCATCGCCTCGCGCTGATCCGGATCATCATCGACGATGTAGTAGAGGTCCGGCTCCAGCGTGGGGATCGTCGCGGGCAGCGGCTCCACCGTGGTGCGCACCCAGGAGGACACGGTCTCCCGGACGCCGGCCCAGCGCGCGGCGCTCAGCAGGGCCAGCGGGGTGGGGGAGGCGAGTCCCAGCACGCCGCCGCCGCCCATGCCGCTCGCGGTGCCGCGGTTGCGCGCCGTGAGGAAGGCCTGGGGCGCCCGACTTCCCGCGCGACGCAGCCACGGGATGGAGCGAGCCCCCGCCGCCGAGTCCTCGAGCAGCTCGCCGAGGCCCTCGCGCACGTAACGGCGCTCCAGGGCCGGGGTGTCCAGGCCCGCGTCCAGCAGGGCCACCGCCGCGCGGCTGCACGAGGCGAGCGTCTCCGAGAGTCCGATCTGGAGCGGGTGGCCGAAGGCCGCGGCGCCCACCGCGAGCTGACCGGGAGCCACCAGGGTGCGTCCCGGCCCACAGGGAAGCCGCGTGGGCTCCAGGGCGGCGAGCTCGAAGCCTTCCTCCACCAGCCCGTCGCGGGCGGCCATCATCAACACCTGGCACAGGTCCGCCGGCGTCACCGAGGCCCCGAAGGCCAGCGCGTACACCGAGTGCGCGCCGGGCAGCAGCAGCAGCCCGTCCACGGTAGGCAGCGGAGAGAGCCACAGCCGCGCGAGCGGCGCCACGGACAGGCGGGTCGTCGCGTGCCGCAGCCGCGCCTGCACCGCCGCCACGGTGGGAGCGGGCTTGAAGCCCGGGAAGAAGGCATCACCCAGCGAGGGCCCGGCGCCCGTGGCCAGGGCCACCGCGTGGAAGCGCTCGCCGCTGCCCTGGGCCCTCACCACGAGCGGGCCGCACTTGCGCACCGCGGCCGGGGCGTCCGGCGCCGCGGGCTGGTTCTCCACCCGCTCCACGTGTCGGGAGATGAAGCGCGCGCCCTGGGCCGTGGCCGCGCCCGCGAGCACCTCGCGAACCAGGGCGAGACCGCCCTGGCCCTGCGGCCACCCGTCCACCACCCACAGGCCGCCCGGCGCCGACGGCAGCACCTCGCGATGGCCGTGGGAGATGATCTCCATGCCGCGCAGCTCGTGGGCGCGCCACTCCGGCGGCACCCGGCAGCCGAGCGCGGCCAGCCGCGAGCGGCACTCCGGGGTGAGCACGGCGGGGGGCGCGGTGGTACCGGGCTCGCTGCTCTCGTACACGCGCACATCCAGCGCACTGCCGCGGGCCCTGCCATTGAAGAGCAGCGAGGCCGCGAGCCCCGCTCCGGCGATCCCGCCACCGATGATGGCCACCCTCGAACCGTTCGCCAGCCTGCTGCCGTTCATCCGCGCCCTCGCTCCGCCGTCCATCCGGCCCTTCTGGGGGTTTTGCTCGCTGTCAGTGCCGCTGAACCTTGGGGGGCGGCAACTCCGACGCCCCGTACACCACCACCCGATCGCGTCCTTCGCGCTTGGCCTCGTAGAGCGCGGCGTCGGCGGCCTTCAGGAGCGTCTCCGTGCTCTCGCGGGGTTGAGCGGCCGAGTGGTCCGCGATTCCCACGCTCACGCTCAAGCCGAAGGGGGCCGGCCGCCCGTCGCTGCGCGTCACCTTCACGGTGCGCAGCCCGGCGCGGATGCGCTCGGCGAACACGGCGGCCTCGACGGCCGTCTGATGCGGCAGCAGCGCGACGAACTCATCGCCGCCGAAGCGCGCCGCGAAGTCCACCTCGCGCAGGTTGGTGCGCAGGTGGCTGGCCAGCGCGAGGATCGCCCGGTTGCCCACGTCGTGCCCCATGCCATCGTTGATGGCCTTGAGGTGGTCCAGGTCGATGATCACCACGGACATCGGATACTGGTAGCGGTTGGAGCGCTTGAACTCCTCATCCAGTCGGATGGAGAGGGCGCGGAAGTTGGCCAGCCCGGTGAGGGCGTCCGTCTGGGCGAGCACCTGGAGGCGCTGCTGCTGCTCGCTCTGGCGCAGGGCCCGGTCGATGCGGGCCATCAGCTCACGGGCACTGGCCGGCTTGTGGACGAAGTCCACGGCCCCCAGCTCCAGGCACCTCTCCAGCGTGGCCTCGTCGGAGTCGCCCGTGAGGAAGATGACGGGGACGTCCTCGGTGGACGTGTCCTGCTGAAGCGACTCGAGGACGGACAGCCCATCCTCGCTGTCCAGGAAGCGATCCAGCAGGACGAGGTCCGGCTTGCGCTCCCGGGCCAGCACCAGGCCGGACTGGCCATCGCCGGCGCCCAGGACGTCGAAGCGGGCGGCCAGCAGCTCCACCAGGCTGTCTCGCGTGGCGGGGTCATCCTCCACGACCAGGATCAGGGCCCTGTCCCCGCGGCGGTCGTGCCGTTCCATGATGCTCCGCTCCACTTCCCGTACCTGCCTTGTAATGGCAGGCCGAAAGTCTCGGGTGCCACGCCCGGAGGGATGCCCTTCCCGCCCATCCTCCCCCGCCACCCACGGAGCATCCTCCTCCACGACCTTCCCCTCCTTCACCCGAGACCCCCGGCCGCCAAGCCCGTTGTCTCATCACCCCGGGCCCAACCTCCCGGTGGCGTCCAACCCCTTGCAGCAAGGGGCGTGCCCCTGATGAAGCCAGGAGGGGGTGGAATGATTTCAACGGCTTGCGGCGGGGTGGGGTGGAGGCGCCACTTCCCTACAAGGAAGACTTGCAGCGTTCCCGGGTAGGCCGTCCAGTAGGAATTCCCGGACGCCTGCTCTCAGCGTCGTGGGTTGAACTGGACCCTCCGGCCGCCGCCCCCGCCCCCGCCGAGCATCTGGGGCGGAGGGGTCTCGAGCCCGAACTGCCACCACATGGGCTCGTAGGGCTTCATCTTCAGTTTCTTGTCATTCTGGAGAGCGGCGAGGCTGTTCTTGAGCTTCTCGTCGGAGGGGTTGGCCTCCACGCCGCGCCCCAGCACCCGGAGGGCCTCGTCCTTCTCCTTGTTCTGCACGAGGCACCAGGCGTAGACGGCCCACATCAGGGGCTCCTTCTTGCCGGAGACGACGGCGGACTCGAAGGAGGCCTTCATCTTCGAGAAGTCCTTGCGCTGGTAGTGCAGGGCGCCCTCCATGGCCTTGGCCATGTAGTTGCGCGGGCTGGACTTGGCGAAGTGGACCTGGGCCCCGTCCAGGTCCTTTTTCATGTATTTCAGCATGCCGATCTGCGAGTGGATTTCAGGGCCCACGCCGAACTGCCACTTCTCGTAGACGAGCCCACCCTCCAGCATCTTGATGGCCCGATCGACACGCGCCTGGGCCTCCTTCTGGCTGGTCGGTTGCCCCTGGAACTCCTTCTGGATGGAACCCATGAGGGCCTGGACCCGGGTGACGGTGCGCCGGGCGAGGACGATGAAGAGGCCCACGAAGGCGATCGAGCCGGGGATGATGCCCTGCCAGAAGGCGAAGCCGAAGAACTTGACACCCAGGGTAATGGCGAGACCCACACCCAGGGAGATGAGAAGGTTGTACATGGCGCCCGTTTAGCGATCAGCGGGGGGGACCGCAATGAATGGATGCGTTCGGGCAGGCATCGCGGTATACGTTCGCCTGTTCCAACCCCAAGGGGCCCTCTGTCGAAATTGGTAGACGAGGCGGACTCAAAATCCGCTGCGGCTGACCCCGCGTCCCGGTTCGAGTCCGGGGAGGGCCAATCCGGGGAGTTCTCGCCTGACTGGACGCAGGGGCACTCCCCAGCGCTGTGAGACTCCAGAGAGTGGGTGGAGGTCCTCGATGAAGGTGCTGCTCGTAGAGGACGACGCCAGTCTGCGCGAGGGGATGAGCGAACTCATCTCCGAGCAGGCCGAGGTGCGGGAGGCCGGTAGTGTGGCCCAGGCCCTGGCGGCCATGCGCGAGGAGCTCTTCGGGCTTGTGGTGACGGAC
>NZ_DASVWK010000349.1:0-10039 GCF_036389735.1 Archangium sp. | reverse complement strand
ACGAGCACCTTCACGCGCTGGGCCTGGAAGTCCGCGAGCGCCTGCGTGCGCGCGCCCTGGCTCAGCTCGCCGTGCAGAGCCGCCGCGGGGATGCCGGCGCGGTTCAGCTTCAGTGCGACGTGGTCCGCGCCATGGCGGCTCGCCACGAAGACGAGGACGTGGGACCAGGCGTGCGTCTCGAGGAGCCGGCGCAGCAGCGGCGTGCGCTTGTCCGTGTCCACCTCGATGACGCGCTGCTCGATGGTGCTCTGGGCCTCCTGTGCGCCGGCGGGCGGCGCGGACGCCTCCACGCTGACGCGGACGGGCTCGTGCAGGAGCTGCGCCGCGAGCGTCTGCACCGCCTGTGGGAAGGTCGCGGAGAAGAGCAGGTTCTGCCTGCGGGTGGGCAGCAGCGCCAGCAGGCGCGTGAGCTCGTCGGCGAAGCCTAGCGACAGGAGCCGGTCGGCCTCGTCGAGTACCAGCGTCTCCACCGAGGAGAGTCGCAGCGCGTTCTGCTTCGCGAGGTCCAGCGCGCGTCCGGGCGTTGCCACCACCAGATCCGCGCCACCGCGCAGCGCCATCATCTGGGGATTGGCCGAGACGCCGCCCACCGCGAGACAGGTCTTCAGCGGCCTTGGCAGGTGGCGTCCGTAGCGGCCCACCGCCTCGGAGATCTGCGCGGCGAGCTCGCGCGTGGGGACGAGCACCAGGGCGCGCACCTGCCTCGGCGCGCGGCCCGGGTGCGCATTCAGGGCGTGCAGGATGGGCAGGAGGAACGCGGCGGTCTTCCCCGAGCCCGTCCGCGCGCAGGCCCACACGTCTCGGCCCCCCAGCACTGCGGGGATGGCCTCGCGCTGGACCGGCGTGGGCGCGTCATAGCCGAGGTCGGCCACGGCACGGGTGAGCGGTTCCGAGAGGCCAAGGGAAGTGAAGGTCATGGGGGTGTTCTCATGTGGGTGGGGAACCGTGAGTCAGGGGACGGAAGTTTCCGCCGCTGGCTGCTCCAGGGCGGGGGTCACCGTCACGGAGACAGCGAGCTGGCTGTTATCCGGTCCCTGGGCCCTCATACGCCGAGCCATCCGCACAACCATGTGAGTCCTCCATCCCGTGCTGTGGCTGGAACCTACCAGCCTGGGAAGCCCCGGACCCTACCAGGGCTCGGGCCGGAACCTGGCGTAGGATGGCCGCCGGGGGCGTCCTCCTTCTTCGGGATGATGAGCCACCCCGTGCAGGGAGACATCGTGAATTCACTCGGCCAGGCAGTGGGCCCGCGAAACTTCGAGACGCCCGTGAAGCCCAGTATGCGGGGCGTACTGCACCAGTTCGCGGCCGCCGTGGCCCTGGGGGCGGGGCTCGTCCTCATCTCCATGGCGCCCAGCGCGCGGTCCGCCGCGGCGGCGGCGCTGTTCGCCGTCAGCCTCGTCACCCTGTTCACGGTGAGTGCGACGTACCACCGGGTGAACTGGTCCGTACCGGCGAGGGCGCGGATGCGGCGGATGGACCATGCCTCCATCTTCGTCCTCATCGCGGGCACCTACACGCCCGTCGCACTCATCGGCCTGCCGGAGGCGGCCGGCAACAGCCTGTTGCTCGCCGTCTGGATCGGGGCGCTGTTGGGGGTGCTGAAGTCGTTGTTCTGGGTCAACGCGCCGAAGGTCCTCACGGCGGTGCTCGCCGTCGGGGTGGGCTGGACGCTGGTGCCCTACTTCCACGAGGCGCGCCGCTCGCTTGGCATGACGGAGCTGACGCTCATCCTCGTGGGTGGGGTGGCCTACACGCTGGGCGCGGTCGCGTACGCCTCGAAGCGGCCCAACCCGCGGCCCGAGGTGTTCGGCTACCATGAGGTGTTCCACGCGCTGACCATCCTGGGCGCGGGGCTCCACTTCACCGCGGTGCTCCTGCTGGTCCGCTCCGCTCCCGCCTGAGATCATGGCCACGCGCGAGGGCCGCGAGAGCCTGCGCTCGAAGGAGTTCTGGGAGGGACTGGTCAACGAGTACGGCGCGACCAAGACGCTGACCGGCGTGGACGGCGAGCTGCACAACGAGCTGCGCACCGTCATGCGCCACGGCTGCACCCCGAGGTGCTCGAGCGCGTGAAGCGCGAGGCCGACGCGCTCTTTGCCCAGGGCTCGATCACCGAGGAGGATCTCAAGAAGATCCCGTCCATCGACGGGGCGGTCATGGAGACGATGCGGCTCTACCCCATCGCCGTCGCCCAGATGCGAACCGCCACGCGCGACTTGAAGTTCAGCGTGCTCGTCCGGGGCGAGCGGCGGCCCGGCGCTCGCGCCTAGAAGACGAGCACGCGCAGGCCGAACTCGACCTCGCCGCCCAGCGTCTTGCCGGTGAGGACGTTGCCGCGCAGGCCGAGTTCCACCGGGAGGCCCGCCCGGAAGCGGAATGCAATACCGGCACCGGCCGAGAACGGGCCGCGATCCACGAGGAAGCCCCGTCGCTCTTCCAAGCCGGTGAAGAAGGAGAGCCGCCCCGCCACGAGCCCGTACAACGCCGCGTCCTCGAAGCGCACCAGCCGGTACCGCCCTCCGAGGTCGAAGTAGTACTGCCCGATCCACGTGTAGTACGGCCAGCTCGCGTCGGGGGTGCCGAGCGCCTTGATCGACGTGCCACCCACGGCGAGGCTCAGCTCGAGGGGATTGGCGATCCGCACCCCGACGCTGGCCTCGTACCGCAGCGTCGCCATCGAGTGGGGCGCGCTCGCGCCATACGCGGCCGAGCCACCGACGAACAGGCTCCACCGCTTCTTCGAGCCGCGCTGCGAGGAAGACGACTCACGCTCCACCTCGGCCACCACCGATTCAGTGGGCTCGTTCGAGCCGCTCGTCACCTCGGCGGAGGGCTGGGCGGTCGCGTCGCTCGGAGCAGCCTCGCTGGTGGCGCTTGGGGGGGAGGCCCCGGTGAGGTCCAGCCCCAGACCCATGCCTTCGGTCGCCATCGGCTGCGGCTCCGACTGAGGCGCCGCCCGCGGCTGCGGCTGCGGCTCGGCGGCCACGGTCAGCCCGCGCGGGTCGGAAGGCATCCCCCGAGGAGCCGTCACCCGCCAGTAGTACGTGCCGGGCTCGAGCGAGAGCGCCGTCTGGCGCCCTTTCACCGCCTCGTCGAAGACGGTGTCGGTGAACTGATCGTCACGCGCCACCTCGAGGCGCACGCGCTTGGCCACCACCCGCCACATGAAGGTGACCTTGCCCGGCTTGAGCTCGGCGTCTTCCGCGGGCAAGAGCAGTTTCGGCTGGGGACCCTTGCGGGCCTTGGCCTTGCTGGCGCTCCGCGCGCTCCTGGCGGCCCAGGCACTCGGCCCCGGCAGGCAGAGCCCGAGCACCAGGGAGAGAGACAGCACCGCACCCCAACGTGAAGGTCGAAAGTTCATCACGTGGGGCATTGTAGGGCCAGACAGGGAGAAGAGAAGAGACCATCAGGCCGACTTCCCTCCGCAGGAACGTCCCCGCGTGCCGACGATGGGCCGCCCGCCACAGCCCTCCCGCGAGCAGGGCCAGCGGGATGAGCCACTGCAGGCTCGCCTCGCTCCTAGTGGAGCATCAGGACGTACAAGAAGTCGCGCTCAGTGCGCCCGCGTCCCACCACCTGGCCCCCACGCAGCAGGACGCTCTCCTCCAGGGAGGTAAGGGAGTGGAGCTCGAGACGCATGGGGGCTCTCCGGGGGTACCCGGGGAAGGTGTCAAAGGACCCCATACCCGGCTTTCCCGGCACGTTGACATCCTCGCGTGGGCTGGGGAAGGTGTGACGCATGGCAGAGAAGCGCCAACATCGTCGGATCAAACGTCGGTTGATGGTGAGGTTCGGGGAGAGGGATCTGACTCAGTCCGGCTTCACGGGGGATGTATCGGTGACGGGATTGTTCGTCATCGCCGCATCGATTCCCAAGCTGGACACCCGGTTGCACGTCCAGCTCTTCGTGGAGGCGGAGCGCTACCTGCTTTTCGAGGGGGAGGTGCGCCGGCACAAGTTGGTGCCACCCGAGCTGCGCACCCTGGAGCGCAGCGGCTTCGGGGTCCGCCTGCTGACGCCCCGGGAGGTGCTCAACGAGGCGTTGAACCAGGAGCTCCAGGTACAGCGTTTCGAGCTGGTCTATCCCCTCCAGGCCTCCTTCCAGCAGGCGTACGAGCGGGAGATGCGCATGGGGGCGGTCTTCATCTCCACCTCCAAGCAGCTCCCCCGGGACACGGAGGTGGTGCTGAGTCTGGTGCTGGAGTTCGCTGGGCGTGTCGTGGAGCTGGAGACGCTGGTGGCCCAGGCGTTTTCGCCCCAGACGGGACATGGGACGGTGGTGGGGCTCGCGCTCATGTTCAAGGACCGGGCGCGAGCGGACGCACTGCTGCGCCCCTTCTTGGGCTAGGAGCCCCGAGAACTTGCACGCGGGTCCATCGTCGGGTGTCATACGCCCGCCACTTCAACCCCACTTGAAAGGTCACCATGCAGCCCATGACCCCCAAACAGCAGAATCCCTACGAATCACCGGGTGTGTCGTCGACCGGAGCCCTGTCGCGCTCACCCGCGCAGGCGCTGACAACCAGCCCCCAGGGCTCGCTCCCCTCGTTCGACTTTCCCAACGTGTCTGTGCAGGCCAGCAAGCACGTGGCGTCCGGCACCACCCTGTACACGCTCCTCGGCTACCTCCTCCTGGCGGTCGGCACTCTCGTGGCGGCACTGACCACCATGGGCATCTCGCTCGTGCTCATGGTCATCGGTGCGATCATCGCCTGGTTCCAGGCCCGCAAGGTTCGCGCGTTGATCCGTGGTTCCGGCGTACAGGTCAGCCCCGCTCAGCTCCCGGAGCTGTACGCCATGGTCGAGTCGTTCTCCCGCCGGCTCGGAATGGCCAACACCCCGGAGGTCTACATCGTCGAGCAGAACGTCCAGAACGGCTTCGCGGTGAAGCTGGGAAAGAAGGACCTCCTCCTCCTCACCGACGACATGGTCTGGGGCGCGCTGGCGAGCCACGATCCGCGGGCGCTGGGCTTCATCGTCGGTCACGAGCTGGCGCACATCGCCCTGGGTCACACCGGCTCGGCTCGCAGCGCCATCCGCGCGATGTTCCGGCCCCTCTCGCGCGCCGACGAGCTCAGCTCGGACAACGTCGCCGCGCAGCTGGTGGGCGATCCGCGGATCGCCATCCACGGCCTGACCCTGCTGACGGTCGGCCCGCAGCTGCTGAAGTTCATCAATGAGGAGGCCCTGTTCGAGCAGGTTCGCGAGGTGTGCGCGAACGGTCTCTCCAAGAAGGCCGAGCGCAACCTGACGCATCCGCTGCTGCTCCGCCGGATCGGCAACCTGATGCGGTCGTGAGCGCGGTTCGCGCCGCTACCGTGCGAGCGCGAACCGTCCGACCTCCCAGTGGGCTATAGACGTGCCCCATGGCTCCGTCCAACCCCACGACTCGCCGCCCGGCCACCTCCGCCGCCCCCACGCCGCTGACACGCCGCACTGTGCTCGGCTCGGCGCTCGCACTGGCCAGCGCGGGCGCGCTCGGATGCGCGGGACGCGGACAGAGGCCTGGGGCGGGTCAGACCTACGACGTCCTGGTCCAGGGCGGCACCGTCTATGACGGCACGGGCGCACCAGGGGTGGCCGCGGACGTGGGCATCGCGGGAGGGCGCATCGTCGCCATCGGTGCGCTGGAGGGAGCCGGGGCGCGCACCCTGATCGATGCGCGCGGGCTCGCCGTCGCACCGGGCTTCATCGACCTCCACTCCCATGCGGATGGCACCCTGTTCGATGACCCGAATGCCGAGTCCGTCCTCCGCCAGGGCGTGACGACCGTCGTCGCCGGGCAGGATGGGTTCTCGCGAGCGCCCCGCACGCGCGCACCGGCGCCCTCCGTGGCAGGAGGTGGCTCGGACCGCTCCTTCGAAAGCATGGGCGCGTTCTTCGAGGCCATCGAGCGCCTCTCGCCCGCCGTCAACGTCGCGAGCATGGTCGGGCTCGGAACGGTGCGCGAATCGGTCATCGGGGAGGAGAACCGTCCCGCCACGCCCGCGGAACTGGCGCGGATGGTGGCCCTCGTCGAGGCCGCGCTCGCCGAGGGGGCATGCGGTGCGTCCTCCGGGCTCGAGTACACGCCCGGGGCGTTCGCCTCCCTCGAGGAGCTCATTGCCCTCTGCCGTCCGCTCGGCGCGCGCGGGCTCGTCTACGCGACGCACCTGCGCAACGAGGACGAGCGGCTCCTCGAAGCCATCGACGAGGCGATTGCCGTCGCGCGCGGCGCGGGCTGCCCGCTCCACATCTCCCACCTGAAGACATCGGGCCCCAGGAACTGGAGCAAGCTCGATCAGGTCTTCGCGCGGCTGGAGCAGGCGCGCACGGTAGAGGGTGTCGACCTCTCCTTCGACCGCTATCCCTACACGGCGTACCAGACCAACCTGACCAACCTCTTCCCCGCCTGGAGCCGGGATGGTGGCGCGGACGCCTTTCTCGCGCGCCTCGTGGATCCGGTGTGGGCAGAGCGCCTGCGGGCAGCCGCGCTGGCGAAGGTGGAGAGCATCGGCGGCTGGGACAACGTGATGGTGTCCGCGGTGGCCCATGGCGCGGACCGGGCCGCCGAAGGGCAGCGGCTCGGCAGCTATGCCGCGGCACTCGGCGCCTCTCCCTATGAGACGGCGGTCGGCCTGCTCCAGCGCAGCCGCGGGGACGTGGGCATGGTCGGCTTCGCCATGAGCGAGGAGAACCTCGTGCGCATCATCTCGCACCCGCTCTGGATGGCGGCGAGCGATGGCTCCGCCGTGGCGCTGGAGGGGGCGGCGCGCCGCGGCCACCCGCATCCGCGCTCGCTCGGGACCTTCTCCCGGGTGCTCGGCGTGTACGTGCGCGACAAGAAGGTGCTGACGCTCGAGCAGGCCATCCACAAGCTGTCGGGGTTTCCTGCCTCGCGCGCGCGCCTGAAGGACCGTGGACTGCTCGCCCCCGGGATGGCGGCGGACGTCGTGGTGTTCGACCCGGCCAGCGTCGCGGACCGGGCCACCTATCCCCAGCCCTTCGCGTATGCCACGGGTGTCCGCGCGGTGCTCGTCAATGGGGCGCTCGCGCTGCGTGACGGCGAGCGGGGGACGCACCGGGCGGGACGTCCCTTGCGTGTCACGGCGCTCTGACGTTCAGCTCATCAGAAGGTGACGATGCCGTAGTCGTTCAGCATCGCGGAGCTCGGGTCGGCCTGGACCACGACGATCAGCTTGTCACCCGCCGCGGAGTAGAAGACGAAGCGGCCGTAGCTGGCGTACTCGGTGGCGTTGGCCTTGAAGGGGGGCAGCGCAATGGCCTGATCGAAGTTGAGGAAGTCGGGCGTGTAGAGGCGCACCTGCCTGCCCACGTCCGAGCTGGAGTAGCTCTCCTGCACCAGCGCGATGCGGTTGGCCGCGGTGGAGTGGGTCAGGTGGCGGATGCCACTGACCCCGGGCAGTGCCCCCGAGTAGACCATGTCCTCGGACCTGACGTTGGAGGCGCGGAAGGTGTTGCCGCAACGGGTGAAGATGCGGGCACCGTCCTCGGAGAACCAGAGGTCCCCACACATGTAGTAGCTGCCATGGTAGGGCGAGTCGTAGGCCACCCTGGCGCTCCCGGCGCTGATGTCATACCGCTCGATATCGTCCGGGGACAGTCCGTTGTTGGCACCGTACATGGCGATGCCACCCGGATGCAGGCGCGCCCGCGTGCCCGCGCGCACGCCGTAGGAAGAGCCCAGCGTCTCCGTCCCGGTGGCGAGGTGGATGGAGTGGATCGACACCCACTGGTCCACACGGGGGAAGACATAGGCATAGCCATTGCCGGCGAGGACGATGTCGAACACGTCCGCGCTCACCGGGATGGTCTTCAGTAGCGCCGGCGTGGAGAGGTCGACGTAGGAGATGTACGCGTCGTGGCCCACCACCGCGAACTTTCCGTCCGGTCCCACGCTGACGGAGGTGGGCGTCAAGGGCAGCACCACCGAGGTCTCGGTGTGCGTCAGCGGGTTGTAGAGGTAGAGGGTGTCAGGGTTGGTGGAGACCATCACGACCCGGTCGAGCGCCTTGCTGTACTCGGCGTCGAGGACGCGGTGGCTGAGCCCGCGGGTGATGGGGCGCTCGGCCGAGATGACGACCGTGTCGGCGGGGCTCGCGACGAGGCCGTCATCCACCACGAGCGACAGCTCGTAGAGGCCCTCGAGATCGGGCTTGAGGGAGGGCGCCGGGGTGTTGGCCCCGCTCAAGGTGATGGTACTGCCCGTGGGCTTGCGGGTGAGCGTCCACGTGAAAGAGAGGGTGTCGCCATTGTCGTCACTCCCCTGCCCTCGCGGGCTCACGGTGAAGCCCACGGAGACCACGAGGTCGGCGCCCGCGTTGGCCACCGGCGCCCGGTTCTGGGCGGTCAGGGCGAGGGTCGCTGGCGCGGACAGGTGGTCGCCATCGCTGACGACCAACTGGACGACATAGTCCCCGTCCAGGTCGGGAATGAAGGTGGGCTTCATCGCGGTCGGGTCCGAGAGCGCAGCGGTACTGCCCGAGGGGCGCGAAACGAAGGACCAGGCGAAGGTGAGGAGCGCCCCGTTCGAGGCCGAACTCTCGCTGCCGTCCAACGTCACCGGCTTGCGGCTGAGCACGGTGCGTGAAGTGCCTGGACGAGCGACGGGCGCGGCGGGCGCGGCCTTGTCGCCGATGTGCAGGATGAGGGTGCCCTTCTGCTGGCCCCCGCGTCCATCGGAGACCAGCACCTGGAAGGAGCAGCTGCTGGTGGAGGACTGCGGGGACAGGGTGAAGACGACCTGGGGGCTGCTCAAGGTATCGAAGGAGCCGGGGCAGTTGCCGCTGCTCCAAGAGAAGCTCAAGGCATCGCCATCGGCATCGGTGGCCGAGGCGAACAGCTTCGTGGGCACGCCGGGCACCAGGGGAGACGGGGTCCCCGTCATGAAGGAGATGGACGGCCAGGTGTTGAAGCTGGCCGACACCACGGCGTTTCCGACGGACCCGGGGTTCTGCACGTGGAGGTCCAGACCCATGGTGGCGCTCGCCGCCCTCGAGTCCTTCACCTCCAGTTGGAGCCGCAGCACGCCTTCGTTGGCGGGGGCCGTGAAGGAGGTCGTCGCGGAGGTGGGGGAGCCGAAGGTGCCCGCGGGCGCGCTCCAGGTGTAGCTCAAGGTATCGCTCGGGTTGGAGTCGGACGCCCGGGCCGTCAGGGTGACGGTGCCACCCGGCTGCACCGGATTGGAGGACACCGCCAGGGATTCGATCCGCGGCGCCACGTTCTCGAAGGGCGGCAGCGGATTGACCGGCTGTAGCACGATGGCGACGCTCGCCGTGCTGGCCGAAAGGATGGAGAGAGGACCCGCCTGACCCTTGTAGAGGGCGATGGAGCCCGAGTCATAGGCGGTGGCGGTGAAGAGCCGGTCGGCGCCCGCGGGGATGTCGTTGACGACGCCCTCCCAGGCCGAGCCGTTCCGCCCCAGCTCGACGGCGATGGGTGTGGCGATGCCAGGACCCTCGACCACGACGCCGAGCCGCGCTACGTCCGTGCTGTCGAGCCCCTGGGGAAGCAGGACCTTGATCTCCGCGCGCGCGTTCTTCGACGCGGTGCTGCCCGGGTTGTCGCATGCGGAGAGCATGCTGACGGCCAGCAGCGTGGCCACGAGAGATGCGGCACGCCTGCTCCAGTTCCAAAATGACATGTGGATTCCCCCCTCTGTGTTGCCGAACTGTTCTAGTGCAGGAGCGAGAAGGGCCGCAAGCGCTGCGTTGGCGAGTAGAGGGGGGAGAGGGGCGGCAATACCAATAGACAACGATCGGACGCCTATGTTGACCTGGATCGGTGGCAAAGCGGCTTTTCACTGGATCCAGCAAGTGGGCACGGTGAGTGATTGGCCAGGAAACGAACTCGTTCGGAGAAGGCACGGTCCCGGAGACGCGGAGCCCCCCTCCGCGCCGAGCGTCATGGCTCTCAGGCCTCCACCGGCGGAGCCACGCGGCGCGCGGTGAGAGCGGCCCCCGCGGACGCGGCGCTCACGAAGACGAGCGCGAGCCATTGCGTCCCGGTGAGCCGCTCACGCAGGAACACCACGCCC
>NZ_DASVWK010000348.1:0-3442 GCF_036389735.1 Archangium sp. | reverse complement strand
GCGCGCGTAGTCGAGGAACGCCGACACCACCCCGTTCAGGCGATTCACCTCCTCGACGATGACCTCCAGGAACTCGCCCTCCTCGCCGGGTAGCCGCTTTGGATCCAGGCACTGCGCCGCGCCCTTGATGGCCCCCAGCGGGTTGCGGATTTCATGCGCCAGACCCGCCGCCATCTCACCCAGCGCCGCCAGGCGGTCGCGCTCGCGGATCTTCTCGTACAGCTTCGAGTTCTCCAGCGCCGTGGCCAGGCGCTCGGCCACCTCCAGGATGAGGGCGATCTCATCCGAGGCGTACGCCTCTGGCACCCGCTCGTCCCACAGGTTGAGGAAGCCGATGACGCGGTCGTTGCCCAGCAGCGGCACGGTGATGCCGGCCTTCATCTGGAGGAGCGCCGCACGCGTGTCGTTGAGCCGCTTGAGCTCGTCCCGGAAGCGCTTGCCCTCCACCACCTGCTGGCGCAGCACCGCGATGCGCCGCTCCACGTTCTCCAGCAGCACCGCCTTCTGCCCCGAGGCCACCGCGAACAGCACGCCGCGCGCCGCGCCCGTGTCCAGGAAGCTCACCGGCGCAGGCCCTCGCGCGTCCAGCAGCCGGTAGCCCGGCCTGTCCTCGGCCAGCAGGTACAGCGAGGCGTGGGTGATGCGACCCGACTCGTGCAGCGCGTCCATCACCATGCGCGCCAGCTCGGAGATCTGGATGACGCCCGCCATCCTCGCGCGGGCGTTGCCGAGCACCCGCAGCAGCTCGAAGCGCTCGCGGAAGAAGATGGCCACCACCTGCTCCTCCACCTTGGCGCGCAAGGGCTCCAGGAGGATGAGGATGACGAAGGCCGCCACCACCGTGTTGAAGAGGAAGAGCGAGGTGTTGTTCTCGTCCACCCACACCGTCAGCACGGTGAAGACGGCGGCGAGGATGGTGGCCAGCACCGTCTGCGAGGCGATCTTCCCCAGCAGCTCGTGCAGGTCCATCAGCCGCAGCCGCAGCAGCGTCTGCGCCAGGAAGAAGAGGTAGAGCGTGGTGAAGACGGGCCCCAGGGTGGGGAAGGGCAGGCCGTCGAGCGCCAGCAGATCCAACGCCGAGAAGAGGATGGAGGCCCCGGCGCCAATGGCCAGGTAGGTGAGCCGCAGCCTTTCGATCCGCGACTCGCTGGTGCTCATTCGATGGAGCAGCAACGAAACCGAACCCAGCAGGGCAGCGAGCACCCAGGCGCCCATGGCGACGCGGGCCCAGCCCTTCTGTGCGAGAGGCGACACGGCCACCGCGAGACCGAAGACGGCGGAGAGCACAGCGAGCCGCCGGCCGAGCAGATGGGTACCCTTGCTCACCCCCAAGAATTCGAGGAAGAAGGCCACTGCGGCGCCAGGAACCAGCGAAGCCAGTAGAATGGTGGCACCCACCGCCACCCGCGACACCCACGGCGCCTCCACATGCGCGAGGAGGCTGTGGAAGAAGCTGGACAGGTAGTACCCGCCCACCGTCAACGCGAAGACGGAGTAGAGCGTGAGCACCCGTGGACGCCCCGCCCTCAACAACATGGACAAGCCGAGCGCCAGACCGATGATGGATGCGAGGAGCGCGCTCTGTGTGCGGATGTCCATGCGTGGTGGCCAGTCTAACCTCCGTTCGTTCCCGGAAATTTTTCACCTGCTTCCAGTTGTCTCCGGGGCTGCCCCGGCGCATCACCTGAGGGCCCTTCCCGTATGAAAGCCTTCGTCCCCCTGCTTGCCGCTGCCGCTGCCGCCGCCTCGTTGGCCTTCGCCCAGGCGCCCGCCTCCGAGGAGCCATCCGCGGCGCCTCGGACCTACACGGAGAACGCGCCGTCCGAGGCCCAGCTCTCTCCGCCTCCGGACGCGGACAAGGGGGTGATGCCTCCAGGGTATGTGGAGGTGCTCAACCCGGCCTTCCCCGACGCGCCCCCACCCAAGCCCGCCGAGCCCCGTGTCTTCAAGGGCCGCAACTACGGGCTGGACGACCTGGCCCCGTACTTCGCCCAGGGCAAGCGCAAGGAGGCCAAGGAGGCCTTCGACAAGGGCTTCTACACCCGCGCCCGTGACCTGCTGGAGAAGGAGGGCGACTCGCTGCCCGTGCGCTACCTGCGTGCCTTGAGCGCCGTGCGCGCCGGGGATGACGCGCGCGCGGCCGCGGAGATGACCGTCCTGGCCGAGGACTACCCCGCGCTGCGCGACCGCTGCCTCACCCACGCTGGCGTGGCCCTCGAGTCGCTCGGGCGCTTTGGCGACGCGGGCGTGCTGCTCGCCCAGGTGTCCGAGGACTCCCGGCTGTACGCCGACGCCCGCCTGGCGCTCGGTCGCGTGCTGCGCAAGGCGAAGGATCCGGAGGCCGCGCTCGCGGCGCTCGCCCCCCTGGCCAACCGCACCTCGCCCTCGTGGGGCCGCAACGTCGCCGCCGAGGCCCTCCTGGCCAGCGCCGACATCGCCGCCGAGAAGAAGGACAAGACCCGCGAGCGCGAGTTCCTCTGGCGCCTGTGGGCCTCACACCCGCTCACGCCCCTGGCCAAGCAGGCCGAGGGTCGTCTCAAGGGTCAGCAGGCGCCCGTGGCGATGAAGGTGACGCGCGGCGAGCAGCTCATCGAGCTCAACCGCAACCGCCAGGGCCTCGACGTGCTGGAGCCCCTGCTGCCCTCGCTCAAGCTGCCGGACGCGCTCGCCTGCCGCGCCCACTTCGCCTACGGCAAGGGCCAGCGCAAGGAGCGCCAGCACACCCGCGCCATCGCCGCCCTCACCCCCGTGGTGGAGAAGTGCCAGGATCGCGATCTGCTGCCGCGCGCCCTCTACGTGCTCGGCTCCTCGCGCTCCATCGTCGACCAGGCGAAGGGCCCCGAGACGTACGAGCGGATCGCCCGCGACTTCCCGGACCACTCCTTCGCCGACGACGCGCTCTTCTACGCCGCGGACCTGTACGTGAAGACGGGCCGGCTGGAGCTCGCCTCGCAGCGGCTCCAGGAGCTCGCGAAGCTCTATCCCCAGGGCGACTTCCTCGGCGAGGCGCTCTTCAAGGACTTCTGGATCGCCCGCACGCTGAAGGTGGAGGGCGGTGGGATCGCCAGCCTCCAGGAGATCGAGAAGCGCTTCGCCGAAGCGGACGAGACGTACGACCTGGAGCGCGCGCGGTACTGGCGGGCGCGCACCCTCCAGGAGAAGGGTGACAAGAAGGGCGCCGCGGACCTCTTCGAGCTGCTCGCGGTGGAGCACCCGGCCACCTATTACGGGCTGATGGCGCGCACGATGCTGGGCGAGCTGGAGCCCGAGCGCATGAAGCGCGTGGAGCCCCAGCTGGACTTCACCCGGCAGGAGCGCCGCGCCCCGTGGCCCCTGCACGCGGGGACGATGGAGAAGGATCCGCACTTCATCGCGGCCGTGGAGCTGCTGCGCCTGGGCTTCCCGGAGGCCGTCTCCTCGGAGCTGCTCGCCGTCAACCGCA
>NZ_DASVWK010000347.1:0-2193 GCF_036389735.1 Archangium sp. | reverse complement strand
CTTCGTCCTCTCCGACCACGCGGACTGGCCGAGCCTCCTGCGCACCGTGAAGGACACGGGCGCCTCGCGCGTGCTCGCCACCCACGGCTACAGCGAGGTGCTCGCGCGCTACCTGCGCGAGCACGAGGGCCTCGACGCGGCACCCCTCGCCACTCCCTTCGAGGGCGAGACGGACGAGACGGAGGGCTGACGCGTGCGGCGACTGGCGGACCTCTACGACGCGCTCGACTCCACCACCTCCACCAACGCCAAGGTGGACGCGCTGGTGGCCTACTTCCACGAGACGCCCGCCGAGGACGCCGCGTGGGGACTCTTCTTCCTCACCGGCCGCCGCCTCAAGCGGCTCGTGCCCCCCAAGGCCCTGCGCGACTGGGTCCGCGAGCTCACCGGCACCCCCGAGTGGCTCTTCGACGAGGCCTACGCCCAGGTGGGCGACCTCGCCGAGATGATCGCCCTCCTGCTCGACCAGGCCGAGACCCCTCCCCAGCCCGAGGAGCTGCCCCTGTCCCGCTGGCTGGAGGAGCGGCTGCTGCCCCTCGCCGGCCTCTCCACCGCCGAGCAGCGCGAGCGCGTCACCGGCTGGTGGCACGTGCTCCCCCGCCGCGAGCTGTTCCTCTTCAACAAGATGCTCACCGGAGAGCTGCGCGTCGGCGTCTCGGACACGCTCGTCGTTCGCGCCCTGGCCCAGCGCGCGGGGCTTCCTCCCGCCGCCGTCTCCCATCGGCTGATGGGCACCTGGGCCCCCTCGCGCGCCTTCTTCGAGCAGCTCCTCGCCCCGGATGTCTCCGATGGGGACCGCTCGCGCCCCTATCCCTTCTACCTCGCCAGCCCCCTGGAGCAGCCCGTCGAGCAGCTCGGGGAGCGCGGTGACTGGCTCGTCGAGTGGAAGTGGGACGGCATCCGCGGGCAGCTCATCCGCCGTCAGGGGGGTGTCTACCTGTGGAGCCGCGGCGAGGAGCTCATCACCGAGCGCTTCCCGGAGATCGCCGAGGCCGCCGCCTCCCTCCCGGATGGCACCGTGCTCGATGGGGAGGTGCTCGCCTACGCCGACGCGCAGCCCCTTCCCTTCAGCCTCCTCCAGCGCCGCATCGGTCGGCAGAAGCTCACCGCCAAGGTGCTCGCCGAGGCCCCCGCCGCCTTCATGGTGTATGACCTGCTCGAACAGGACGGGCAGGACGTGCGCTCGGTTCCCCTTCGCGAGCGCCGCGCCCGGCTCGAGGCGCTGCTGCGCGACCGGCCCCTGTTCCCCGTGTCCCCCTCCGTCGACGCGTCCTCGTGGGAGGGTCTCGCCCAGGTCCGCCATGAGTCCCGTGCTCGCAACGTCGAGGGCTTCATGATCAAGCGGCTCGAGTCCACCTACCAGCACGGCCGCAAGCGCGGCGATTGGTGGAAGTGGAAGATCGACCCCTTCACCGTGGATGCCATTCTTCTCTACGCGCATCCCGGGCACGGACGGCGCGCCTCTCTGTATACGGACTACACCTTCGCTGTCTGGAATGGAGAGGAGTTGCTCCCCATCGCCAAGGCGTACTCGGGGCTCACCGACGAGGAGATTGGTCGACTGGACCGGTGGATTCGAGCCCATACGCGGGAGAAGTTCGGGCCCGTCCGCTCCGTCGAGCCCCTCCAGGTCTTCGAGCTGCACTTCGAGGGCATCGCCGCCTCTCCCCGGCACAAGTCTGGGATTGCCTTGCGGTTCCCTCGCATCGCCCGGTGGCGCGTGGACAAGGCGCCCCAGGACGCGGACTCGCTCGACCGGTTGAAGGAGCTGCTCCATGTCCCCGCGTAGGCCCGCTCGGGGTGCGAGACGGGCCCGTGTTCCCTCCCCCCCGTCCCCTCTCCCGGGGGGAGAGGGCGAGGTGCTCCTCTCCTGGTTTCGGGCGCGAGGGTGGGAGCCGTTTCCCTTTCAGCGCCAGGCCTGGGACGCGTACGCCCGGGGCGAGAGTGGTCTCATTCACGTCCCCACCGGCGCTGGGAAGACCTACGCCGCCTATATCGGCCCCCTCGCCGACGTCGCCCACCACCGACAGAAGGGGCTCCAAATCCTCTACATCACGCCCCTGCGCGCCATCTCCCGGGACATCGAGCTCGCGCTCAATGCCCCCCTCGTCGCCCTCGAGACCGACCTCACCGTGGAGAGCCGCACCGGGGACACCTCTTCCTCCGTGCGCCGACGTCAGCGCGACCGGCTCC
>NZ_DASVWK010000346.1:0-1602 GCF_036389735.1 Archangium sp. | reverse complement strand
ACCGGCGGCGTCCTGGACCTGGTCAAGGGCCTGATGAGCTCGCGCAAGGGCGACGCGTCCCCCGCCGCCCAGGGCGACAAGTACAACCTGGCCCAGTTCGCGGCGTTCAAGGCCGCCAGCCTGCTGCGCGCCGCCTGATCGACCCGCTTCCGCTTCACTTCAAGGGGTGCACGCTCTCGGGCGTGCACCCTTTTTTCTTTTCCTCTCCCGGCGGCCTTGCCGTGAGCTGAAGAGGGCCTTCATGAGCATCGTCTTCCCACATGAGCCACTGGAGGCCCCCGCCTCGGCTGGAATGGAGGCGGCGAGGCTTGAACGCGCGCTGGCGCTCTTTCGCGAGCAGCAGGCCCGTGGCGCCTTCCCAGGAGGACAGCTCGTCGTACGCCGGGGAGGCCGCTGCGTCGCCAACCTCGCGGTGGGGCTTGCACGGGGCTTCCGGCGGGAGGAGCCGCGGGCCGCCGTGACGCCCGAGACGCGCTTCAATGTCTTCTCGGCGAGCAAGCCGCTGGTGGCACTCGCCATCGCGCGGCTGGAGGAGGCGAGGCAGGTGGAGCTCGCGGCTCCGGTGGCACGCTACTTCCCGGAGTTCGCGGCTCACGGCAAGGGGGCCATCACGCTGCTCGATGTCCTGACGCACCGAGGAGGCGTGCTCCTCCCCGGGTTCATCCACTCCTGGGAGCGGTGGGCGGACTGGGACGCCGTGGTGGATGCGTTGGTGCGGGCCGTCCCCCGCTACCCTCGGGGGACGCTGGCGTATCACCCCAACGAGTTCGGGTGGATCCTCGCCGAGGTCGTCCGGCGCGTGACAGGGGAGCCCCTGCCCTCCTTCTGCGAGCGCGAGCTGCTCGCCCCCGCGGGCCTCGCGGGCATGAGCTTTCAGGGAAGCACCGCGGACGCGTCGCGGGTGGCCCGCAGCTACTGGGTGGGCTCCCGCGCCGTGCGCGTGCACGAGGTGGACGTCAGTGTCCAACTCGAGACGAGCTACAACTCACCGAAGGTGCTGACGGCCTTCGTCCCCGGCGCGAGCCTCTGGACGGATGCCGCCCACCTCGCTGCGCTCTACGAGGTGCTCGTCCGAGGAGGCGTCACCCGGAGCGGGCAGCGGCTGTTCGCCGAGAGCACCGTGCGCGCCTATACCGCACGAGCCGTCTTCGGCGTGGATCGCAGCAACCGGCTCCCCCTCTGTGTGGGCCGTGGCTTCCTGGTGGGCGCGCCCTGGCCCTCTTTCTACGGGGCGTGGGCCACCAGCGCTTGCTTCGGCCATGCCGGCGCCTTCTGCACGCTCGGATTCGGCGACCACGCGACCGGGCTGGCGGTGGGCATCGTCACGAACGGGAACGCGGGCCCTGGAGACTTCCTGCGCCGCTTCCGCCCGCTCATCAGCACCCTGCGGCGCGCCTGCGTGCGTCCCGTGGAGAGCCCCTCGCTAAACCCTTGATTCCACGAGGCTTTCTCGAAACATTAGGCCGCAGACAACTTCAAAGCGCGGCGCCCGATAATCCCTTCAACGTAGCACTCATCCTTCCAAAAGAGAGTCAGTCATGGGCTTCATCAAGGGCATCGGCAAGGCGTTCAAGAGCATCGGTAACTTCGCCAAGAAGGCGG